>PUNZ01000158.1 GCA_003551945.1 Halovenus sp. | reverse complement strand
TGAGCAGCTACCCACCGTTTCGTGGACAAGAAGCCTCACAGATTGGGGTTGCCCATGCGCTCAGTGCAGATGATTGGCTCTTTCCAACCTATCGTTCGAACGCGTTACAGCTTGCGCGAGGTGTTCCAATGAGCGATATTCTGCTGTTTCGTTTAGGCTATCCGGAGTTTGCTTCTGAGCATGACATCCCACACTTTCCGCAGGCAATTCCAATTGCGACACAGCTTCCACACGCTGTCGGAGCAGGGATGGCGATGAACTACACTGCTGACGATAGTGCAGTTTGTTGTTACTTTGGGGATGGTGCAACGTCTGAGGGCGATTTTCACGAGGCGTTGAATATGGCTGGAGTCTTTGAGACACCTACAGTCTTTTTCTGTGAGAATAACGGGTGGGCGATTTCACATCCTCGACA
Source organism: Halovenus sp. (assembly GCA_003551945.1). Classification (GTDB taxonomy): domain Archaea; phylum Halobacteriota; class Halobacteria; order Halobacteriales; family Haloarculaceae; genus Halovenus. The sequence continues at coordinate 74,477 of PUNZ01000158.1, read as the reverse complement.
CCGACAAACTGCTAGCCGGACGATTGCACAGAAAGCATCGGCCTATGGATTTACTGGCCGCCAGGTCGACGGTAACGACCCGATTGCTGTCCTTGAGGTAGTCTCTGATGCTTTGTCAGGAGCACGAGCAGGTGAACCGATGCTCATAGAGAGCTTGACTTACCGTCAAGGTGCCCATTCGACAAGTGATGACCCTGAGCGATACGACCACCTTCAGGAATCGTTACCGGAGTGGCGGACAACGGACCCACTCCATCGGTTTGAACGGTACCTTCGCGCTCATGGTGTCCTTGATTCGACACAGAAAGAACAGTTTGAAGAGGATATCGAATCGGAACTTGATACGGCAAAAAAGACGGCTGAAAGTCTCGCTGAAACGGATGTGGATGCGGTCTTCGAAGACGTCTATGAGTCGCCCTCCCCGCGACAGCAACGGCAACAAGCGTGGTTGCGAGCATGGACCCACCACACTGACAGATAGTCACGTATTCTCATCTGATACACTGCATTGATGGAGAAACATTCACTTGTCTACCGCCCTTTCTATGTATATGGACGAGCCGCGACTATCGCGGAGACGATTGCTTGCAGGCACTGGACTTGCGCTTTCTGTTGCTTCTGCTGGCTGTGCACTGAGTGCACCGGAAGCCACTGAGACCAACGAATCTGAGCCGACACCCGGGTTCCCAGAGGAATTTGCTGATCCTCCTGAAGAGCTTGCTGAGCCACCTGCTGATTCCGAACTCACCGAGGTTTATCGCGCTGCTGTTGAGTCGGTAGCAGCCGTGCGACTCGAAGAAATGGGTCAGAGCGGGGGTGGAACAGCGTGGGTCTATGATGACGAGTATCTTGTGACAAACGAACACGTCGTTCGGGAAGTTGAAGACCCGTTTATCTGGTTTACTAACAACGGTTGGCGTGAGGCATCCGTCGTTGGGACTGACCGGCACAGTGACCTCGCTGTTCTGGAAATTGTCGAAGGGCGGCCGGATGATATCTCCGCCCTCCCGCTCGTGGAACAGCCAGCCGCAGTTGGGACGCCAGTTGCGGCCATCGGAAATCCGTTTGAGCTAACTGGCTCGTTTACAACGGGCGTTATCAGCGGTGTTGATCGGACCATCCAAATACCGGGTCGTGATTTCTCGATAGCTGACGGTGTCCAGACGGATGCCGCGCTTAACCCCGGTAACAGCGGCGGCCCCCTCATTACCTACGATGGAGAGGTGGTTGGTGTCATCAGCGCCGGCCAGGGAGAAAATATCGGCTTCGCCATCTCTGCAGCGATGGTCAAGCGTGTGGTTCCTGCACTCATTGAAGACGGTACGTACGAACATTCGTATATGGGGATTCTCTCTCTAGACGTCACCCCAGATATCATCGAGGCAAACGACCTTGGCGACGTGACGTGGGGAGTGTATGTTAACGAAGTTCTTCCAACCGGTCCATCGAGCGGTATCCTCCAAGAAACCACTGAAACCACTACAGTTCGTGGTGGCTCGGTTCCCGTCGGCGGGGATGTGATTGTTGGACTTGATGACTGGGAGATTCAAACTGGTGAACGACTCTCAGCGTTTCTTGCGCTTGAGACGGAACCCGGACAGACCATCGATGTGACGGTTATCCGTGACGGGGAAGAGGTCGTGGAAGAAGTCACCGTCGAGCGCAGGCCCGATGATGGTATTTAACAAATCAATGCTTCGGTGGGCATGAAACGAGGCGGTGGGTATAGGAGTCTTCAGCTAGTAGATGTAGGCACATGTCACACGAGTACGATGAAGTTACAGGGAATGATTCGAAACTGACTGCGAAGAAACTCTCTGCGGTAGGCGGGTTTGTTGGAACGGTCCTCGGCTCGCGACGCGGTAAACTGGGGGCTATCGTGGGTGGCGTTCTCGGTGGTACCCTCGGATATGTCGCTGGGAATGCGCTTGATTCTTCAGATGCTGACACCCCGCCAATTGCCACGGATGAAGAGCCAGTTGTCGTCACGGTTGCAGATGACGAGACAGAGGCAGAAACCGCTGACGCTGCAGGTGAACACGATGAAGCACAAGACGAGGACGAGGCTGCTGACGCCGAATCAGACGACGCCACAGAGGAGTGAGCGTCTGACCGGCGACCATCTGTACCAATGTATGCCTATGCTGCGCTCAGCGACCGCGTGCTTGCCATCAGCCGAGAGCGACTGTCACACTGTGCGCAGACAGCCGAGTGGCTTGTGACCGAACAGCTTACTACCAAACAAGTCACGTGTCTCGCAGCGAGCCCTGAACGGCCAGAACAGGTTTTTGTCGGCACCGTTGACGCCGGGATTCAACGGAGTCGGGATGGCGGTGAGACTTTTGAACGGGTAAGCGATATCCATGATCGCGTGACCGCACTGTCCGTTAGTCCGCACGACCCCACTGAAATCTGGGTTGGGACCGAACCCAGTGCAGTTTACCGCTCAGAGGATGGAGGGAACAACTGGAAGCCATGTACGTCGGTGACGGAACTGGAGACAGCCGACCGGTGGTCGTTTCCACCGCGTCCCCACACACACCATGTTCGATGGCTCGCCCACCATCCAGAACAACATGATACGGTGTATGTCGCCATTGAGGCAGGCGCATTTCTCAAAACAACTGATGGCGGAGAAAGCTGGATTGACCATCCGGAAGGAGCGCGGTTGGATAACCATACGCTGGCGACACATCCTGCGGTCCCGGAGCGTGTGTATAGTGCGGCAGGCGATGGGTATGCCGAGTCCGAGGATGCGGGAGAAACATGGACACACCCACAGGACGGTCTAGAGCATACCTACGTTTGGGGACTCGCTGTCGGCCCAGAAAATCCCGACACAGTTGTTGTTTCGGCGGCTGAAAGTGCCCGACGCGCTCACCGTCACGAAACAGCCCAATCGTATGTCTATCGACGGACAGGAGAGCGCTGGGAACCAGCTATGGATGGGCTCCCGAATCCGAGTGGCTCGACAAGGGCAGTCCTTGCGGCTGGGTCAACCGCGGGAGAGCTGCTTGCCCTGAACAACCATGGACTCTTTCGAACCCTTGATGGGGCACGGACGTGGCGTGAACTTCCCATTGAGTGGGAGGGTGATGTCCTCGCCCGCGGTCTGACTGTGGTTGATTAATCTCGTTATATCTCCTTCGTGAGACCAGCATAGTATTGCCATGTTACCATAACTATCCAGTATGGATGAAAGTGCAAGAGACCGAAGAGAGGCCATTCGACGGCAGGCACAATCATATTTTCAAGATGTGAACCCCGCTCACGACTGGTTCCATGTTGAGCGGGTGTACAGACTCAGTGAATCACTTGCCTGCGCGGAAGATGCGGACCTCGAAACCGTCCGACTTGCGGCACTGTTACACGACATCGGCCGGAGAGCGGAGGATGAGGGCCGGATTGAAAACCATGCGGAGTGGGGCGCTGACAAGGCCACGGAAATCCTCAAGGCTGAAGGATACAACACGGCACAACGAACTGCGGTACGGCACTGTATCCGCGCTCACCGATACTCGACTGACCCCGAACCCCAGACGATCGAGGCGAAAGTACTCTCTGATGCGGATAATCTAGATGCCCTCGGCGCAATCGGTATTGCCAGAACCTTCACCTACGGCGCCCAATATGAGCGACCGCTCGTAAATCCTGAACTGCCACCTGAGTCTGATAACTCTCCCGCTGGCCGGACATCGGTCAATCATCTGTACAAAAAGATATTGCAGCTTACTGATCGGATGTATACCGAGACGGGAAGGGAGCGTGCACAAGACCGACATGCGTTCGTTGAAACATATTTAAAGCAGCTAGATGGGGAACTGTCCGGGAAACAATAGGGGCATACTTACTCTGTCTGACCATCGAGAAATCGAGAGAGCAGTTGTCTACCCAATTTTTTGTCGAGGGGTTCGTTTGCATTCCCGCAGTGTGGTGACTGCACACAGGCGGGACAGCCGGCATCACACGGGCACTCCGAGAGTAGGTCATATGTTTCAGAAACGAGGTTATCGATACGCTCGTACCCTGTTTTTGAGAGTCCAACACCACCGGGATAGCCATCATAAATGAAGATGGTGCTCTGGTCGGTATGTGGATGGAGTGGAGTCGAAAGACCGCCAATGTCCCGACGGTCACAGACTAACTGAAGGGGGAACAACGAAATCATTGCATGTTCCACAGCGTGAATTGCCCCGGGAAAACTTCCATCAGCGGCAAGCAACTCGGCACGCATGCTATCGGGAACTGTATAGTATAGCGCGCTCGTTTCAAGCGTTGTTTCGGGGACTGAAAGGGACTCCTGCCCAATAACCTCCCCTGACCTGCTATCCCGGCGCTCGAATCCCGTTATCTGCTTTCGCATGGTGATATCTGCAAACCGAACCAGCACCTCCTCGTTCGTTGTGAGGCGTTGTTCGGTATGGTCCGCTCTGACGGTCACCTCTTTTTCATGCAGCGTCCGTGTGTAATAATCAGCCCGCGAAGGGCCGAGTTCTGCGATATCGTACTCGAGATCCAGTTTTACAACCTCGTAGGTTCGTCCTTGATGGTGATAGATGGCACCGGGATGAGCATCACGGAGCGCATCTTCGAAGGGCAGTCGGCCGATGATTTCATCACGCTGTCTGTCTTTCAACGTGATTTCGCGGTCGCCGATGGTTCGAAGGCTCATCTCGTGTTGTGGACTACCACCGCCATCGTACAGCCAACGAATACCTGCGTCCGTTGAGCGCCGCGAAAGGGTCCCCGCCGATTCCAGTTTCCCAACGATTGTGGGAAACGGTTCACCGAACTGTTCGCTGTCCGCAGGGGTAAGCCATGATTCCGTCGCTGCAGCAGTCACATGGGCGGGAAGCAGTTGGGTATTTTCGGGGTTTGCCACTGCTTGTTCAGGTGCTCCTTGGAAAAAGGAATCTGGGTGTCGCATCATATACTGGTCGAGCTGGTCCTCTCCAGCGACGAGAATAACGAGACTTGGGTCGGTTCCTCGACCAGCACGGCCTGCTTGCTGCCAGGTCGCCATCCGTGTCCCGGGATAGCCATCAAGAATGACCGCATCCAATCCGCCGATATCGACGCCAAGTTCGAGCGCGTTTGTACTCCAGACGCCACGCAGGTCGCCTGAGTGAAGCTCGGCTTCAAGTTGCTGTCTGCGTTCGTTCGAGAGGGCTGCCTGATAGGCTCCGATGGTATTTGCCAACTCTCTCTCCCCTCTACTTCGGAGTTCACGGGCGCTTGCGCTGGCATAGCGTTCTGCAGTCTGTCGCGCTCGGGTAAACACTGCCGTCTGTAACCCTTGCGTGACTAAATCCACGAATAGCCGCTTGGTCTCGGTATGGCTCGACCGTCTTTGCCCGTGCCCCTGCTGCCCCTCTCCGTACTCGGGTGGGTTCCAGAACAACCAGTGTGTCGGCCCGGTTGCACTGGTATCCTCCGTCACGAGCCTGAATTCCCGCTGGGGTTGGTTCGTCACCCTCGAAGCGTGTTCGACTGGATTTGCGATAGTTGCCGAACAGCAGAGAAACTGGGGGTCACTCTCGAATCGGGTACAGATGCGTGCAAGCCGTCGCAGGACGAGGCCGACATGACTCCCGAATACCCCGCGGTATTCATGGACCTCATCAAGAATAACAAGGTCAAGGTTCGAAAAGAACCAGTCCCAGAGACGACGTGCATGCGGAAGCAAGCCGTAATGGAGCATGTCAGGCGTTGTCAACAGGATACTGGGCCGTCTCTCACGAACAGACCGTTTCTGTGATTGCGAGAGACGCCCTGTGTACTGTGCAACATCCACCTGCTTACCAAATCCCATTGCACGAGAAAGTTCTTTCAGTGTCTCTTCTTGGTCGTTAATGAGCGCAACCTGTGGTGCAATATACAGCGTTGTGAGCCCATCTTCGAGTGCCCGTTCGAGAGCGGGAATCGTGTATGCGAGACTTTTCCCGCTAGCCGTCGGGGTTGCAAGGACCACATGCTCGTCGTTTCGGAGTGCCTCGATAGCTGCAGCCTGGTGGTCATACAGTGCCTCGATTCCTTCCGCTTCGAGTGCACGCTCAACTCGGGTATGAAGCGGTATCTCTCTCGTGCGTGCCGTTCGACCGGGAACTGTCTGTTGTGTTTCAACCTGCCCGGCGTAGTATGGACGCTCGGTGAGCCAGTCGATGACCTCCTTCACATACCGGTGTTTGTCTGCTCGAAGCTAACGGTTCTGGTTTCCGTGACGAGGGCTCTCAGTCGATGACGAAAAGCAGGCCATAAATCCCGATAATGAGGATGAACAGGAACGAGAACATACTCGCGAAAAGTATACCAATCGCTCCGGCGATAATGAGCGCCCAGAAAAATTGCTTTTCGACGAATCCCTGATTGTAGTAATAGAGGGCAAGTGCAGTAACACCAAGTGAAACTAAGACCCCGATACTCCCCGTGACGACCAACATCTCGGTTGTAAGGCCGGCCTCTAGTCCAAACTCCTCGGCTTGCTCGAGGAATGTCTCGGGTGAAAAGACAAATGCCAGACTTTCGAGTAAGCCAAACACCGCAAAGACAACCGTCGCATAGACTGTGGTTAGGCTCTCGGTTTTGTCGCTCGGTTCTTCGGATGTGCCAAGTGTTGCCCCACACTCGAAACAAAACGCATCCTCCTCCTCAACTCGGGCCCCACATTTCGGACAATAACGCATGCGTGAACTCACCTAGGCAATGCTGATAAAAGGGTATGACGATATTCTGTGCGTTGTCAAGGTTGAACACTTATGCTTTTGTCGCGGGTATCGTACACTAATGACGGCTATACTCGCTTTCTCTGGGGCATCGGGACAAAAACGGACGAACTCTCACTTGCACTGGCGATGACGACAGTCGATGACCTGTGGTATCTGGCGGATACAGCCAGCCAGCAGGCTGAGCAGACCTACCATCGGTTGACAGAACAGTATGAAGCATTTATCGAGTTTGAGACGACAAAGCATGTTTCACGACGGCGGTTTCGCACAGTTGCAACTCGCATCCATCGAAACGGCGCACCGTATGGAGCGCACACGCTTGCCTACCAACAAAGTGGGGAGTTACTCCTGGTGAGGCACGAAGGCGTTGACCTCTGGGTGCTCCCCGGAGGCCAAGCGCTGGACACTGAAGATTTCAAGGAGGCAGCAAAGCGAGAACTCAAAGAGGAGGCTGGCATCGATGCCCAGTATCACGGTTTGGGGATGCTTGGTCGGGTCACATTCCATGCCGATGAGTATTCTACATGGGGTATTCTGCCGCTATTCGAAGCGCAGGCAGCTGCTGAACAGCCGGAGATTTGCGACCCTGACGAGGAAATCTCAGATGCCCGTTGGTTTGATGACTTACCACCTGATACTCGAGATAGAGAGCAGCTGCTTACATGGCGAAGGCAACAGCTTCTCGGGAGTTCTGATACCTAACGGTCCCACTGACTTCGTTAGCTGCTGACTCTTATTCCGTTCCGTCCGGACCGAATGATTTCCCCTCCCGCTGGTCAGCTTTCATCCGTCTGATAGCTGCCCGAGCGTTCCCTGATTCGTATCCAAATAGGACAGACTCGCTGTATTCGTCGGCGACTTCCATTGCATGCACGAGGTTGTCCATGTCAATATTAATGGCATACAGTTCGATACTGAAGGGAGTATCAAGTCTGTCAACGAAGCCTTTGGCGATAACCTCAACCCAGTAGGTCGTTTCGTAGGCCATATCGTAAATTGGTACGACGAACTCATCGACATACTCAGCAAGGGCGTCGACGTTGATTCCACTTCGCTGTTCGAGATGCCCTGGATATGGGTCGGGATAAAGCGTCATGTAGAGTTTCCCGGGAACTCGCTCTCGCGCTGTCGCAATGAACTCCGTAATCACGTTTTCTCGCCACTGTTGCCAGTCATCAAAGTCGCTCGCTTCAAACTGGTCGGTACACCGCTCACAGTGGCAGTACTCATCTCGGGGAAAGCCGACATCATCGAGTCTGACATTCGGGTGGACCTCTACAGCGTCATCAATCATCTCGAGTAGCCCCTTTCGATATGTTTTGTTCGTGGGGCAGATGTAATCCCAGTCGAAATATTTCCGCTCTCGAGTTGCTCGCTCGCCCGTTTCATTGACGGGAGCCAGAGACGGGTCACCCTCGACAGCAGCGTTATCACCAAAACAAGAGATCATGTTCACTGCTCCCTGAATAGGGGTTGTTGCCCGCCCAGTCACATCCTTTGATTCGAAAAAGACGATATCGAACTCCGGCCAAGTAACTTCCTCTTCGTTTCGTGTAACGACGCCGTACATACTCCGGATAACGTCCTGCAGATACCTATAAGGTCCGACGTTGTCCCAGTGCGTTCGACGAGTGCGTCTGGCTTATTTTTGCTACGAGCAGCGGCTGAAGGTATGCTACCGAAAGAGAGAACATGGAAAACGGTAGTTTGGACACTGTACGTTTGAGGCGGTGTTAGTCTCGAATCACAACGAAGTAGACGAGTGCGATTGCGATCAGCGCCATGGCGACTTTGAGTTTTGTAGACATCACAAGTAACTACGTTGTATTGGGTAATAGTTTTTCTGGCACTTCCTTTAGGAGATGCTTTTTTCAGGGGTAGGTCGCTAGCGCGAAAAGAAACGTCTTTACCGACCCTGACCAAAGCGGTGAGTGAGGGCTGGTAGCTCAGTCCGGCAGAGCGACGGACTCTTAATCCGTCGGTCGCGTGTTCAAATCGCGCCCAGCCCGCTTTTGTGACGAGAAATTTTTCGAGGAGCAAAGCGACCAGAGCGATTTGAAGTAGACAGGCCGCAGCTGAGTGAGCGAAGCGAACGAATGACCGTCTTGACGTAGTTCACCATCGTGCCCAGCCCGTTTTCTGCTGAGCAAACCTGTTACCGCTGTGGTTGGGTTTGCTTGCCTGTGAGACCCTCTTGCGAGCGAGCGAGAACCGTTTCTGGGGAGAGCGAGACCTCCTCCCACGCGGGCAATCTCGTATCCTTTGTGGGTGGGGTAATTGCCTCAGCATAGAGCGAGACCTGGTTTAGTTCGCGTTCTTTGTTGAATGTGAAGTCGTTAAATGCGGCATCAGCCTCGTACTGCTCAATCAGGGCCCGCGCACAGCGCTGATACTGGGATGAGAGGGTGTCGTAGTCCGGAGTAATGCCATGCTCTTCGAGCACCGTATAGAAGGTCTCGCCTACTTCGTGGGCCATGTTGCCGAGACCACCGTCGCCCTCAACGGGTCGGTGTTCGTGTTGATGCCTCCCGAGGTCAACCTGTGCAGTCCCATCGAATCCAGCATGGGTATATGCATCACCGAGTGTTCCGATTTCGAGCCCCCACCCACGAGGAATTCGAAGTTTCTTCGCGAGTGACCCGGTCATTGCAAACTCGCCCGAAAGAGTATAGCGAAACGCTGAGAGATACGACAGCAACTCGGCTCCCTGCTTGCGTTGTTCTTGTAATGCAAGCAAAAGCGGTCTCACAAACAGACGAAAGAGCCGTCCGTATAGCTGCTGATTTTCTATCCGGGCGTAATACGCCTTTGAGAACGAATACTCACGTGAAAGCGGAAACAGCAACCGAGGGACGGTCGTTTCATCGTACGTTGTTGCATCGGCGTCGTGAACGACAACGTAGTCACTTTCAGCGGCAAGTCCAAGCGCAAGCCACACATCGCGACCTTTGCCTGTCTCTCCATTAAGGTCGTGGTTGGCAAGCAACGCTCCGAGTTCAGGGGCGGTACACCATAACAGTGTCAGGGGCAGGTCAAACTCAGCGAGCCATTCGCGTACGTCGTGGACGGCTGCGGGGTCGGCTCTGAGCGGAACGATAACTCGCTCTGGGCTGAGTGACGCAAGCGTTCTGAACACGCGCTCGGTCGCAACACTCCCATAGTCTCGAGCAGTCAATGGAACGATAACGGATGCACGGTCGACGGGTGCGGCTGGGGAGACACCGTCATAATCGTGTAACGTCGCTATTCGTTCCTGTACATACTCCATCGCCATGGTGTTTGACCACGCAGTCAAAAACTAACCGGTTCCTACAGGAGCTTTTTGGTGGAGGCCCGAGTACGGGCAGATATGGACTCAGTTCGCAAGGGCCTTCGCTCCGGTGACATTGAAAAGGACACGTACGAGCGGCTCAACTGTGCGACGTGTGAGGTAACCTTGGAGACCAAAAACGACCCCGATGCGCTTGGGACGGTCCGTCGCTGTCCAGAGTGTGAAAGTGAATGGCAACGCATTGGGTAAGCACCCCTTACAGTCCCCTATTCGAGACTGTCCTGCACCTGCTAACGGCATGGCGGTGTGACTAAGTACCATCTCCGGTAAAGGCACAGGTATGGAAATGGATGACCCGGCGATGCTCGCCGCGCGGAACGCATTTATTGTCTTGCTTGTTGTACTGTTTGGATTCAGTGTCTATCAGTTTGCGTTCGTTGAGGATGCGCCACCAACCGGGGCAGCACTCTGGGCACTCGGTGCCGGGGTCTTCTACTTCTCACGATACTATTACCGAAAACAGTCCGACTGAACGTCGAATCCGTTGTTAGAGATAGCCTTCTTCGAGCAACAACTCACCATTAAGCACAGACGCACCGGCAGCGCCGCGCATCGTGTTATGTGCAAGGCAGTTGAACTGGAGCCCACCCTCTGTCTCTTGAACGCCACCGACGGAGATTGCCATCCCGTTTTCTCGGTTTCGGTCAAGCCGTGGCTGTGGGCGCGATGGCTGTTCAAAAACGTGAATCAACTGCTCAGGCGAGCTTGGCAACGAACTTGATGGATAGGATTCAAGCGCCTCCACTGCGGCCGACACAGTCACTGGCTCTGCGGTATCTACCCAGACGTTTTCGAGGTGACCATCAAGTGTGGGGATACGGTTACAGGATGCATCGACACGAGCATCATGCCACTCAATGGCCGCGCCATCGAACGACCCGAGCAGCTTTTTCGACTCCGTTTCCATTTTCGATTCCTCGCCACCGATGTGCGGAATGGCATTGTCGATAATCTCCATGGAGCTTACACCATCGTAGCCTGCTCCAGAGACCGCTTGCAATGTCGACACGGTGATTCGGTCAACGCCAAACTCCTCGTCGAGCGCGGCAAGTGGTGGAACCATCGTAATCGTCGAACAGTTCGGGTTTTTGACGAGCGCGCCGTCCCAGCCACGGTTTTCTCGCTGGATTTCGATGACGTCGATATGGTCACCGTTCACTTCCGGAATCGTGAGCGGAACATCATCATCAGTGCGGGCGTTCGAGGAGTTTGAAGACACGATATATCCTTGCTCACAGAACTGTGGTTCGACAACCTCACCAATGCTTGATGGGAGGGATGAAAAGATGATATCAACATCGTCAGAGACGGCGTCAGGTGCGGTTTCGGTGACGGTAATCTCTGCAACTGAATCCGGGATTGGCGTATCAATGCGCCATTTGGCGACATCACGATACTGACTTCCAGCGCTTGCGTCGCTTGCGGTGAGCGCAACAATTTCAAAGTCAGGATGTGGGTCAAGTAGTTGAATGAGTCGCTGTCCAACGGCTCCGGTGGCACCAAGGATGCCGGCACGTACTGTCATACCCGTCCGTACTGCAACGCCGGTTCAAAACAGTTTGGAAACGCGTCCCATACCCTGATTGATATGATTGGTTCTCCTGGATATAGGCTGTTCAGCAATCTCATCCCCAGTGTGACGAGTCTGGTGAGGAAAGGTGGTCCGGCAGTCTGACGTGTCAGTCTTCGCTCGGTGTTCCGTCCTCGTCGGCGTCTTTCCATTCCCCAATGCCTGCTGGGTCGAGATGGAGGTGGACGTCACCGACATCCTCAATCGCCAGAACGGCGTTTCGGAGTTCCGTTTCAAGATCGTGTGCATCATAGATGGTCAACGCACCATCGACCTCAACGTGCGCTTCGACTTCCAACTGCGGCCCGTCGTAGTAGACCACAAGGTCGTGTGTTCCCTCGACTGAAGGGTGTTCACGCAGGGTGTTGGTCACCTCTTCACGGTATGTCTCGGGGGCAGCGCGCCCAGACAGGTAGGTGATGTTTTCGCGCGCAATCGAGATTCCTTGATAGACAACAAGCACACTGACGAGCGCACCAGCAATAGCATCCAGCTGTGCATATCCCAGCGCAACTCCGATGATACCGACAAGTGCGGCCGTCGTCGTATAGAGGTCGTTGAGACAGTCAACCGCAAGCGCGCGGAGTGCCGTGGCATCCATTTCGGCGTTCATTTTCATCGTATACCAGTAAACCAGATACATATCGACCATTGCAAACAGCAACGCACCGATGAGGAGATAGCTAAACTCGACTGTTGCACCGACAAGAAGTGCTGAGGCCGACTCATAGAGGAGATTCAATCCAAGGATGACAATCACTGCGCCGACAAACAGTGCCGTAAGTGGTTCGATGCGTGCGTGGCCATGTGGGTGGTCCTCGTCCGGTTCATCAAACCGACTGTCTCCCCAGATGAGAACAACGATGCTGGCTACGAGATCGGCAATCGAATGGGCGGCATCCGCGAGCAGGGCAACACTGCCGAAGGCCAATCCGGCAGCCCCCTCAACGACGATTTTCGCCGTATTGCCTATGATATTCGCCCAGGATGCGCGGGCGAATTTCTTCCGGTCATCACCAGCCATATCCTTGAATTGACGAACTCAGTGTTTAACAATTGGCATTAGACCGGTCGAAACACAGCGTTAGAACCATCTTTGGAATCCGCGTGGGTCGTCAGTAGTCATACTGTCGTGGCTGTGAAGGCGTTGACTCTGCAGGCGGTTCGAGCAGACCCAGTCGCCCGGTCAACAGCCCGATGAAAAGCCCGGTAAAATGAGCAATCAGTGCAACACCGGGCTGAGCAGTTGTCAGCGTGAGCGCACCTGCAATGCCGATAAATATCGCATACGTGAGCCAGCGAGGAAGTGAAACAAGGGAGGAAAGACTGCTGGAGAGTCGGTTACTTGCCAGCAAATACCCAAGTAACGCGAACACTGCCCCGCTCGCGCCAAGCACACCAACACTGCCGGTCGTCCCGACTACTGGCGCGCCGGCAAGTGCATCCCGGATGAGAACCTGTGACAATCCTGCAATTGCACCGGTGAGGATAAAGAAGAGATGGAATCGGTAGCGGGTAGTGGCACGCGCAACAGGCCACCCAAACAAAACGAGTGCCACGCTATTTGAAAGCAGGTGCTCAGGACCACTGTGTGCATAGACGCTCGTCACAATGGTCCAGGGCTGTTCAGTGACGGGGGTTGTGAGAACAAAGAATGTGCTGAGGGCACCGACAACGGCAGTGACCCACTGAAGAGCAAAGACGACGGCAAACGCTGCCAATGTCTCGGCAACTGGCCAGCCACTCCGACGAGTCATTGTTGTCAGTTACGCGCCGGTCGTATAAGTCCACTTGGGCGCTCGATAAAAGGACGCTTGACTGCTTTGTCCAACAGTGACAATTTGTTTCCCTACGCTCACTCTCAGTGCTGAGAACGAACGAAACCCATAATTGGGCGGATACAGTAGAGACAGATATGTCCAGTGAACAGATTATCGCCGTATTCTTCACAGTGCTCATGGTCGGCTCCGGAATCGCAATGGGCTTTTCCGTGCTGTAACAGGAGTCTCAAAACCGGCGCTTGTACCGGCCACTGAGTGCTGCGAACGCTCGTTTTCGATAGCGTTCGGCAATGGCTGCCCCACTCGGAGCCATCAAAACACCCCAGACGACGATAGCATAGGCGCTTATCGCCGCTGGTGAGTTCTGGGGAAACAACGCTTCTTGGACAACCATCACTCCTGCTAGGAAAAGAAGGCCTCCGACGAGCAGTATTCCTGCCTCCCATCGTGAACTGAGGGTTACCGTCTGACTTCGCTGGAGTGTCCCGACCACGCCACCTACTCCTGCTCCGAGTGCAATCAGTCCAAACTCTTCACCGCCAGAAAATATGACGGCGGGAATGGCAACAAGCACACCGAGTGCAAAGCCATAGAGGGGATTCCTCCCGGTTATCCGGTCGATAGCAAACAGAAATACGATACCAAGTAACGCCCCAGCAACGATGTCGCCGAAATAATGGAACCCGAGAACGACACGAGAGAACGACACACCAAGAATGAGTGCTAGGCTGCCGCCCACAAGCAGCCTATCTCGCCACTGCTCGTGAACGTAGAGCAACCCTCCGTAGATAATGACGGCATTGAAGGCGTGTCCACTGGGGAAGCCATAGGGGTCGTAGTCACGGGCAACCAACCACACATCCTCAGGTGGTCGCGGCATTGCGAACCCCGTCTTGAGAATAAGTGTGAACGCAATTCCAACGACAACATAACTTGCGAGAGCCATGGTGTTCTCTCGTTCATATAGCCAATAGACAAGTGCAAGGACGAGAATCACCGCAGGGTCCTCACCGAATTCGGTGATAAAGAGAGCCACCGTTTCGAAGATGTTCTGGTTTGGGTATAGATTCCGTATCGTTTCACTCAGTGATTCAAACCGCACCGGATGTGGGTCCCCACTCGAAAGCGCAAATCCCCCAGGCAATCTACATGGTCTGTCAAACGATAATAACATAAAAATATCGCCGTGGAACGGTATTCACACAAATACCATCTCCGCCGTGCTGTCTCTTGATGAGAGTGACTTGATTAGCTACGATAGACCTAACAAATCGGTCTCGTCCTCCTCAGGTTTTCTTCAAAATATTCGATATAATCTGTGTCCGTACGAACGTGTGTTACTTAACCGATTACCTCTCCCGAATCAGACGTTATCCGGTACTTCCTTGTCTTCAACGTCTCGTTTCATCGACTCGCGGCGGGATTTGGCGTCCCGACCGGTTGCATTGAGCAAAAAGTCGTTTTTGAGGCTGACTGCCTCTTCAGCAGCGTCGACGTTTCCTTCCTGAATGACCTCTTTTGCCGGGCGCTCTTCGATATCAAGCGCAAGGGTATCTTTTTTTCCGCTGTACGGTACGGCTCCAGCCGTAACCTTATCGAATACTGGGTTATCAGGCTCTTCGACGACATACAGTTCGGTGTTTTTGTACGGTTCGGTCCCGCTGACTGGACCGAAATATTCCTCAACGTATGCCTTCATGTCCTCGACTCTGTCCTCGAGATGTTCTCCCCGACGCATCTTGTACTCCCGCATAGGACAACGTTTGATAGGCCCCCTATTACCTTTTTCGTGCGAACCCTTGGCCGATAACTCCAGAGAAAAGCAGACAATTGTCGAAGAACTGGCCGTCAATCGTTACTCAGTGTGGTGTTCAAGCGAGCCAATACGACATTCCGGGCAAAAGTCACCCGCACGCAGGGGTGACTGCTCAACGGGCGTCGAATACTCACATTCCGAACAGCGAAAGATTCCATCTGGAACTGAAACTGCACTTTTTGTCGGTTCGACCGCCGGTTCGTCAAGCGGGCGTGGTTCCGGCTTTGTCAGCGATTCCCATTTGCTCCCGTCATCTTCTGGCTCTGGCTCTTGGGGCCACTCACCGGGTTCGCGGTGGTCATCAGTTGTTTCAGGTAACGTCTCTTCAGGCCACTCAGCCGACTGTGCATTCCCCGACACCTCAGCCTCGTCCTCCTCTGGCCACGAGTCAGTCTCTCCATCAGCGCTTTCCGCTGCTTGTGCCTCCGCTTCTTCGGGCCACTGACCGGGCTTTCGCTCGATTTCGTCCTCATCATCATCATCGTCAAGAATAACCGCATCATCCTCTCCCGCTTCGATAACATCGTCAGTCATACTATCGTCATGGACACCACTGACGCCGGAGGTTTCAAGATGCTCCTCAGCCTCGGCTACATCTACCGTCGGCTGTTCACTCGCTGGTTGGGGTTCCTCACTCGCTGTTTCAGTCTGCTCTGCTGTCTCGTCGGGACTCTCTGCAGCCTCCTCTGCTTCGAGGTCATCCGCGACTATCTCCGCCGCCGTTTCGAGTGTCGTTACTTCCTTATTTTCCGAGACAATCCGTTCGTTTCCACAGCGGTCACAACGGGTTACCTCGCGAACGGTAATGATGACTTCACTGCCCTCTTCCTCTCGCTCGCGCTCGACCTCGGTCTGACCGTATCGATGGCCCAGCACCGAACACGTTAAACTCATTGTGTTGAAATGCCCGCCTGCGAACCATAAGCGTACTGCTTGTGGACCTCCAGCAGCCGCTGGTCTTGCTGGCAAATGAACTCGGATTGGTCACTGCGAAACAGTACAGGAATACCCAAACAGTAGGTCGTCCGTCTTAGCCTTGGGAGTGTTGTTCAGCATATGCCGCACAAATCTCTTCCCAGCGCCCCTGCTGTTCGAGAAAGTCCTGCAGCTCAACGGCATACTCTTCGACAAGTGCCACCGCAGTTGCTTCTCGTTGGTCGCTTGAACTGCCACCATCTCCGCCGCCAAAGAGACTCCTGACACGGCCGAGTAATCCGCCACCCCCTCCGCTTGTGTTTGCTTGTGGTGGCCCACCCATGCCATCTGGAATGTTGTCTAACTCGGGGATGATATGATGAACCTGCTCAGTGTTCGCCACAATTTCTGCCTCTTCCGGTGTTTCTGCTGATTCAATTTCAAACTGCACAGCAGTCATAATCAGGCCCCATTGCTGGTTAGAAAACTCCGAATCGATGACTCGCTGTTGAAACTGTTGGTCGACTTGCATCCGTGCACCGGCAATCATATCGGTCCATTGGCCGCTCATATCTCCGCGTATGTTCCCAACCCGTATGATTGATTCGGCCGGCCGTATAGCCGGAGGTTAGCTATGAATACTTGCCCCACTCTGTGGGTACTGGTTCGATGGCAGTGGCCGGCCCAGAAACTGTCCCGTAGTTCTTTATATGTCGCGCTCACCACTTTGAATGAACCGAAAGCTTGTCGATAGCGCTCGAAACGGTTGGCCGACGCCTCCGTACACTGCGCTCAACACATGACCCAAAACCGTCACTCCTCAACGCTCCCAACGCCCGTGGATTATCCGGACCCCGTTCTCCGCTACTCATCTACCGATACTGGCACTGTTATCGAGGAAGTCAATGACGCGTTTTCTGCGGTCTTTGGGTCGCCACCAGCAGAATCTTCAGTCGAGGCGGTGCTGAATATTCAGTCACCCACGGTCGCTGATACACTCAACACAGGGGGAACAATCAGTGTCACGGTAGGGGGGGAAACCGATGTCGAATCTGCGGCGAATAAACTGCAGTACCACGGTCGGGTAGTCCCTCCAGGAGAGCAGCAGGGATATATCGTGTTCGTCAGTTGTGGGCACAACATCGGCGTCGACCGAGTTGCAAGCGTCATCAGCCATGATCTTCGGAACCCACTGGATGTCGCAAAGGCACATCTAGAGGCTATTGACGATATGACAACCGATGGGAAGGGTAAAACTCACAATCCGCTTTCTTCGCATCTTTCGCAGGTTGAGCAAGCCCACGGTCGGATGGAGCGAATCATCGACGATGTCCTCATGCTGGCGCGGGACGGTGACAACAGCACAGCTGATGAATCAGTTACCCTCGCAGAAATTGCAGAGTGTGCTTGGCAGACGGTCGATACTGGTGCTGCAACACTCTCTGTCGATCACTCCCTACAAGTCACCCGGGGTGACCCTGACCGCCTCAGCCGCCTGTTTGAAAATTTGTTTCGAAATACTATCGAACACGGGACAACGAGTGTGGATTCGGTCTCTGTACAGGTCGGGCCACTCGCGGACGGGTTTTTTGTCGAAGACGACGGCCATGGGATACCGACAGACCAACACGAACACGTCTTTACTCCGGGTCAGAGCCAACACCGGCATGGAACCGGGCTTGGTCTCGCGATCGTCAAACGCATAGCAGAACAGCATGGATGGTCAGTTAGTGCAACAGAAGCGGACTCCGGCGGCGCACGGTTTGAATTTCGGGGTGTCACCGCTGAATGAGACCGAGTCAATTATTGTGTCTGATACCGGGAATGTTGTATGGACGAGCGACTTAACCGTGCACCAGTCGGGATACTGTCCACGACAGAGACGGGTGCTATTGTGGCTGCCAACGACTGTGCACGGGAGTTGCTCTCACTCGATACCGACTGTGTTTCTGCAGGAAAAGTACTTACGGACCTGTTTCCAGCATCAGTCGAGGATACCGTCCCTCGGCTTTTCGAAACGGAGTCAATCGACTCTCAGGAGTTCGAGGAATATTATCCAGAACTCGATAAGTGGCTCTCGGTTACTGTGCTCCCCACTGATGATGGGGTAACATTGTATGTTCAAGATTGCTCGGAGCGCTATCATGACCGCCGAACGATTGGCGAGCTTCGAGGAGAAGTAGATCGACTTACCAATATCAACGCGCTTATCTCCGATGTATTAGGAGAACTTGTTGCCGTTTCAACCCGCGAGGAGATAGCAGAAACAATCTGTGAACGACTTGGCGGGACCGAACTCTATGCCTTTGCACTGATGGCTGAACGAGAACTCGGTGGCGAGCGCCTTTCGGTTCGAGCCGCTGCAGGTTCGACAGGTCGAACACTCGATGCAATCGAACGGACGCTTGAAGGGAAAGCAGTTGGCCCTGAACAGCAAGCGATTGAAACTGCAGAACCACAGCTTGTGCAACCACTTGGTGAGGAAGTGGCTGTTCCTGAAGCTGTTCGGCGTGCAGCGTTTGCCGATGGGATTCAATCGCTGCTCGCAGTTCCACTGACATATGGCTCAAGCGTCTACGGCGTCGTGAGTATCTATGCGACGGACCAGAATGCCTTCTCCGAGCGTGAACGCGCAAACTTCGAAACTGTCGGGGAGATGGCAGGGTTCGCTATCAACGCAGCCCGTCACCGGAGTCTCCTGCTGTCAGATACCGTCGTTGAACTCACCCTAGCAATCCGGGACAACCAGGACCCATTCGTTGACGCAACAGCCACTCATGATGGAACCCTTACTATCGATGGAATGATTCTCCAACACGATGAGCCACTCCTTTGTTACCTAACCGTACGTGATGGTTGTGTCGATGAATATGCGAACTCGTTACGCGCTCATGAGCACATCAAGAGCTGTCGCGTGCTCAGCACCCATGATGAGAGTGGCTCGCTAGAGGTCTCGGTGGATTCAGCGACAGCTGTCGCTCGGCTTGCCGAGCGTGGAGCAACAATCCAGTCAGGGTCGTTTAGTGATGGGGTCGGCGAACTTGTTGTTGAGCTTTCCCCTGCGGAAGATGTCCGCCGTGTTGCAGAGCACGTTACCACCGAATTCGAGAGTTCGGTTCGAGCAAAACGAGAGAAAGAACGTGTCTCACAGTCTCCAGATGAGTTCCGTGAAGAACTTGGCGAGGCGCTCACAGACCGACAGGAAAACGCACTCAGAACGGCGTTCTTTGCGGACTACTTTGAATCGCCTCGCGGTAGTTCAGCAGAAGAGGTCGCAGATGCCCTCGGAATTACCGGGCCAACGCTGTTGTATCATCTCAGAGCCGGTCAAAAGAAATTGCTCGCACAGTATTTTGAGATACCGGACCACCCAAGGTAACGCTCGGCCAGAGGTTATTCTCTGTTTTTGACGGTGGGTTATTCTGTACGCTTGTCGGTCGGTGAGTTATCCTGGGGCTCATCGTCGGTGGAAGCCCGCCCCGGGTGCGAGCCATCTGCCCATTGCACGCCCCGACGGAATAGCCCATGAAGCGTGCTGGTTTCTCGGGGTGTCGGTTGTGCACGACCGAGCAACCGCCGGAACATCCGTGTGGCCTTCTCGCGCTTTGGCTCGGGATGCCCAACCGCAGTAACATACTCTGCAAACTGGTCATGTAGTCGCTCAACTTCTGGCTTTGGAGCGCGCCGGTGGAGTTCATCGGGATGTTGTGTCGAGTCAAGCGACAGCCCCCGGAGTTCATACAGCGTAATTGTCGCCGCCTGGCCGAGGTTGAGTGAGGGATACGATTCACTCGCGGGAATTGAACACAGCGCATCAAGGTGTGTTAGTTCATCATTCGTCAACCCGACCCGCTCCCGACCGAATACGATTGCCGTGGGTTCGGTAACTCCAGCGAGGTGGTCTCTCAAGTCGCCTACTTCCATTGCGGGATAGCGGATGTGATTCGTTGGGTCTTCGTTCGGCACGGCGGTGCAGGCTACCGTGTAGTAGTTGTTGGCGAGTTCCTCGAAGGTTAATTCGGTTGCGTTCGGGAGAATATCTTCCCTGGCTTGTCCGGCAAATCCGTATGCCTCACCGTCTGGGTCAAGTTCCGGTGGAGTAACCAACAGCAAGTCGGAGAGGCCGAAGTTTTTCATCGCACGGGCAATCGTCCCAACGTTGCCTGGTGTCTCTGCCTCAACGACGGCAACAGCTAGCTCGGGTGGGTTCTCAACTGTGTCAGTCGGTCGGTCCCCGCCAGTCATCAACGGGAGTATGGGAGACCACCGTAAAAGCCGCGCGAAACGTGGTCTGCTCGGACGGACGACGACTGATTTAACACGATGGGAGCCAACTAGGGGACATGCGAACAGTCGATGCTGCCGGTTTGAAGATTGGAGATGAGTATCCGCCGCGAATCATGGGCGTCCTGAACGTCAGCCAGGAATCCCCATACAAACCCTCCGTGTTCAACAGTGCTGACGAGGCTGCTGCCTACGTCGATGAGGAGCTTATCGACCAAGGGGCAGATATCGTCGACATCGGCCTCGAATCTGCCAACAAGCGGTTTGAGGTTCTTTCCGCACAAGAGGAAATTGACCGACTTGAGACAGCGCTCGAAACCATCGAGAGCGTCAGCGGTGATGCTATTTATTCCATCGAAACTCGATACCACGAAGTTGCTGAGAAAGCACTCGCTGAAGGATTTGATATGGTGAACGATATCTGTGGATTTGCAGACCCGAAGATGCCTGAGGTGTGTGAGGAGTACGACGTCGCCGTTGGAAAGATGGCAAGTCCACCGGATCTTGAACGACCGGGTGCAATCGAAGCAGTTGACGACATTTACGATGCTTTGTTTCAAAACGGCATCACTGATAAGACGCTCATCGACCCGGCATTCGGTGGCTGGAGCGAAGACAAAACGCTGGCCGACGACCGCGAGACCTTCGACCGGCTCCGGGAGTTCAGGGCCATTGGGCAACCACTGCTTGTCTCTATTAACCGGAAAAACTTCCTGCGCGATGTAGCAGGAAGAGAGACGGACGAGGCGCTCCCAGTTTCGCTTGCGGCAACGGCGATGGCGGTTGAGCGTGGCGCACACGTTATTCGAACCCATGATGTCGCCGAAACACGGGATGCAGCACTGATTGGGCAGGAGTTCACCCGTAAACGGGCAACAGGTACTGACCCAACTGCAACCGTTGCTGTCGAATCACTGGATGTGTCGACACTTTCTGAGGCAACACGGCATACTGAGCGCCTTGGTGACTCGACAGCCGAGGTTGGCTGGGCCGTCTCTCGGCTATATGAACTCCGAGGACTCACTCAGGAGCAACGAATGGGGCTCACTGACCGGGTTAGCGGCGAACCCCTCACCGTTGTCACTGATGATGAAACAGGGAGGGCGTTACTTGGTGGCCCTGTAGCCGCTGTTGACAAGCTTGCCAGCCAGTTAGATAGCCCACTTGGAACTGCACTTACCGCCGCAATCGAACACGAGCGGAGTCTGTAAGAATGAAATTCAGTGAGTGGGAACCGATATATGAGTCAATCCTTTCGGACTTTGGGTATCCTCGAAGCGGTGATGAGTCGGCTCGTGATGTCCTCGTAGAGCTCCTTGATGGGCCAACCTTTGCAGTCGATGACTGGTCACTTGCTGGCCACCGTGTTGCCATCGCAGGTGGTGGGCCATCGCTTACCTCAGAGGATGAACTCTCGCTTGCCCGGAGTGCTGAAACGGTCATTGCGGCATCAACCGCTGCTGATGACCTTATGGCTGCTGGCATTGCTGTCGATTGTATGGTTACGGATATCGACAAAAACCCGGAAACAGCACAGATGCTGACGGAACGTGGGGTGCCCGTTGCCGTCCACGCACATGGTGACAATACCGACCTCATACGTGAGTATCTTCCAACCTATGAACACAGTGTTGTGATTCCGACAACCCAGGCCGAGCCAAAGGAGGGCGTCCGGAATTTTGGTGGGTTCACAGATGGGGATAGAGCGGCATTTCTGGCAGATTACTGTGGTGCGGCAGAGTTAGTTTTTCCTGGCTGGGATTTTGCTGACCCTGCGGTATCCGCTGAAAAGCGTCGAAAGCTCGATTGGGCTGCTCGCCTCTTGCGTGAACTTGAACGGCAACGCGATGAGCGCTTTGCGGTACTTGATGACCGGAGAGATAACATTTCACCAGTAAGGCGACGTGAGTAGGCTAAGACAACCGAGCCGTCGGTCAACGTTTATCTGGTTCAAGCCCTCGGTTACTGGTAGTGACGCTTTCGCTCGATGGAATCATTTTGGAAACACTCAGTCTTGTTGCGCTAGTCGTTGCACTGGTCCTCTCGACAGTGGTTCTCTCGCGGTATAGTCGACTTGACAATCCAGTCTCCGTCCTTCGTAAACGCTTCGTGTACGGGATTCCGTGGGGGACAGCAATCGTGATTGCGCTGGTCTATGCGGTCTATTATCTTGTTCAAGGAGGGGCTGAAGAAGGCGGACCAATTATGACCGCGTTCCGGTCCTGGTCGTTGTGGTATCCCCAGGGAACACTCTTTTCCTCATTTGCCCATGCAAGTCACTCACATCTACAGGGGAACGTGCTCGGGGCAATTGTCTTCGCACCAATTGTTGAGTACGCGTGGGGCCACTACCGACCACAACAGGCTACTCCCACAGGCACCGTGTTAGGTCGTGAATCAAATTCGGTGTGGGGTCGAGTACTTTCTGTCCCCGCCGGTCGGATTGCTGTCTTTGTCGGCGCAGTTATTATCGTTGGCTTTCTTGGCAGTCTGTTAGTTCCGGGTGCCGTCATCGGATTCTCGGGTCTTGTCTTTGCGTTTGCAGGCTTTGCGCTCGTTGTCAAACCGTTGGTGACGATCGTCGCGATTCTTGGGTTGCAGGTGCTTCGGTTAGTTGTTCGTGCGTTTGAAAACCCAATCGTGACGGCAACTACAGAAGCGCGGATTGTCACGCCTTCTTGGGTCGACGTTGCGTTACAGGGACATCTCTTTGGCGTCCTTATTGGCGCACTCCTTGCAGTTGCCTTGCTTAACCTGCGAAACCAGCAACCGGAAATTATCTACGTCTGGTTTGCCGCGCTTGTGTTCGCTGTCACCCGGTCAATGGATGCCGTATACTGGTATCTCGGGACTGACCAGTACATTTTGTTTCGCGCGGTGGGAACTGCCGGTATCATTATCCTCGCTGTGGTCATTGCAGTCGCTGCCACAGGACCACAGGTAGGTCGGCTTCGGTTACAACGCCTTCCAGGGCTGAAACCAGTTGCAGTTGGGTTGCTCATTGCTGCAGTCGTTGCGCTTTCAATTGGCGGGATTGCGTACAGTGTCACCCCAATTAGCCCCGGAACGGAACTTGAAGACGCATCCGAGGGACAACTCGACGTGGGAGATTATACGATAACCTACGCGGAAGGGGTCGAAGACCAATATATCGGCTCCGTTAGTGTCCCCCCACTGTGGGAACCATCTGTCACGGTGAGCGGCGTGATTGTTACGAGCGATGAGCGGAATATCTGGGAGCGTGCGGTCTCTGCCAACGAACTCGCGTTTGATGGGCGAGTGGCAATTCCGGTTGGGGATACGACTTGGCGCGAAATCGTGTATGTCGACCGGACCGCTTGGTCGTTTACCGAAGGCAATAGCACCGCCAAAGTATTCGGGACAGTGGGTGATGAGGAGTGGACCCTTTTATACCGCGACTCGCCTGCAAAAAGCGATATGCGAGTCAATGGAGCCAACGTGAGTATTGAGCCAGTGGATGAGTTTTACAACCTCACTGTCGAACAAGATGGGCAAGAGATTGCGTCGAAGCAATTACCGACGGAAAACGAGACGTTTCGCATCGATGGCGTCGAGTACGAACGTGTCAACGATGACATCAGGGTTTCTCATGAGGGGACTGAGTTCACGCTCGCCGAGTTTCAGACTCGCCAGCAAGAGCCTTAGGGGCTGGTTGAACCGCTTTGTTACGGAGTTACTGCCATTCGATTCTGAATAGCTCCACATCAAGTACTTGTGTGTCTTCGGTATGGAATGAGAATGTCCGGGGTACATCGAACTCGGCGGCAAAGGCGTGCGTGACTGTCCCACCGTTGTCAGCGGCGAACGACTCGACGAACTCCGCACTGCCGGTGTTATGAATGGAGTACGAGACGGTTGCAACGTCTGCGGTCTGTTCAAGAAAGGCTCTATCTGCGTGTTTATTTCCTTTCTGGGCCCCAAACGGAGGGTTCATGAGTACTGTGGTGTGGTCAGGAGCAGAGAGCGGAAGCCGGGTCGCATCCCCTCGAACCCACGAAACTGGTGTCTTCGTCGCAACCCGCTTTTCGTTTTGTCGTGCGGTCGCAAGCGGATCCGGGTCAAGGTCAACCCCAACAACCGCTTTTGGTCCCCTGAGGGCTGCTGCGAGTGCAAGCATGCCGGTCCCACAACCCAAATCAAAAACCGTCTGTCCTTCGATATCTCCCTGTAAATCTGCGGTGTGAACGAGGTCTGCTGCCAACTCAGGCGGTGTCCGATACTGTTCTAACTCAACCCGTGGGTCATCAAACCCTGCCACGACACCCAGTTGCTGGGTTAACTCACTTTTTGTGGCCATCATCTAACCTGAATACGCCATACTAATGTAAAAACTTTATTTGATTATCCAAAGTAATAGATTTTTCTCAACCGGCGACGGACAAATGTAAAGGGCTCAGTATCGAAAGGAGGGTATGTCACAGGAAACTGTCACAGTCACGCTTGAAGCAGGAGACGCACAGGATGAAATTACGGTCGCCGCTGGCATACTTGACCTCCTGAGCGAAGAAGGTGAAGACCCACTCGAAGTTGTGGGCGACCTCGCAATGCTCGGCCTGGCCCAGCAAGCCCACGGAATCGTCCATCATAGCCATGGCGACGTTGGCGAAGAAATCGAAAAAGCAGAGGCCCTCACGATGGAACTGTTCGAAGAACGATTCGGACAGTCCTTCGGCGAGATGACCGGCCACAGTCACTAGATAGACGATAGTTCTCTACCGATTCGCTCGTTATACTGGCCCATCGCTGTGAAGTTCGCTGCTGCAGTCTTTGGCTGAAACTTCACTGTATCGGGCCCACTGGGGCTTCTTCTCCGGCATGGCGTAAATAATGGAATAGATACGTCTGGGTGTAGCCAGCGAACTCAGGTCCGAGGCGTTCCCGAATCGCCGCGGATGTCTCGTTGTAGTTCCCTCGGTCACAATCCGGGTAATACTCTGCAATGGTTTTTCGTATCCATGTGTCCAGCGGAACCGCTTCCAGAAAATCAAGCGCAAATAACAGCACACAATCTGCTACTTTATCACCGACACCAACGAATTGTGTGAGATGCTCGCGTGCGTCTTCGTAGGGATATTCCCGTGCCTCATTCGGAGTCGTTCCCTCTGCGACCATTTCTGCGGTCCGCTTTACGTATGGTGCTCG
This sequence comes from Halovenus sp., assembly GCA_003551945.1. Taxonomy (GTDB): domain Archaea; phylum Halobacteriota; class Halobacteria; order Halobacteriales; family Haloarculaceae; genus Halovenus. The sequence continues at coordinate 48,892 of PUNZ01000158.1, read as the reverse complement.
GTAACCCAATGAAAGGTCACGAAGTTCCACCTCCGTTGCGTCAGCGAGCTGCTCAGGTGTCGGGTAGGCATAATAGGTCTCATTGTGGAACGAAACTGGCGTTCCGTAAGCCTCTCGGAGAGACTGCTGCATCTCATGAATTCGGCTGACGTGCATCTGTGCCGAGCAGATAAACGAAATCAGTGAGGGAAACGGCGGGTCACGGACGATTCGCATCCCCCAGTATTGTTCAAATGCAGTGTCAATCAACGGATCGGTCGGTGTCTTCTGCCGGATTGCGTTGAGGTCATCGGTAAGCCGAAGCCGTCGTTCGAGGATGGGCGTTGCGTCGATTGTTGACTCCCACTCCAACTGTCCGTCGTACTGACGGACACGAATAACGGCTGGCGTCTTGCGTTCCCGGGTTGTCGTCAAATACCAGTTATTCCCCCCAAATACTGACTCGTCTTGAAAATCATTTCCATCTTCACGCCACCAGAGATAGGACTGGCCGCTTTCAAGCGTCGATTGAAGATCAAATGGTCCAGTGTCTTCAAGCGCAATCGTCCCGCGTTTCATTGTCCCAACTAATGGCTGGAACCATCATTTGTTTGTCGAAGCCTTCTCCGTTGTTTTCATTACTGGGTGTTTACCTGGCCCGAAGCACGTTGTAAGAGGCCTAACCTTCATATTACTTGCCAGACAAACGTCTTATATGAACTGCAGAGTTGTCGTCGAAGCCGCTGTGCCCGTGTATGACGTCGAAACACCGGATGAGGCCATCCGAATTGCCATCTCGAAAACCGGCGAGATGCTCAACCCGGACCTCAACTATGTCGAAATCAACATGGGTGAGCGAACGTCGCCATCTGGTGAGGAGCTTCCACCTGCGTTCATCGCGGCTGATGAAGCGTTAGTTGCCTTGGAACTCGAGATGACCGTGTTTAACGTTGAACGCGAGGAACACGCCTCGCGGATTGCTCGGAAAGAAATCGGACAGCGCCTCAGAAACATCCCACTTGATGTGCTGGAAATTGAGGTGTTAGAAGAAGAGGATGAAGACGATTCCGATGAGACGGATACGGCCGAAGACGAGACGGCAACAGAATCTGACGAGGAGTCAACAGCTGACGAAGAGACAGAGTCAAAACCAGATGCAGCGGATGATGGTCCGGACGACGATGTGCTCCCGGAATTTGAAGAGCTCATCGACGAATAACACGGCCACCCCAATTCGAAGACAATCGACAGTTCCTAACCGCACGCGGTGCTTGCTCTCGGTATGAGCCTGCAATCACAGATTGAAGAGTTGTGGCACCACTATCAAGAAGGAACCACCGAAGAGACAAGCATCGAAACGATGTCGGTACTCGGCGATTTCCTTGAAGCCCTTGAGGCTGGCACAATTCGTGCGGCTGAAAAAGTCGACGGCGAGTGGGTCGCCAATGCGTGGGTTAAACAGGGCGTCCTCCTGAACTTTGGCCTGCGAAACATCTCGAAATATCGCTACGGTGAGACGACATATAACGACGTTCTCCCGTTGGCAGATACGAGTGAACTTGGGAAACGCGGCTCCCGGAATACGCCTGATGGAACGGTTGTCCGCCGTGGCGCTCACATCGGCGATGATGTGATTTTGATGAGTCCATCGTTCGTCAACATTGGCGCATCACTCGGGGACGGGACGCTCGTCGATTCCTGTGACACGGTCGGGTCGTGCGCTCAAATTGGTGAAAACGTAAAACTCGGTGCGAACACACTGATTGGCGGGGTGTTAGAGCCAGTCGAGGGCGCACCAGTCGTCATCGAAGATGGCGTTTCACTTGGTGCTGGTTGTCGCGTCACCTCTGGGTTTGTTGTCGGCGAAAACAGCGTTGTTGGGGAAAATACGTTGCTTACGCCAAGGATTCCGGTCTATGACCTCGTTGAGGAGGAAGTTATCTATGGTCACCTTCCACCGGAGCGACGAGCGTTCAGCCGATATGTAAAATCCTCGATTAGCGACCATGAGCTCTTTGATGGCGGGGCCTACAAACCGGCTGTTGTGGCGACACATATCGAAGAAGAGACGCTTGAAAGCGTCGAGCGGGAGGACGCGCTGCGAGAGTAGAGCGACTGCACTCGCTCATTTACTCACTCTTTGCTGGGCCACCGGCAAGGAATCGCTCTTCGATATCCGGGGTCGGCATCATACAGGACTCTCGTTTTCCAAACCAGCCGTACCGACGGTTTGCAACGAAATCGTAAACGCGGTTTCTGAGCCACCGTGGGAAAACGCGACCAAGGGTAAGGAGACGGTAGAGACCACCGAGATACCGACCGGCCCGAATCACGGCATCAGATTTACTGTAGCAGGTCCCATTCTCGACCAGAACGACTGAGTCGAAGCGGTCACCGGTGTATTCACACTCATCAAGCAGTTCTTGTGCCAGCGGCGACTGAAGCGGGGCGAACCGAAAGGTCGCATCCGAGTCGCGCTCAATGACGAACTGAATCGAATTATTACAGAGGTTACAGACACCATCAAAGAGCAGGATTGGGTGTTGATATGAGAGGGCAACGGGGTCAATGGACTCCTCAGTGAGCGTGCTCTCATCGGATTCGGTTTCAGGCGTGGACGAATCGGCCATTTTCTTATTATTACGTCGGAGACCTGTTGAGGATTGTGTTCAGTCCTCTCCGATGCGACCAGTACATTGTGCGGTCCCTTTTGAATGGCCGCAGTGATTCGTCCTAACGGTTAGGTGGCGCCCAGTAGTGTGTTAGATGAGATGAAAATTACTGGTGTTACACAACACCATGTCAGCCACCCTCTGGATGGGGCGTTCTATCCGACGTGGATACCCGGCTATCCACAGGGAACACATGAGGCTGAGGTGTTCGAAATCGAGACGGACGAGGGGATAACTGGCATCACAGCAAGTCCAAGCTTTGCCGGTGGCATCGACTACGAGGAGGTGTTGGCGCTTTTCCTCATCGGCGAGGACCCACACGATATCGAGACGATTACCAAAAAGCTAGAGAGTATCCACACCATCGGCCCACGGTCATGGCATATCGAACTCGCGATGTGGGATATTATCGGGAAAGCGGCAGATAAGCCAGTGTATGAACTGCTTGGTGGGAGCGCAGAGCCTGTTCGAGCGTACGCGAGTACAGGACAGAAACTCCCCGCTGACGAGCGAATCGACTATGTTGAAGAACGTGTGGCAGAAGGGTTCGAAGCGGTTAAACTCCGGATTACCGAACGCGACGATATCGAGGTTGTACGGGCGGTTCGCGAAGCCTTCCCTGAACTGACGTTGATGGTCGATGCCAATAAGGGGTGGATGGTGACCGTGATGGACGAGGAGTCGATTTGGTCGGTCAGCGAGGCCATTCAAGTCGCACGTGAACTCGAAGATATTGGAAATATTGGCTGGCTTGAAGAGCCACTCCCGCGTCACAACTATGACGGATATGCACAGTTGCGGAGTGCGACGGATATTCCGATAGCTGGTGGGGAATTCAACCACGGCGCTCACGAACTGTATCAGTTCCTGGATGCCGACGCTGTTGATATCTTACAACCAGATGCGGCCCTTGCAACGGGAATCCGCCAGGCAACCGAAGTGGCTGCTGCTGCTCGAAATCAAGGCGTTGCGTTCATCCCTCATACGTGGACAAATGCGATTGGGTTTGCGGCAAACCTGCAGGTTCTGGTTGCCATTAACGGCCCATGGTGTGAGTTTCCGATAGACGACCCGTGGGTTCCTGAGGCGTGGGGGTCGGTTATCGAACAGCCGTTTAGCGTCGAAGACGGGTATCTCACCCCCCGTGATGAGCCCGGACTCGGAATCACACTTGACCGGAGTACACTGAATACTGAATAACGAGCACGTTACAACCAATGCAAGAACGCTATTACGACATTGACCGCTACGACGTATCGGACGCAATCCGCGAAAAACACCGCAGCCAAGCTGAATCAGTGCTGTCGAAAACGGAGTACGGACAACTCATCGGTGGTGAGTGGGTTGAATCAACAAGTGGGGAGACTGGGCCTGCGATTGACCCAACGACCGGAGAGACGCTGGCAACGGTTCAGATTGGGACCAAGGAAGATGTAGATAAGGCCGTTGAAGCGGCCCAGGATGCGCTGGATGGTACATGGGGACAACTCTCACCGCGACAGCGAGCGGAAAAACTGGAAGAGATTGTTGAGCGGCTGGAAGATGCACAGACCGACATTGCGAAACTCGATAGTCTGGAGGCTGGCAAGCCAAACATGCACTCGCGGTTTGTCGACTCAGAGGTTCTGCTTGAACAGTTCCGATATTTCGCCGCGCTGGCGCGGACAGCAAACGAAGGTCGGGCAGTTCCCTCAGGTGAGGATAAACGAATCGTGACTCGGCGTGAGCCCTACGGGGTTGTCGGTGCAATTTCCGCGTGGAACTTTCCAGCGATGTTCGTCGCGTGGAAACTCGGACCAGCACTGGCTGCGGGAAACACAGTCGTGTTCAAGCCAGCCTCGAAGGCAGTGTTATCGTCACTTGAAATCATCCGAATCTGTGATCGGGTGCTGCCGCCGGGAACCGTGAACATTGTGACCGGCCCCGGAGGAGAGGTTGGCTCCGCAATTTCAACACACGAGGACGTCAACAAGGTCACCCTGACGGGCTCGAAAGGGGCTGGCGTCGCCACCATCACGAACGCAGCACCGACAATCACTCCTGTCTCTGTCGAACTTGGTGGAAAAAGTCCGAACATCATCTTCCCCGATGCAGACCTAGAAAAGGCGCTTGAGGGAACACTTGTGAGCATCTTTTTCAACTCTGGTCAGCAATGTACTGCCGGTTCGCGGTTGTTTTTGCACGAAGATATCAAAGACGAATTTCTCGATATGTTGACCGACCGTATCGAGGACCTCCAAGTTGGGGACCCGCTAGCGCCGATGACTGACATCGGCCCGATGATAGACCACGAACATCAGGCGGAGGTCCTCGACTACATTGAAGGGGCGATTGCTGACGGAGCCACAGTGCTGACGGGCCATGTTGACGATGAGACAGTTGCCGGTAAGGAAGCAAGCGATACGGCAGGCGCACCGTTCGTCCAGCCAACGGTGTTGACCGACGTTGACGATGATGCAACTGTTGCCTGTGAAGAGGTCTTTGGACCGGTGCTGACTGTCTTGGAATGGAGTGACCGGGATGAGGTCATTGAGCGAGCAAACAACACCGACTTTGGGCTGGCAGGTGCTGTCTGGACGCAAGATCTCAACGACGCCCACGAGGTTGCGGCGGCGCTTGAGGCTGGAACGGTTTGGGTCAACACGTACAACGACCTCCTTGAGCCTGCTCCGCACGGTGGATATAAGGAAAGCGGAATGGGACGTGAACTCGCAGAGGAAGCGCTCGACGATTACTCGCAAACAAAGACGGTCAATATCAACCTTGGTGATATACCAAAGTTCTGAGTGAAGCCGTTATTGTGACTGGTTAAAACAGCAGTACGCCGCCATACGCAATGCTATTAGCGCCAGTCTCAACTAAAGTAATATTATTTATAAATTGTATCCGACACATATATGAGTGTTGGGGCCAGAAGATGAGCTATGAAAGCAGTGGTTTTCCAGGGGGCAAAAGAGCCGCTTGAAGTGAAAGAAGTGGACCGCCCAGAGTGTGATGCTGACGGGGTCGTTGTTGAGACGGAGGCCTGCGGCATCTGTCGCAGTGACTGGCATGCGTGGCAGGGAGATTGGAGTTGGATTGGGATGATGCCGACACCAGGGTTGATTTTCGGTCACGAACCAGTTGGTCGGATTGTCGAGGTCGGCGAGAATGTGGAGCGATTTAGCGTCGGTGACCGGGTGACAAACCCATTTAATCTGAGTGACGGAACCTGTCCATACTGTCAGGCAGGCCGCGCAAATATCTGTGAGCGATCCGTTCCGATGGGGTTTATCGGGTTCCAACCAGGGGCGTTCGCGGAGGAATATCCGGTTCGGATTGCCGACCAGAATCTCGTCCCAGTCCCGGAAGACATCGATGCAAAAGATGTTGCGGGACTTGGCTGTCGGTTTGCAACGGCGTTTCACGGGGTCGCCCGACGCGTCGACATCTCACCTGGCGATTGGGTCGCCGTTCACGGTTGTGGTGGCGTCGGACTCTCAGCAGTGCACGTTGCGAGCGCGCTTGGTGGAAACGTAATTGCGATAGATATTGTCTCGGAGAAACTCGACAAAGCGACAGACCTGGGTGCTGTCGAAACAATTGACTCAACTGAGGTGCAGGACGTTCCACAGGCTGTAAAAAAGCTCACTGACGGCAGCCGAGGTGTCGAAATATCAGTTGAAGCACTGGGAATTGCACAGACTATTCAGGACTCAGTGAACTGTCTCGCACCGGGTGGTCAACACCTTCAGCTCGGGATGACAACAGCAGATGAAGGTGGTGAGGTTGCGCTTCCTGTCGATAATATCGTTCAGGATGAACGGGAGTTTTACGGCTCCTACGGCATGCCACCCCATGAATACGAGGATATCTTCCGGATGATGGAAGGCGGGAAAATTGACCCCTCTGCAATCGTTTCGGAGACGTGTTCGCTCGAAGAGGTTCCGGCCGTCATGGAGCGGATGGGTGAGTACGACACGATGGGGATTCCGGTCTGTACGGAGTTCTAAAAGAAAGGCAGCGCGAGTTCCCCGCCCTTCCGAAAACCATAGGTTTTCGGCTTTCGCAAATCTTCGATTTGCGTCAACACCGTGGGCGGGGGTGAAGCGCGTCACTCCGGCGTGTGTTCCGTCTCTTCGATATACCGTTCAACCACTTCCTCCGATACTGCTCCCGTCGTTCCCACGTAGTACCCAACCTTCCAGAATCCGCCACCCCAGAAATATGACTCCCTAATTTCGGGATTCCGCTCCAGTAAGTGTTTGCCAGAGTACGACTTGAATTGGCGAGCGCTGTATGCCGGACTGTGCTTCGGGTCACACTGGACGAACAGGTGTACGTGGTCGTCGGCAAAGCCCTCCAAACATGGGACTCCTACCAATCCCTCAGAGACTGGTGGCGTGAACAGGATGACCCTGATGGCGGCAAGCCAACACCGCCAAGCACGGACAAATCTGGTTCGTACCCGCTCGTGATGGCGCACACGGTAGGCTATCGCCTTACCGTTGACGACGACACGAACCGCGTCCAAGTCCGCATCAGCCCGAAACCTTACAAGAAGGTGAAGGGCCATCTGCGCGGCGAGCCGGACGCGATGGACGAACTTCGAGATGCCATCACCTATTACCACTCTGGCGGTTCAAGTCCAGCAGCTTTGAGATGTTCTTTCCAATATTTTTGGACTGTCAGACGTGAGACGCCGACAGCGTCTGCAACTGCCGTCTGTGAGCGTTCATCGCTTTCGACCAGTGCACCGACGTAAAGCGAGGCAGCGAGCGTGGTTTGTTTTGAGCGGTGTGTCGGGGCTGTCGTGAGAAAGATGTCGCGAGCGCGAGAGCGAGCGCTGGTACTGAGTTCAAGTCGGTCGGCAGCATCTTCGAGTTGCTCAAGCCACTCTGCGTTATCCAGTTCATCGCGGGCGCGATACACAGAGAAAGCTAGCGGTAGCTCAACTTAAAAATTGGGTGCAGTGATTATTCTCTGTCTTCGTGTGACCCCGTCGACGTCTTTATTTTGAGAGACGACATCTTCTTTGCATGAAGACAACGTCTGATGCGTTCTCTGCCCGACGACGTCGAGTGCTTCACGTTGCACTTGTCGGCGCACTTACCGGGATTGCAGGCTGTCTGGATAGTGATGATGAGCCATTGCCGGATACTGATGATGATGACACCGCTGGCGATGATACGGAACCGGACGATGACCATGATGACGAGCCGGATGAGACGAGAACGCTTGCGGAGATACTTGCGTGGGAATCATCCTATGTGATGGAGCTTGCGGTTCCGCTCGGAAGTGGGACAGTGAGATTCTACGAAGACGATTCATACACCGCCTGGTCTGTTAACGGGATGGAAATGGAGGTGTACCGCATTGGGACGGAAGAGTACATTGTCGTCGATGGAGAGTGTTTCATCCCGACTGGCAGTTCGGACGAGGAAATATTTGAACCAGAGCGGTTAGTTGAGGAGTTTGGAGATGTCACCCCAGACGAAGTTGTGACTATTGATGGGCAAGAGGCGTATCGATTTACTGTCGACGACGGCTCACTCTATCTCAGTACTGACACTGGCTACCCAATCCAATTTGAATCCGACGACGACGGTGGAATTATTCAGTTCCACTCATGGGGAGAGACTGAGCCGATTTCGCCCCCCGATATGGAGTGTATTGAGCAGTAACTTCCAATAACTAAGTAACTTTTCTGCCAGAATGTGGTATGTCTGTGTTGTATTTTCCACGACAGTTTTACTATGGATGCTTGCTCTTGTTTGAACATGCACTGGGGTGTCAAGAGTGAATTGATTGCTGGCTGGACAGAGAGTCTTGGGACTCAACTCTTGGTTCGCTCACACTGGTCCGTCCTAACAACTTCCGAGAGTCAAACGTTTGGTAATGTTTCCTGAAACACGTATGAGAGGAGTCTGTATCGTGCAAATTTCATTGGTATGACAAGGAGTGATGCGATTATTTACGAGGTTATACTGGCACTCACTCAGGCGGAGGGGATAGACCCGGAGGAGTTGCCATATTCGTTAAGTGAGTATGTGGAGCCGGAATTGCTGATAAAAACGGTATCAGGGAGGATGAACGGTGAGCTTACCTTTACTGTTCCTGACCATGAAGTCACTGTCACATCAGATGGAGAGATCTACATTGACCGAATGCGCTTTCGAGAAGTGGCTGCGTCTCACTCAACGAGTAGGCTTCCACCGTCATTTGGGACGGACCCGATGCGATTGCAGTTTCAGGAATTTATCGACAGGCTCCCCTGTACGGTGTATCAATCACGAAACGAACCAGGGTGGCCGATTGAGTTCATCAGCAATCATTGTCGTGAACTGACTGGGTACGAGCCCAATGCGTTCGTTGTTGGTGGTGTAACCTTTGGATTTGACCTCATCCATCCTGATGATAGAAAGCGTGTGGCTGAAATCGCTCAAAAAGCGTTGCGCAACGGAGAGGTCTTTTCTGTCGTCTATCGCCTTCTCACTGCAGATAATTCCGAAAAATGGGTTCTAGAAACGGGGACAGGTATCTATTATGGAGAGACACCAACCCACTTCGTTGGTGTTATCATCGACATTAGTACGCTACGAAATGATGTGTCGCTTGCCAATGAAATCCAGCAGATGAGTGAGTAACTCGTGTTTGACAGGAAGCCGACGCAGAACGAAGCGTTCTTTTGGCTGCTTCGAGTACGGATAAGTGCGCGCGGGTAGCCGAGCCAGGCCAAAGGTGCAGCGCTTAGGACGCTGTCCCGTAGGGGTCCGCCGGTTCAAATCCGGTCCCGCGCACTGAACAAAAACTGTGAGCGTAGCGAGCTGTTTGCAGTGAGAGAGCAGGAGTGGATTTGTGGTAGACCGAGGTTCTTTGCCGGAGGCACAGGTTTTCGGGCGTGGTTCAAATCCGTTTCCGCACATTTTACGGCGAACAACCCCTGAGCCATAAATGCGCACAAGGATTTGCAGCCCAGAGGGAGAGCAGAGCGAAGTACTCGCGGTTCAACTCCGGTCCCGCGCATCGCTTTCTTCTGGCGATTGTAACCGTGGCCAACAATCGATAGACCCCAAAAATGAGTCTTGCAAAGCCAAACACACTGGAACGCCATCCCAGTTTTGATTCGGGAATGATGGAACGTTTCTGTTGACTACAGTGACCGTGACGTATTTCGACGAGGCCAGTAATGTGGTGTGCGAAGCCCAGTAGGTCACCCTCGAACGACTGTTTATGTCGCCGTTCAGTATCGCCCGGATCACCATGTCGCTATCGAGGTTCAGGCTGGCGATGCCCGAGGGGACTTCTAGCTGGGCGCTCCCGGCAGTCGAGTTACTCGCACTGACAGCAAACGGTATCGGTTATCTCCTCGTGGCGATATTAGCTTTCACCCCTGCGACGAGACAACAAAATCACAATGAAAGGTCGTAAAAAGGACGGTTACGGCAGGTCAAGTTTGGTGATCCGGGCTGACACCTTCATTAGTCCGATTCAAACCGTGTTGCAAACCAGACGACCACTGAGCCAACGACGAGCCAGAAAATACCTACGAACAGGAAAACGGGTTCTTCTGCAGCAAGTGATGCACCAATTAGGCTCAGCCCAGCGAGTATGCCAAGATAGACAAGAATCCGGTAGAAGGGGTCAAGTTCGCCGAGCCACGTAAGATAACGAACTGTCTTGCTTGGTTCGTCCATACGGCTCGTTTTGGCTATGGAAAGGTAGCCGTTTCGGAGGGATATGCACGTAAATCTATTCGAGGCGGGAGCTGATAACTGACCGATTAGGTTCTAGTTACCGAGGACAAGATGTTGCATTACACCAGTCTCCGGTCATCTCACTGACTGACCGCTTCACTCCGGCAAACAACGCCAGTACGAATCATAGACTTCAATTCGATAGTCGAAATCGAGTAACAACTCCCGCATCTCCTGTGATTCGGACAGTTCCTCATCGTGGGGCTCAATGAAAAAAACAGGTCTGGTCTCCGTTATCATCTCTTGAGCTCCTCGAAGCACCGCGGGACCAGTACCTTCCACATCTATTTTAATCACGTCTGGGGACGGGAGGGTTTCATCAATGGTTCCCAGTCGGCAAACAGGAACTGGTACGACTTCTGCGATATGTGCACCCCACCGAGTTGCACCTTCTCGGCTGAATCCAGAAAGCTCTGGAAGCGTTGAGCAGTAAAATGACCGCTCTTCATTAGTTGCACCAACCCCACACTGCTGAATGGTAACCTGGTCAGCAAGGTCGTTACACGCAACCGTCGCTTTGAGAGAGGAAACAGTGACAGGTGCCGGCTCGAATGCAATCACCGTTCGGTCCGGTTCGGCTGACGCAAGCGCAACCGAGTATATCCCAACGTTGGCTCCGATATCATAGATTGTTGCATCGGGCTCACAGAACTCGCCCATCGCTTTGAGCATCGGGTCACTTCCATGGCGATTGACCAGTTCATAACTCTGGAAGGCTCCTGCCGGTGTTCGGTTCGTCCGGGTAATCACCTGATGTTCGTAATTTCGTCTGACGAGTTCAACGTACCCTCGGGAAGCGAGATACCGTAGCTGAGTCTTGACCTCTGAAGCGGTTGTTTTCACCCGGTTGAGCCAGTTGTCTCTCTGCACGTCTGATTTCACGACACTCTTTTGATTTACTGTTTCGGTTGTCAGCAACCCTGAAAGAAAGCCAAACACATACCATTGTGGCTCCGCACAACTATACTGTGAAACAGGCCCCTGCGACGGTTTCTCGGATTGTCGAGCGGGCGCTCGGTGCGACCGTTGCGCAGTGTGTCACTCCGCAGACCGTTGCGGTCGCCGAGACGTACCTGCTTCATCTGCGTGATGGACGGCGGGATTGCCCAGCCAAAGTGGTCTGTAAAATCGGGGGCGGTAATATCTGGACGGGTGAGGTTATCGAACCAGAAGTCACTTGCTATATCGGCCAGCATACGTCGCTGCCAGTCCCGGCTGTCATCGCTTCTGGGTCTGTCCAAACCATCAGGGGGCCCAGACGGTGGGGGCTGTATGAGTACTGTGAAGGTTCTGTTCCAGACGGGTTCGAGTTGCGTTCTTACGAGCCAGTTGTCAGTCAGGCCGGTCAGTTACTCGGTCAACTCCATGATGCATGGTGCTTTGACTCACTTGGGGAATTCACCAGGGAAGCCGGTGAGCTAACCACTCAACCACCGGGATTGAAGAATTTGGTCGCGCGGCACCCGTCTCGGTCGAACGCATGGCAGCCAGTGTTGGCTCACGGTGATTATCACCCTGGGAATCTCCTTACGGAATCTGGCTCGGTGTCGGCTGTTCTCGACTGGGGGAACGCACATGTTACTGATGCTGGCTATTCACTCGCTAGAGCTGAGGCACGGTTTATCGATCTCCCGCCAGTCCGGTAGAAAGCGACTCTGAGGCAACATTTCAGAGAGGGATACGAACAACACGCACCGATGCCAGACAATTATTCCACGCGAGTTCAACAGCTCCAACTCCTGTGGGTGGCACAGTCAGCAATCAATCTTGGGTCGGTTGCTACAACACCTTATGGCCGAACACAGCTTCACCGCCAAACCCAAAAGTGGCTTTCCAGACAGGTTGGACGGGTCGTTGATAACTGGAGTTAAGGGTGTTGCCACTAATCACAATCTGATGCTGAACAGTCCTCGCAGGACGGAGATTGAGTCGTTCACGCCGGGAGGCTGGGCGGCAGTTCTGCTGGCCGTACTGACTGGTTTGCCTCATCTCGCGATGTGGCTGTCGAGGAGTACGCCACCGTTCAGTGAAACGGTGCAACTGCTGGTGGTCATGGAACTCCGTAATGTGCTGTCTCAAAAGTCCACATCATGACCCTCACGAAACCACAGGTTGCTCCCTGGACCATTGCTTCGCTCGCTAGCTTTGTCGTGGTAATTTCTGTCACGGCGGGGCTGGTCGCTTATTGGCCGGTCGGCATACCGTTCGTCGCAGTAATTGGAGTCGTGCTTGCGTTCGAATTCCTCCTGTTTCGACATGCGTATACGCAAACGACGAAGGTTAACGGTCCACAGCCATTCACCTTCGCGACCCTCATTACGGTATTGCGTGGGGCTGCCATCGTCCTCCTTTCTGGGTTTCTTATTACAGGACAACCGGGTGGTGGTGTTGCTTGGCTTCCCGCAGTGTTGTTTGCCATTGGGACGCTGTTTGATGCGGTTGACGGTGCCATCGCTCGGGCAACTAATTCGACTTCGGCATTTGGCGCTCGACTCGATGTTGAAATAGATGCGCTTGCGTTGTTGCTTGGTTCGTTGCTTGCCATCAGATTTGGAATGGCACCGGTCTATTTCATCGCTGTCGGTGTTGCCAGATACATGTTCGTCGCTGGCATTACCTTCCGTCAGTTACGTGGAAAACCAGTTGAGCCACTGCCACCTCGACAAAGTCGCCGCCTGTTGGGGGCCATGATGATGTTTGTTGTATTTTTCTTGCTTACACCGGCCATCACTACTCAGATCGCATACTGGCTGGCCACGGCAGCGATGATTCCGTTCATCGTTGGTTTCGTTCGTGACTGGCTGTTGATTACTGACAGTAACTAACTATACGACCTCCCCGTTTCCATCGAGCGAGACGGCAGATATAAGCATAATCAATCCAAGAAACTGGTAATTGTAACAACTGTTTGACGATGTCTATCACTTCACTCTACTTTACCGCCCCAGGCCAAACGGAGTTGAGAACCCGTGAACCGTCCTCACTGACAGCCAACACCGTGAAAGTCGAAACACGATTCTCGGCAATCAGCTCCGGAACGGAGAAACTCCTCTATCGTGGTGATGCGCCCAAGTCACTTGAGACCGACGGGCCAGTCGAAACCCTTGTCGATGACCTCTCGTTTCCTACTCGCTACGGCTATGCGGCGACTGGGCGAGTAATCGAGTGTGGGGACAATGTCGATGAGCGCTGGCTTGATACGCCTGTCTTCGCCTACAACCCACACGAATCTGGATTCGTGACAGAACCCGATTCGTTGCTCGAAATTCCTGATTCGGTCAGCATGAGACGGGCCACGCTGTTAGCCACGATGGAGACTGCGGTTACGTTCGTTCTCGATGCACAGCCAACAATTGGTGAGCGAGTCGCCGTGTTTGGCCAGGGGACGGTCGGTCTTGTGACGACGGCGTTGCTCTCACAGATGCCGCTTGAATCGTTGACCGTTATCGAACCGGTTGAATCACGTCGAAACGCTGCACTTGAATTAGGAGCGGATTATGCCATAGACCCGTATACAGACACATTCGACGAGCAATTGACACACCCATCAAACCGACCGGACCTTACCATCGAACTCTCGGGTAATCCTGAGGTCCTCAACGATGCGATGGACGTCACGGGGTACGATGGGAGAATCGTCGTTGGCTCATGGTATGGGACAGAACCTGCACCACTCTCGTTTGGTGGCCGCTTTCATCGCCACCGCCTCTCCCTTGAAAGTAGTCAGGTAAGTACGATTGCCCCACAATTTGAAGGCCGATGGTCGCGAGAGCGTCGCCATGCCGTTGCGTGGGACTGGCTGAAAGACCTCCCGCTTGATACACTGGTCACGCACGAGTTTCCGTTTGAAGACGCACCACAGGCGTACGACTTACTTGAAAACTCACCAGATGAGGCTATTCAGGTCCTTCTCTCCTATGATTAACTGAAAGAGTCGACACAATGGCCCACTCTGTTTGGGTGTGTCTTTTTTACGCTGCCAAGCAATCGCGTTATATGTACAGTGTCGCTGTTTCTCGTACCTTCGTTGCCCAGCATTATCTCACGGTTCCAGAGCCGGGTCCGGAAGGAGAACCGCACTCACACACATTTACTGTCGAAGCCACGTTTCAAGGGCCTGACCTGAACGAGTTTGGGTATCTTATCGATATCGACGAAGTCTGTGCGGGGATGGACGTGACAGCCGAGTTTTTCCGGGACCAACTGTTGAACGACCTCCCCCCGTTTGAGGGCCTCAATCCAAGCGCTGAACACCTCGCTCGTCTCTTTGCATCGCGGCTTTGCGAGGAGATTTCACCAGAGATGGCTACCAAACTCGAGATTTCCGTTCAGGAAGACGATGTTGCCACGGTTGGGTACACAACTACGCTGTAACGATGGATATCGGATGTGTCGTGTACGGGAGTCTTGACCAAACCTCCGGTGGCTACCGGTATGACCGCAAACTTGTCGAACACTTGCGTGCCGAAGGAGATTCCGTTGACGTAATTTCAATTTCACAGCGAGGGTATGCAGCAAATCTATTTGCAGGACTTTCCGGTTCGTTAAGACGCCGGCTCAACCAGCCCTATGATATCCTTCTCCAGGACGAACTTTGCCATCCCTCCCTCTGGCAAGTCAATCGACGGCTTCACGAACCCACGGCTATCGTTTCGCTGGTGCATCTTCTACGCGCAGGTCCGCCTCGACGCTGGAATCGACTCTTGGTCAGGAGGATTGAACGTTCGTACCTTCGAAGCGTCGATGCCACAATTTCCACAAGCAATGATACCCAGCGCCGTGTCGAGACCCTCACAGATATGCCGTCACTTGTTGCGTACCCGGGCGGCAGAACTGAACAGGCAGCCCTGACACCTGAAGACGTCCGACGAAGAGCTCATACGGACCCACTTCGGGTACTCTTTGTCGGCACCGTCTCCCCACGGAAGGAGACGCTGACACTGGTGGATGCCCTGAACAACGTGGAGGGGTCATGGACTGCAGATATTGTTGGTGCACTTGAAGCCCACCCGGAGTACGTCGCCCGTGTGCAGTCGACTATCGGTCGGCATGGATTAGATGGACAAATAACAGTTCATGGGCCGGTTTCGACTGATGAGTTAACCCGGTTATTGCAGCGCTCGCATGTGCTCATTGTCCCCTCTCAGTACGAATCGTTCGGGATGGTCTACCTAGAGGCGATGGAGTATGGTGTTGTCCCGATAGCTTCGGCAATTGGCGGTGCAAGTGAGTACATTACAGATGGTGAGTCGGGATTTCTTGTTGACCCCGGCAATCCAGGACAAATTCAGACCGTAGTAGAAGTGGTTCAACAAAACAGAGAGCTGCTTGCTTCACTAGCGGTTGGCGCATTGAAGCAGGCCCAAACACATCCCAACTGGGAAACCTCGTTGTCTCGTGTCCGAGAGTTTCTGCTCGCTCTCGCGGATGGGGAAACACCTGCTGAACGAGTTTCGAATACGGTTCAGGACTCAACGGTGAACTAAGATGGACGAAGTACGCTATCTCAGCGCAAAACGAACTGTAGATGACCGGTCGCTCAACGAACGGGTTCTCGATGCCTTTGCCAATCGGCTGCAGGCACGAACGGCGGAGGAACTCCGAATTGTTGAATTTGGTGCAGGAACCGGAACAATGCCGGTAAGATTGCTTGAGTGGGATATGATTCCGGAATCGGTCTCATACCGGGCTATCGAAAAAGAGCCGGGTCACGTTGAGCGTGCCCGTAGTCAGATTCCAGAACAACTCAGCAGGCTCGGCTTCACTGTTGACCACCAGAGTGCACGTGATGGTCAGTTTGAAGCAGTCCGTGGGAGACAGAAGATTCACATTTCGGTCGAACAGGACAATGCGTTCGATGTCACAGGAAATCCGGATGCCATCATTGCCTGTGCGTTTCTTGATTTGGTCCCGCTCAAGGATGCACTCTCACATATTCGCGACCTCCTTGCGCCGGGTGGGTTGTTGTATGCCCCGATAACGTTCGATGGATTCACCGGGTTTGCCCCGACTCACTCGTTTGATGACCTGGTGACTGCCAAATATCATCAGCATATGGCTCAGCGAGCAGGGGGCCCAAAGTCCGGAAGAAGGCTGCTTGAATTGGTTTCCACTTATGACGGGCATATTGTTTCCGTTGGCGGCTCTGATTGGATTATTCGACCAGTCGATGGGACCTACCCAGCGGACGAGCGCGCTGTTCTGGGATTTTTGCTTTCAAGCCTCTCTACTGCGGTATCGGAGCTTTCGCTTACTCCTGACCAGGAGGAACACTTTGAACACTGGGTTGAGACGCGCGAGCATCAGCTCGATGATGAGTCGTTGACCTTTATTGCTCATAATCTGGATATTCTCTGTCAGTTTTAACGGGGGAATTTCAGCTAGTGTATTCCCAACCAAACAGCTATACGTAAACAGAAACATAGCTCGTATACTAGGCGGCTACCATGTCAGACCATCCACGAATCAACTCACGACGGGAGCGGCTGAAAGCGTACCTCCGACATAACGGCGGAAGAATTATTGTCGATGGTGCCATCCTCGCCACGTGGATAATTGTCGCAGTATCGATTTTTGAACTGATTGATTATCACCGGTGGCTCCTCTATTTCATCGTCTTCCTCGGTGTGCTTATTTACAGCCGTGTAACGCCGACATGGGAGCGGCCGTACACTAGTCCGGATGAACCGCAGGCGGATTGAGGCGCAGTCCTTAGATAATTGGGATGTGAACGAGCAGGGGTATTATTATGGCGACTGCCCAGAGTAGCGCACCCGTACGGACGTATCCTAAATCTGTTTCTGGATCTCTGGCTGTTTTCGATGCACCAGCGGCGATAAATCCAAGCGCGATTGCCAACGCGACATGCTGAAGCAGGGTATCGAGCGGAAGTGCTGTAACCTGTAGATAGGTGTAATCGACCAATAAGGCGATGAAAAACCCGGACGAGCCTGCGGCAAAGGCCGGGAGCCTATCCAATGGCCTCGCAATTAGATACACGGCAATGGGCATGCCTATGGCCAAGAAGGGAAAGAACATCGCGGCGACTGTATTTGGATAGATGTTTGGGAATTGGCCCTCTGCCCAGATAGCGCCAAACCTGACGAACATCATGAGTGCAACGAGACTCCCTACTACGAACGCACCCTGATAGACGAGTTTGACATCATCATCGTGAATGAATTCGCGCATCCGAGCGGTTTGGATGGAGGCAATCAGGATTGCACCAAGCAAGAGCGTTGCAAACTCTTCGTCGAGGTCAACGACAGTGGCCCATCCGTCAGAATCTGAGCCACGGTCGTTCCCCCATCTTTCACGGACGAGGTCTTCAACCAACGGGTTGTCCACAAAGTGCAACTCGACTACCGATTGCGATTCCTCTATCGAGTGGACGTTGTGCCGAGCCTGGAACCAATCCCAATGTTCGGTGTGTCCTTGGAAGACAGTCCACTGGCCCGCGTGAGGGTCCTCGTATGCACGGAGATGATTTCGAGCTCCAAGATAGGTCCCGTCCTTGAGCTGATAGCTTTCATCGAGCCAGTATTCGTTCCCGTCAGGGTCTTCAACGTAGGTATACCGAATTGCCCCGTCAGCGTCACCCAACCCGAGTCCACTCTGGTTGAAGGTGACTTCGGTTGGCGCAATGTCCGTTTCATTGTCATCCATCTCCTCCCAGGTGACATCACCGAATCCTTCCGTTTGTAAGAGCTCCCGCGTTGTCGTCGCATCACCGTAGACAATCACATTCAGCGCGAGGGTTCTATCTGAGACGCTCTGTGAACGGGAGGTATACGGCCAGAGTTCGGAGCCATCTTTTAACTCGACTGTTTCGATTTCGGGCTCGACCTGTGTTTCCGTAACTGGCGTTCCGGTAAGTGCACCAACAACTGTCGACCCACCAAGTAAGACGGCTAAAGCGATAAAAAGAATCACGACAGCCACCAGCGGGCGCACTTCAATACGCATAAGCCACAAAATGGCTCCAGGGTACAGATAGGTTTCGCTTTCTCAAGCTAGTGTCTATAACAGGTTGAAAAATACCGTCGCTCCAAAAGCGTTTAGCCTGCTGGTGCCGAACGGCGGGTAATGGCGCAAACACAGGAGGAACGCGAGCTTTCGGTGGTCATCGGGCTGGAGGTCCACGTCCAGCTCGAAACCGATACCAAAATCTTCTGTGGCTGCTCGACGGCACCGACAGATGAGCCAAACGGGCATACCTGTCCTGTCTGTCTCGGCCTCCCCGGTGCGTTGCCGGTGCTTAACGAGGCTGCCGTCGAATCTGCAGTCAAGATTGGAAAGGCCATCGACGCGACAATCCCCGAGGAAACGCGATTTCACCGCAAAAATTATTACTATCCTGACCTCCCCAAAAACTTTCAGATTACTCAGTATGATGAGCCTATCTGTCAAGACGGCGAACTCGAGTGTTTGGTAGCGGGCGAGCGGCGCACGATTCGGATTCGGCGCGCACATCTCGAAGAAGACCCCGGCAGTCTGAAACACAAAGGCGGTTCTATCGACACGGCAGAGTACACGCTCGTCGATTACAACCGTGCTGGCGTGCCGCTGATGGAAATCGTTACTGAGCCCGATTTCAGGGGGGCAAGTGAAGTACGAGCGTTCCTTTCGAAACTTGAAGAAGTGCTTGAGTATCTCGGCGTTTTTGATTCCGCACGTGATGGAAGTCTCCGTATCGATGCAAACCTCTCAATCGTCAAGGGAGACAAGATTGCTGAAGATGGGTCTATCCCCGAAGATGTGCTTGCTGATGCTAACCGCACTGAAGTGAAAAATATCTCCAGTCACAAAGGTGCAGAGAAGGCGCTTGCCTACGAAGCCCAGCGACAGAAAAACGCAATCAAACGCGGACGTGGCGTCGAGCAGGAGACCCGGCACTGGGATGAGGCGCGTGGCATCACCGTCTCGATGCGCTCGAAAGAAGAGGAGAAAGATTACCGCTATTTCCGTGAGGCTGACCTCCCGCCGTTACAAGTTGCAGACTGGAAAGAGCAAATCGAGATACCTGAATTGCCTGACGCCCGGCGCGAACGGTTCCAAGCGGAGTACGACCTTGATAGCGAGGCCGCCGATAAACTTACCAGCACGAAGCAAGTTGCAGACTTCTACGAGGATGTTGCGGCGGAGTTCGATGCGGAACTCGCCGCAACGTGGGTTGCGGATGAACTCCTTGGCGAACTCAACTATCGGGATATGACAATCACGGACATCCAGAGTCGCCTTGACGAGGTAAAAGCTCTTATTGAACTCGTTGCAACTGACGAGATTACAGCGAAAAACGCCCGTGAAACGGTTCTTCGGTCGATGCTTGATGACGGACGAGGACCCGCCACAATCGTTGCTGAGGAGGGACTTGGCAAAACCAGCGGCGATGCGGTCAAAGCCGCTGTGACGACTGCCATCGAAGAGAATCCTGATGCAGTCGAGGATTATCACAACGGCGAAGGGGGTGCATTGAATTTCCTCGTCGGACAGGTTATGGCTCAGACCGGTGGCAGTGCTGACCCTGGCGAGGTCAATCAGTTGTTGCGTGAGGAGTTGGAATAACGCCCGCTTTAGTCACAAGCGACGCTTTTGCTATCCGTCAGTAATATAGTCTCCCGACCGGAGGATTTTGTATGGAAGTTAGGCTGCTCGAAGCAACTGAAACGCCGGAGCGACTTATTTGTCAGGCTGCTCGCAACGACTACATGGAGGCGTTCGTCGCTGAGACGCCATTTGAGGAGGTCATGGAATCAGTTGAGGGTGAAACGCTCGAAGAACAAAAAGAGACGCTCATCCACCACCTCTTGGCTCATGGGCACTACGGACCGTTTGAGCATCCACATGCAACGTTCGCAATAGAGGGAATCAGCCGGTCGTGTATGGCACAGCTCACCCGACACCGACACGTCTCCTTTGATGTGCAGTCGATGCGGTATGTCTCATTTGATTCGGTTGACCCAGCCAATGTTCGTGAGGGAGAAATGATCGTGATTCCCCCATCTGCAACGGACCCTGAATGGGTTGGTCGCAATCAAGAAACTGGTGCGGTCGACGAAGAAACCGCCGCGAAGCGAGACAAGTTGTTCCGCGATACTGTCGAGAACGCTTTTGAATCATATCAGGAGTTGCTCGAACTCGGCATGCCACCGGAGGATGCACGGTATGTCCTCCCAATCGGTTCGAAAGTCAATCTCGTAATGTCGATGAACGCCCGGATGTTGATGCACGTGGCCGATATGCGTGCTGCTGCTGATGCCCAATGGGAGATTCGGGAGATGACAGAACAGGTGCTTGACCTCGCCTCCGAGTGGTGTCCGATTACGTTCGAGTATTATAACGAGAAGATGAAAAATCGGAAAAACCGACTCGCACCGTAAGGTGTCATACCATCTTGGAACATTAGTCGTCTGTGACCGCGAATTTCGTTGACTGTGAGTCGGCTACTCGAACGGTGTGTCCAGTCTCTTTCGCCATCGCGGCTGGGAACTCCTCCATGCCTGGTCGTTGCGATTGCATGGTCAGTTGCTTTTGACAGAGATAATTGATTATCTCCAGTCGAGATGTGAGTATAGCCTATCTTGTATAGATTAGCGGATTGGAATAAGCACGAACGGCATTGGCATGACAACCGCTCAACCCAGTGCAGGATTATTCTGACAGGTACTATGTCCAGCCGGCTGAACGTATCATTCGGACAGGAATATCCTTGCTTTCTTGACAAAGTGGATTGGTTGTCGGAGAGAACGGGGACCCAGGGAAACGTACGGAGGATGGCGTCAGCGGGCTTTCGTCGTTGTATCAGTGGTCATGACCATCGTCATCATCGTGGTCGTGGCCGTGGTCATCGTATTCTCCAACGTCAACGGTCATCGCGTCCGCCTCAGTCGTGAGCGCAACCTCTCCGTGGTGAGAGAATTCGAAGATAATTTCCGTTAACCCCTCAGTCTCGCCGTTGAGATGGATGTGGTCGCCATGCCCGTGAATCGAAATTACGTCCTCAGGCGCACCGTCTGCAAGCCGGGCGTCAAACTCCCAGTGCTCGCCATCAACGTCGATTGTCTCACCGTCGGCTTCAACAGCTTCAGCATATAGCGAACGTGAACTACCCTCTTCGACTGACACAGCGGTGTGCCAGTGATCACGCATCCAGGTGTCGATTGTCTCCCCATCGCCATCCACGAGGTCAAACTCTTCGGGAGCGTCAGCATCCTCGTCGTTTCCGTGGTCGTGGCCATCATCATCTCCGTTAAGGAAGTCGGCCCGATAGTGCATCGCAAGCTCACGGTCAAAATCATCGAATCTAATGATATCCTCCTCAACATCGTATGCTCCGTCGTATTCCTGGTTCAACTCGTCGATGAGTGATTCAGCTGCCTCCCGGCTCTCGAATGGCGTCGGATTCATCATCATGATATCATCGATGTGGTCTGGGGCTTGAACCCGGACATAGTATGCGTCCATCCCATCGATGAGTTCGCCGGTATCGTAATCAGTCACCCAGACATTTTCGACTGTCTCATTCTCCCCACCAAAGTGTTCGGGGTTATAACTGTATGCAGAGAGACATCCAGCGGAGCAAAAGTACACTCGTGTTTCGTCCGCTTTGACCAGTTGGGCATTCCACTCCGGATACTCCTCTGTGATCATATTGCAAACCGTACATTCCTCGCCTTCGGGGAACTCTGTTGGTTCGCTGAGCTCCGTTGGTTCGTCTTCAGTATCATCTGCTGAGTCATCGCCAGTATCCTC
The DNA here is from genome assembly GCA_003551945.1 of Halovenus sp. Lineage (GTDB taxonomy): Archaea > Halobacteriota > Halobacteria > Halobacteriales > Haloarculaceae > Halovenus. The sequence goes on along the minus strand of PUNZ01000158.1, from coordinate 26,754 downwards.
TGGCTCATCTGCCTCATCATCGCTTCCAACACAGCCAGCGAGTGCAAGCACTGCTCCTGACCCAACAGTGCCGAGGACGTTACGCCGATTAACAAATTGCCTGCCACGCTTCATACACACCCACTGTAGGATTACGTCCACATGTAGTCTCTGGTACAACCAACGAATCAACCCAACAGGGCATCTCTGACTGGTCTATAACAGTCTCATCACGAGAGTGGCACTGCCGTGATGTATGGAATGTTCAGCCATCGTAGACACCCTGAAAAATTTTTGTATGCGTTCCGAATCGGGTGCAAAACTCACGGTTCTGCGAACCACCGCTCACTGCGAAGAGTCGTTATCAATATCGAACGATTGCTCGGAGCGGCGTGGTTTACTCCGGTAGACCGCATACAACACCAGTGCTGCGATAAGGAAGTCAAGGCTGTGTTCGACGAAATGATGCGTCGTCATTGGAACGATACCGTACACCGTTCCAATCCCAACAAACGAACGGAAAAATAACGCGCCAACTGCTGCGGAAATCAGGAGATACCGAACTTCCTTCCGTTGCCACGCAGCGAGCACGCTTCCGACAAACAAAATTCCGGTCCCAATGCCAGCTAAAATAATCACGCTAAGTAACAGAAGTGACTCCTCAACTCCCGAGGTGTGCCCCACCACGCCCAGTGCCTGAAGGTCAGTCATCGCTCCAGTCTATGCGACAACCGTTTATGAAATCACTGACCTGTCATCGATTTTGCGGGGATAATGACCCTGAGAACAGCGGGAATTTATATGCCCCATCACATAGCCATCAGTAGGTGACCAATTCGTGTCAGATACCCGCGCCGCCGTCCGCGATTGTGTGTGCCGTAATCCCGGCATTCACTTCAATGAAATTAGTCGGCAGTTGGATATCGCAACTGGACAGACCCAACATCATATCAAACGCCTCCTTCGCTCACAGGAGCTCACAAGCGAGGAAATCTGTGGTCGGACCCATTACTATCCACCAACATATACGGCATGGGAACGCGGTGTCATTGCCCTCCTCCGCCGAGAAACGACAAGAGAAATCGTCCTCACGCTACTTGAAGATAATCAACAACCCCCTGCCGAACTAGCGGCCAGTTTGGATTTGGCGAGAAGTACCGTGGAGTGGCATCTTTCTAATCTTGTTGACCGTGACGTCGTCGAGAAAAAAACGCTGACCGATTCGAACGGGACGAAACAGTTTGTCGTTGAGCTAAATGAGCCAGATACTGTCTATCGGTTGCTTCGTGAAATCGAGCCTCGTCCGTCCGACCGCCTTGCCGACCGGTTCGCTCGCCTGACCGACCAACTTCTTGGCGGAGGCAGCGATACGGGCGGCTTCCTCTGAGTCACGTATTGAGAAAGTACCGATTCGGGAATTATACCAATCCAGCTAAGACTGTCGACGAACTAACGTTGATAGTGACGACCGTAGGTGCATTAGCAACGAGTAACGCAGTTCGGTACACTGTGATTGTGCTCTGTCTCATCGGATTTGTTGGCGTTGCAGTCGCCTTTGGTGTTGACACAGAGAGTGCTCAGCCAGAGCCCGTGCCGTTCGACGAAGCGACGACAACCGGCCTCGCAAGCGAGGCACAGTATGATCTTGCGGAGCGAGGACAAGTGGTCCCTCGGGCACAAATTTTCTACTCCCAATATCAGTTCGTCGTTGGCTATCACGGCGTTGAGCATGCAATCGATTCATTGCAACAGGAGGGACATCAACAGCAGTTCGGGTATCCAATTACGGTCTATGTGAGCGACTTTTCCGAGAGCGACATCTCACTCTCCGAGGAAGGATATCTCGAAACGGATGACGAGCAACCATGGATTGATGCCGAAAAAGCAACGTTCGTCGTCGAAAGCGAGGCTCAGACGCCAACCGGACAGACTGCGGTCCCGTTTAGTGACGAAGCGGAGGCAGAGGCGTTTGTTTCCAGTTATGGCGGTGAATTAGTCGACTGGGAATCGCTTCAGCAACACACCTTTGATGTGGACGATGCGACTGCTGTCAGAGAGCGCGTTGGTGACCTCCACGACATGGCGGATGCAACTGTTGTGGACCTCCGCCCGCTTGCTGACCGCCCGGTCAGCGTTATCGTGGGTGATGAAAACACGTCAGCAGTTGAAGCTGCTTCGCTGTCGCTTGCTGAGGACATTGGATATGCCGACACCATTCAGGAGGGACTTGACCGTGCGCCGAACGAGACAACAGTCTTCGTTGCGGACGGGACCTATGAGGAGAAACCCACCATCGATAGCAGCGTGACGCTTGCTGGTCCTGGGGCAACCGTTGAAGGCGATGGCAACGATTCCGTTATCGAGATAGAGGCGGATGAGGTGGCAGTGACCGGTCTGTCCATCACTGGTGTTGGAGAGAATACTGACCCTGCTGAGGACGAAGAAGGTGCTGACGGGACCGCACACGATGAGTCAGGTCACTCTGCCGACGGAGAAGGTGATGACGCCGATGAAGACGGTGATTGGGACGAACGGGTTGAAGAAGGCTATGGCCATGGTGATGCAGGTATCACTGCGGCGGATGTCACCGAGATTTACGTTGCGGACGTCGCAATCGAAACACCCACAAATGGGGTGTTGCTCCGTGATGTCGGAAAAAGCGCAGTCGAGAGGGTCGATATTGAGGGTCACGAAAACTGGGCTGAAGGGTTCATGGGCGTGGTTGCGATGCGGTCCCCAACAGTCATCCAGGACTCAACAATTGCGCACGGACGAGATAGTATCTACGTGCACCGCTCACACGAAACCGTCATACGAAACAATACACTGACCGATAATCGATTTGGTATTCATACGATGCATACTTCCGATTCGTTGATTGCCGATAATTCAGTTTCCGGACAGGAAAGCGGTGGTATCACTATCATGACTGACCCAGCAGGGAACGCGGTTGTGGGCAACGAGGTCCGAGATGCTGCTGCAGGAATCCTTCCTGCTGGCTCGCGGAGTTATATTGCTGAAAACGTTATTGCAGGGAATGACCGCGGTATGTCAACGGGTGCGAGCAACTCGCTCTATGAGCGAAACGTCATCTATGGGAACGACGTTGGCATCAGTGCTTCCTCGATACGACCGAGCAACCGTGTCGTCGAAAATGATATCGTGAACAACGATGTTCCGGCACGACCCAGTACAGGGCCGCTGTTGATTTGGACTCATGAGGGTGTCGGGAACTACTGGGATGGAGCAACGGTCCATCCGGGACAGGAGCGCTACTCTCCGTCTGACCCTGTTGAAGGGAAACTGCTCAGCACGCCGGGTGCTGTGACGCTCTCTGCGTCGCCGGCAGCGATGACGCTAGATGCAGTGCGTGATACGACTCCAGGAATGCGTGAAGGCAATATCATCGATACCGCACCGCTGTCTGAACCGGTCAACCCGGAAATGATTGCAGAACTTGAAGAAGACTATGACCGCTAACGAATCCTGTATTCCACCACGACGTGTTTTGTCTCCCCAGCCGACTCGCTTCCGTACTGGGGTGTTTCACCGATGAGTGATTCACAATCCACTACTGGCGTTGCATCTAGACCGGCAGCTAACTCTGACTCCGCTGCTGAACCTGTTCTCGTCTCCGAGCAACTTTCACAGGCGTATGGCTCAGTATCTGTCCTTTCCGATGTGTCGGTAACCATCGAGTCAGGAACATTGACCGCCGTCGTCGGTCCAAACGGCTCCGGGAAAACAACATTGTTGAAAACACTTGCCGGCCTTTTGTCTCCGACAGCGGGGGCTGTGCACTATCTTGGTCCCGACGCAGAACGCGAAATCGGCTATCTGCCTCAGCGGCCATCCTTCCGCCCACAGTTCAGCACCCTTGAAACACTTGAGTTCTATACCGCGCTCGTTGATGACGACCCGGAGGAGCTACTTGCACGTGTCGGACTCCGAGATGCAGCAGAGAGGCGTGTCGAAGCTCTCTCTGGCGGGATGACACGGCTGCTTGGACTCGCACAGGCAACAGTTGGTGACCCACCAGTCGTCGTGTTGGATGAACCGGGCAGTGGACTCGACCCAACGATGCGAAAGCGGACCTTCGAAGTTGCACACGAACTCGCAACAGATGGGACTGCAGTTATCTGCAGTTCACACGATTTGGCGTTGGTCGAACAGTGGGCAGACCAAGTCATCGTGCTTGATGGTGGTTCCGTCGTCGACACGGGCAGCCCTGCAAAACTGTGCAACCATCATGACGCTGATTCGCTCTGGGATGTGTTTGACATTGCCGTCGAAAAGCCGGATAACCAGGTCGCCATCCTTGGGGTGGACGATGAGTAACTCACCGATGGAGGGTCAATATGAGTAACAAGATTCAGGCAGTCGCTGCTCGTGAGGTTGTCTCCGTTGTTCGTGCTCGCTCTACGCTTGCGCTCTTGCTCGGAGTGTTGTTGGTCACCTTTGGGGTTGTCTTTGTGAGCAATGCCGAACCGGATTATCTTCCGACGGCAGTTGACCTGCTCTTACCGATGGAGTTTTTGGTTCCCGCCCTTGCGGTTGCACTTGGTTATCGGACGATAATTTCTGATTCGACGCGTGGTGAGTTAGATGTCCTTGCAACCTATCCCGTGTCTGTCTCCCGGTATATTCTGGGGGTGTTTGTTGGACGAGCACTCGCGCTTACCGTCCTGTTGACGATTCCCTTAGCGATTGTGGGTGTCTATCTCGCCACCACTTCACCTACGACGCCCACGTTTCTGGCAACGCATCAGGGAGTTGATTCGCCGCTTATTTTTGTCCGGTTTATCGGCTTAACAGTCTTCTTCGGGCTGGTTGTCCTTGCGATGACGATTGCGGTATCAGCACTTGCCAGCACCCAGCGGAGCGCGCTCGTGTTGGGTCTGGTCGTGCTTGCGTTGGTTATTATCGGGCTTGACCTGCTCATTCTTAGGGGAGTTGCTGGTGGCACTGTTGGGGATGAATGGCTAACGGCTGTGCTCTCTGTCTCGCCGACTAGTGCATATCGAGGGCTTGTCTTCGAGACAGTGCTTTCAACAGCAGTTGAGACTGACTTACAACAAGCCTCGCCGGTTACAAGCGCTGCCGGGTTGCTCTCGTGGCTCCTTGGCTCGCTGGCGGTTGCAACGGTGTCTGTATCAAGAAGGTAATCCGAGACGAGTCGACAGGAACCGTCCGTTTTTCATTCGAGGACTACACCAGAGGGGCTTTGTGCAAATACCGGCTAGTATGGATATGGTTGAACGCGTTCGTGCGAGCAGATATCCGACGAGACGAGTCGTTCTCGGGACGATTGCTGCCGGTGCAGTCGGTGGACTTGCCGGATGTCTTGGTGACGATGAAGAGGTACCTGACCCAATCTCGCTGGATGAGGATGGCCACCACTGTGATGAGTGTAATATGGTCATTCAGAACCATCCTGGGCCAGTTGGCCAATCGTTTTATCTAGATGATGCACCACCAGCAGTTGAGGACAGAGAGGACGGTATTGCATGGTTTTGCAGCAGCCTCTGTATGTATCAGTTCATTCTTGACCATGACGGGCAGGGGTTTGAACCGGTTGGGAGCTACGGTACGGACTACTCTACGGTTGAGTACGACCTGTCCGAGGACGGAGGAGCGACAGTTATCACAGCAGACGTTAACGCAGATTCGTTCGCCCCGACCGATGAACTAACCTTTGTCGTCGACAGCGATGTGCAGGGTGCAATGGGCTCTTCGCTTATCGGCTTTTCCGACGAAGGGGATGCTAATTCATTCGCGTCCGAGCATGATGGCGAGCTCTACGAGGAGGATGAAATCAGCGACGAATTGCTTGCAGCGCTGGGAACGTAAGGAAGTGTTCAACGCGTGGCTCACTGTGGTTCGGCTAATCCAACAGTGTATAGTCGCCAGTCGCCGTTGTCAGTTCGCATCTCAAAGAGTATTGTAAAACGGCACCGAAGAGCCTGTCAACGCAACATAATTTCTGTGCAATCTATAAGCGTTGCGAGAGTTGCTTCTGTGCCGCTGTCCGTTTACTGTTTCAGCGCCCACGCCGCAACAGCCAACGACCCGCCGCCCCAAACAAAAAGGCCAATGAGACTGGCAACCGGTGACGCAGTGTCTGGCCCTGTTCCTTCCGTGACAGTGAGTGCAAGCTCAAGTACAAGCCCTCTAAACGCACTCACGGGGCTCAACGCTAACGAAGAGAGTAACCGGGAGTCACTAATAAATCCAATCGAGAATCCCGCAGAGAGGGCCAAGTCGAGGCCAAACAGGATGAGGATTAAGCCGACCCCCACGCCGAGAACTGCCGTCCGTGCGGAGCTTACGAGAGCAGAAAGTGCCACTGCGACCGCAAGCATCACGAGCGCAAACAAGAGGGTTAAGACAATAAGGCGAAGGTATAAAATCGGCGTATCTGCCCCCGTATGTGAGGCATACATCGGCAAACGTGGTGTGTCTGTTGTGGCAATCGGGATGAACAATAAGACGAGTGGTCCTCCGATGGCTATCACCATCCCGAGTGCCCGCCCGAGATACACGCCCAGAACGACCTGCCACGCTGAGACAGGATAGGTCTGTAATACGTCGAGTTCGCCGCTCCGACGGTCACTGAGAATGGCATTGAATCCAAGCACGAACGCAACGACAGGGACTAACAACTGCAGCGGGGTGAGCAACTCGATAACCGTCGTCACGTATCCCGCCGAAAAGCCGCTTCCCACGAGCGTAATCCCAATAATGACGGTGAATACGGTGAGCGCGAGCGCAACGAAACTCCCAGTGAGGATTGCCGTGTTTATCTCACGCCGAACAAATGATGCAAAGACGGACCCAGTTGATGGCTCCTTGATTGTTGCCTCGTCTACGTTCATCGTCTGCTCTCCTTGTTCCATCACACCTGACTCGCCCGCATCAACCTGCTCAGTCATTATCGGTCACCCCGCGTACACTAACCGTCCCTGCCTCCGCTCGTCTGGATTCTCTGAACACATCAAGCAGCGAGGTTGCATTGGCTTCTGCGATGACTTCCGAGGGCGAGCCATGATAGAGCAGGCTTCCATCATCTAACATAACAACGGTATCAGCCGTTTCCTCAACCAAGGCGAGGTCGTGGGAACTCAGCAGGATGGCCGTCCCGTCGGCTGCGAGGTCATTCAGCGACTGGAAGACATGAAGACTCATTTCGGGGTCAAGGCCACTCCCTGGTTCATCCAGAATAACGATAGGTGGGTTCCCAATACGTGCCTGTGCGATCCCGACGAGCCGTTTCATTCCACCCGACAGCGCGTCAACATCTCGATCCTTCGCATCCAGCAGACCAACTGTATCGAGAGCCGAAAGCGCCTGCTCACTTGAGAGGCCAACGAGCGATGCGTAAAATGTCAGTGCCTGCTCGACAGTCTGTCCCGGTCTGAAGGCTGGCCGCTGTGGGAGATAGCCAATTTGTCTGGGTCTATCGGGTCCACTGTATGATATCTCGCCGGCAGTCGGTGTGTGCAACCCTGCGAGCGCTCTGATGAAGGTTGTTTTCCCTGCGCCGTTTGGTCCAATAAGTGCGGTAACGGCCCCTTCATGTAACTCAAGAGAAACTCCCTCAAGGACCTCTACCTGTCCGTAAGAGTGTTCGATATCTGTTGCTCGTAAGACCGTTGAATCAGCAGCGGTCTCGAAACCAGTCTGTTCTGATTGTGTAGACGTCATGCGTTCATCATCACCTGATTCCTCATCGCCACGTTCGTCCGTTCGTTGAATCTCCAATCATCCATGAGTGTGCTCTCGTTCATTCGTCCGTTATTCAGTGTCATCAGGGCAGAATGGTTGGCGGTCGCTCCATCCGTTTTCGTCTAACCAGTCCGCATGCACTGGGTTGCACAGCGGTGCGCGGTCGGTTATCTCTCCATCGCGCATGCCTGAAACTGCACCTTCAACGCCAGCCAGCGCATCCATTGCCGGTGCCTGTGTAAGTGTCGGTGTCCCACCCACGCGATGGAGTTCAGCATCGACAGCGTCAGTCGGGGAGTAGGCTTTATCAAGCGTTTCGCCGTCAGTCGTTCCAACAGCACCTTCCCAGTAGTTTCCGCGCTCTTCGTGTGTCCAGATACGCTCCGGGCCGGTGCTACCGGCGACATGATAATTGTTGCCGATGAAGTCGTTTTCGGTTACCCGGTTTGTCGGGAGCATCGAACGGGTATCGATTCCAAAGTAATTGTCTGCGATAACGTTGTGTTCAACAACAGTGGAAACGGAATCAAGTTGCATTCCCAGGTCATTGTCGAGGATTTTGTTCTCAGCAACGTAGTACTCAGACCCTCCAAGGTCGATACCCGTTGGCGTATTTTGAATCTTATTCCCGACGACACCGACTCGCTGTGGACCGGTCATCACGTAAATCCCCTCGGTAATCGAGTTGGAGATATCGTTATTGGCGAGGAGTGCATCCGAGGTATACATCAGGTGGATACCCATTCGGTTTTCGACCATCGTATTGTTGCGGACCACCACTTCGTTCGAATGATGTGTGTAGACACCATCGAGCCCTTGCTTGAACGTCGACTCTTCAATTACTCCCGGTGACCGCAGAGCAACAACGCCCATGTGCGATTCGATATAATTTGGGTTCCCATCGATTGTGACGTTCTGAACGACCGCGTCAGGACTGTCCCGCATCAGTATTCCGCTCGCTGGTGTCTCCACAGCAGTGTCTTGTATCAGGACACCGGTCGCACTGTCGACGAGGATCCCAGCATCACCTTCGGCATAATCCTCTTCGATATCTTCATCCCATTCGGCATCTTCATCAGCTTCGCCATGGTCGTGGTCATGGCCGCCATGGTCATGGCCTTCAGTCGCATCTGCTCCCGGCGTTTCGTTGCCGACGCCATCGATTTGGAGACCAGTCACTGCAGCATCGTCAGCCCGCACCTCAAGGACGGTGCCATCGCCGCTCCCGTTAAGATGGGCATCTCCTGCTCCAGCGAGTGTAACGGAGTCCCGCACCGTTACGTGCTCTTCGTACGTCCCTTCTGTTATCAGCACGGTCGTCTCCGAATCAGCACGTTCGAGACCCGCTTCGACCGTTTCTGCTGTCTCAACTTCATCAATTGTGTCCCATTCACCCGGGAAGTCCTCGCTTTCGGTGACAGACTCGGCATCCTCACCGGCAACGACACTTACCGGTCGTTCAAGCATTTCGCTGTTTTCAGTCACCAGTTCGTCCGCAGCGGCTAACTGGTCACTCGTCCGCTCTCGAACTGTCTCGGCATCATCTACATCAAATGGATAGTCGAGAACGTCCTCCCAGGAAATGATTTCACCACCGAACGAGTCAACAAAGGATTCAGCGTTCGATTCCTGCTCGAATGGAATCGCTGTTCCACCTGTTTGTGTTCTGGCGTCGCTCTCAACGACGTAGACAACGTCTTCGGCCGAGCGCCACCGGAGGGTTCCATCGACAATCGGGTAGGAGTCTTCACTCAACTCAATCGACTGGTCGTCATAGACAGTAACATACGTCGCCATTGAGTGACCGAACTGTTGGTCATGTCCTTCGCGGTCGTGGTTGTTAACAAACTGTTCAATCCCCCAGTACCCGACAACGTACGGATACTGTGAGTAAAAGACCTGGGCCTGTGGGAGGTCAACCTCGAGGTCGCCCACGTCATCGTCAAGGCGCAATTCTTCATCAGCTGTCAATCCGACTGAGACTGTTTCGTCGAAGTCAACCGGTTCAGGCTCGTTTTCTCCGAAATCTGCAATAAAAAGGCCGGCAACAGCCAGTGCAATCCAGATGGTAAGCACTACCGTCGCCAGTGAAAGGAGAGAGACATTACGGCTCACACTGGCCCTGTATGAGTTCAGTATAAATGTAGCATCTGGTGTGTCTATCGAATTGAGAACAACGAACTGGGGGACAATACTCGTTCGGCAAGCCCCCGCTCGATAGGACTGTTTTACCCTACGGCGAAAGCCGTTGCCTATCTGGCGAAACTCACATACTCGTCTCGGTAGCTTTTAGCGTCTGAGTTCGTGACGAAGACGCTGACTATCTCGCGGGAACACCGTCAGAGCAAGCTCTGACGAGCACCCGCTCAATAGGGACGTTTTCGCCTACGGCGAAAGCCGTTGCCTATCTCGCGGGAACAACACAGCTTCTCGGATATTATCAAGCCCGAGCATCGTCATCACAAGGCGCTCGGCACCAAGACCCCAGCCTGCGTGTGGTGGCATCCCGTATCGGAACATCTTGGTGTAGTACTCGAACGCTTCGGGTTCCAGTCCCTGCTGTTCAAATCCTTCGATGAGTCGTTCGTGTCGGTGTTCGCGCTGCCCACCGGAGACCAGCTCAAGCCGTGGGTGCATCAGGTCAAACCCGGTCGACAGGGTTTCGTCATCGTCGTTATCCTTGATGTAGAACGGCTTGATTTCGCTTGGCCATTCGGTGATAAAGTAGTGTTCACCGACTTCTTCTCCAAGCGCTCGCTCGGCCTCAGTTGGGAGGTCGTCTCCCCAACCAAGCATCTCGTCGAGTTCGCCAGTCGCGTTGATACGGTCGATTGCTTCCTCGTATGGAATCCGTTCAAAGCCTGCTTCAGGAGCTTCGAACTCATCGGCCATTCCGAGTGCCTCAAGTTCTGCCTCGCAATTTTCTGCAACGCCTTCGTAGGCTGCAATGACGATCTCTTCACAGACATCCATCGCACCCTCGGCATCGGTAAATGCCGATTCAAAGTCGATTGAGGTTGCTTCGTTCAGGTGCCGTGGAGTGTTGTGTTCTTCCGCGCGGAAGATTGGCCCAATTTCGAATACGCGCTCAAGTCCGGAGCCGACCATCAACTGTTTGAACAGCTGTGGACTCTGGTTCATGAACGCTTCCTCGCCGAAATACGTGATTGGGAACAGTTCTGTACCGCCTTCCGTACCGGTTGCGACAATTTTCGGTGTGTTGATTTCCGTACAGCCAACATCCCGGAAGGCTTCACGAATCGAGCGAAACATCTCCGCGCGAATCTCAAAGATAGCTTGGACCTCCGATTTTCGCAGGTCAAGGGTTCGGTTATCGAGTCGGGTCGGAAGCTCTGCGTCGACCTTCCCAGAGGGGTCAAGCGGGAGTTCAGGGTCGGCGTCGGCAAGCACCTCAACGGACTCAGGTGTGATTTCGACACCCGTTGGTGCTCGCTCTTCCTCCTCAACAGCGCCGGTGACGGCGATGACACTTTCTCGGTGGACACCGAGGCCAGTTTCGACGAGGTCCTCATCCATCTCGTCTTTTTCGAACTTTATCTGAATTTTCCCGGTCGTGTCCCGGAGAATGACAAAGGCAATCCCTCCGAGGTCGCGTACTTCGTGGACCCAGCCAGCGACCGTAACGGTCTCTCCTGGCGTCGCATCTGCAGTATAGCTACGAGATTCCATGCAGGTTCATTCCGACCGGTCTAACTTAAGTTCGGTCTTTCCGAGTCGACAGCTTCCGTTTTTTTGGGTTCACTTGTTCACTCTCGGATAGCGTCGATGAACATTCGGATTGAATCAATACCATGTGCTCTGAATGCGTCCGGGAACGACCCTCTGGCATCCTCCAATGCTCGGTTCAGGGCCGCGGTGGCTCCTTGGTCGATGGGTGGTCCGTGCCCAACCAGCAGTCGCTCTGGCTCCAATCCTCTGAGTTCGTTCGGTGGCTGTAACCGTCGGAAGAGTTCGAGCCCCGCACGTTCTTTCCCTATCCGATTGTATTCGGTGGTGCCGATTGAATCTGGGACCACCAGCGTTGCTGACGGCTCGTGATACAGAAATACCTCTTGCCACCCAGGGAACGGCCGACAGGCAATGGTCTGGAACTCGGCTTCGGTTCCCGGCGCAAAGGTGTAGCGCTCAATAGGTGCGGCTACCTGTGATTCCACTCGGTTCATCCACTCAGGAATGTGGACTGCCACGTCATACTGGCGTGCAAGTGGTCCCGCGTCACGTGCGTGCCAACATGACAGCACGAGGATGCCAGCAACGGAGCCGAGTTCATCGACTCGTTCGGTCAAGCCTGGCATCTCTAGAGGGTCGATAAGCCACACACCTTCGGTTGTTTTGAGTGCATGGCTCGCCCGTTTTCCTTCTTCGTGTGGATGAGCAATCCACGAGAGTGCATCGTCCCATTGGCCAACGATATCACCACCTGTGGAGGCACGCCGGTCGTAGACGACCATACCAGTAGTTAGGTTGCGAGTTGTATATGCTGTTTGGCCAGTCTCTCCGTGCTTAGGCAGGGCTCTCTCAGAATGACGCTCCGTGGGTTGGCCAGTCGAGTGCCATTTCTGTGACTGTCTCTCGAAGGTCAGGCTCTGTGTGCCAGGTTCTGCACCGACCTGCTTCCTCAAATTGCCGAAATATCGCAAGATGAACCCAGCTGTACGATGCCTTCTCTCCGTCTCTTTCAGCCATCATTTCTTCGAGGTAGACCGTCAGTTCATGCTCTGTTATCTCGATGCCAGTGTCACGCGCTGTTGCAAGCAACCCTCGTAACTCGGCTTTCCGTTGCGCTGTGTCAATTCCATCAGCAAACGCGATATGACGAGCCACCTCGAACACTTCGTCTTTGGTATCGAATGTTTGCTGACCGACGCCATAGTAATCGCGTGGAAATACAACTGTCTCTGCGAAGCAATGGTCATGCCGAAGCAGCCCCAACTCTACTGCTTCACCACCGGAATCCTTCTCGTAAATCGCAACGTTTCTGTCAGTAAACTCCGTTAGCAGGTGAAACTTGATTTCAAACTCCAATGGGTCAGTCCTCCCTTCCCCGATTGTTAGCCCGAGCGGTGGGGTATCTCCGAGAACGATAGCCGTATTCGTCACCGCCTTCGCAAGTTCGTACTGCGCAATTCTGAGCGACCGGTGATAGCCACGCCGATAGCTGCCGAAGACAAGATAGGAGGTATATCCAGTGGCCTGCAATTGCGGTAACTCTTCGTTCACCCAGTTTCGGATTACGGTATAATCTTCTCTCGTGAGTGTCACCCCTGCAAGTGAACGGGTAAGTGCGGCGTGTACCCGGCTGTATTGTGTTCGACCCCCAGATTCCATCTCTGCACGCGTCTATGTGAGACGGCCTGAAATAGATATCGACTACTTCGGAAAATTTTGATAAAACCGTCTTGGTCTGGCCGAAACATTTAGGCGTGGTGACAGTGTATCATCTCGTACGATGAGTCATCCAGATATCCCACCTGGCCATGCCATCTCAGAGGCGGGACCTATCGAGCAGGTTTTCGATATCGATGATGTTGCCCCATACGAAACCCAGCGAACGGTGCAGCGATATCTCTCACAGGAAACGCGACATACCATCTTACAGGTAATTCTTGGACATCCCTCTCATCTTGTTTCCCTCTCCGAGTTTGATTACTACATCCCGAAAAGTCGTTCAACAGTGAGCGAACAACTGGACAATTTGGCTGAACACAAGATAGTGACTCGGTACCACCACGAGCCGAATGCTGAACGGAGGGATATACCGGCTGCCTTTTGGGGTTTCACTCAATTTGGCGTCGAACTCCTTGCTGAGTACAATTATCTCCGTGGGTTACCCGTCATGCGTGCTGCCCATGACGCGACACACAAAACGGAGACCGTCCAGCGACACGAAGAGGCCCCCCGACCGCCCCTTCCTGAACCCGTGAGCAGCGCACTGGTCTATGATGAACCAGTAGACAAGACCGGCACGAGGGACCTTTCGGCGCTCCGCGAGCAGACGTTTTATGCTGATGCTGCACCTCCTGACCCAACGGTATTAAATGAAGGTGCAGCGGGCAACCGAACACTCGATGACCTCTGGGAATGAGTTTGTTTCCGCCTCGTCTTTAGTCCTGAAACTCTGAGTCTGTGAGTGCGTCGTTGATGTCATCTCTGACGCGCTCACCAAGCTCCCGGTTGCCGGCAGTCGTTACAACACGGTTTTCCTGCACGCTTGAACCATCTCTGACGAGCAACCGCACGTTGCCGTTATCATCTGCGCGGGTCACTTTGGCTCGAAGCCCAGTACGTGAGCCGGATCCGCCGGCGTCGATTGGACCGGGAATGATTTTCTTGACGTGCGGATGCTCTGCAACCAGTGCAAGCACCTTTCGGCCGGTCCGACCGCCAATAAGCGTCGAGTGTGTACCGCCGAGTTTTTCGGCAACTGAGGCTTCCACAACTTCGAGTGCTGGCTCCCCACGTCGCTCGATGACTGCCTCAACTGGGTTCTCGCCGTTAATGCGATAAAAGGAATAGTGGACCTGTGAACGGACTTCTCGTAAGACTTCTCGATCGCCTGTCGCGTACACCTCATCCGGCCGTTTTCGCCGAATGTCATCGGCAATCTGACCGGCATACGACCGTAGTTCTGCACTGACGTGGCGGTCATCCGTTTCTGGGGTTGTGGTTACCGTTCGCTCGGCAAGGACGTCGTCATCGTCAAGCGTCGTAATCGTTGAACGCTCTCGACCGAGGTCGAGGACGACAGTGTCAGCGTTGGGCTGCCGACAGACCAGGCAGTAATCGCCCGGTCTGTCAAGCGGCGAGCCACAGTGCTGACAGGTCATGTTTGTGAGGCAGGTCTCCGTTGCGATAAGGCCGATGTTTTTGCTTTTCCAGAGCGACCTGCTCTCTCAGGACGAACTGGTACTTCCTCTGTCGGCCATCATTGCAGTCGCCCGAGCGGCCCAGCCACCGTACTGGAAGCCGACGGCGACAATCGCCGTCGCAGAAACATAGTAGAGAAAGACTCCCACGTAGACGCCAAGTAGCCCGAAGCCGAGGACGATGCTTGCCAGGTACGAAAAGCCAAGATAGAAGACGAGTAATCCAGTGGTTCGCGCAATAAATGGCGTTCGTGTATCGCTTCCACCCTGCAGTGAGCCAGAAATCGAGACATAGAGGACCGTAAACGGGGCGACAAGTCCATAGGTGATTGCAAATCCAATCGCTGCTGAGAGTGTTTCTGGATCATCGGTAAACAGGCTTGCAAGTGGCTCTGCGAATACAGCGAGCAGAATTCCGACGGTGCCGACGGTCAGGACGCCGAAGGCTGCTGTTGCCCAGCCGTTGAACCGTGCTTCGCTTGCATCACCTGCGCCGAGCGCCTGCCCGACAACGATACTGGCTCCGACGGAGAGGCCTCGTGAGAGCGGACTGCTCACTTGTTGATAGACACGCCGTCCAATCTGATATCCGGCGTTGACCTCAGCGCTGAACGCCAAGAGGAGTGAATTGAACGGAAACTCGATCACTGTCGCCACCAGTCCCTCGATAACTTTCGGTGCCGAGACGACGAGGAGCTGTTTTGCGATAATCAACCGACGGGGGATAACGAATCCAGCATCTGTATAGGGTGATGCAATCGCTACCACGAGGACCGAAGCGGCAAAGACGTTCCCAACCGCTGTTGCGATGCCGACACCAACGATTTCCATTCGTGGAGCGCCAAGTAATCCCAACCCCAACACTATTGAGAGGATAATGTTCATTGCGTTCGCAACGAGGTTGATATACATTGGTGTCCGGGTATCGCCGGTCCCTTGCATCGCTCGTGCGGCAATGAGTGCAACGTGGCGTGCGGGTGACGTTGCGAAGATAATTGCTAGGTAAATGCCACCAAGTGCCGCTACCTCTGCCATCTGGTCTTCATCCGCCCAGATACCCAGGATAGCTACCGCCTCTTCTCCCAAAAAGTAGCCAAAAATCATGAACGGAATCCCTGCAATCGCTCCGATGAGTATTGCTTGGGTAATAGCTTCATCTCGATTTGTTGTGGCACCACTTCCAGTATCCTGACTCGATAGTGCAATCGCGCCTGCTCCAAGCCCAAGTCCAATCCGTAACGGCAAGCGGGCGTACAGGTCAGCCAGTCCGATTGCCGCAACCGCAAGCGGTGAAAATAACGCAGTGACAAAAATATCGGTTGTCCGCATCAGCGTCCGAGAAACCTGTTCGACCATTACTGGCCAGGAGAGGGATGCCACTCGCCGCCAGAGCGCAAACAGCCGACCGCGGTCTACTGCCACACCTGCGCCTCCGCTATCCAGTCGGGATGGAAAGCGCTTGAATTACAGGGATTTCCGCTCTTACAGTGCTGCGGGGTCGGTCTTGAGAAACTCCCGGAGGACCACCGTGGCATACGACCCCTTCGGAAGGGAAAACGAGAGCGTAAGCGGTTCCTGTTCAATATCGACGGCTGTTCGAAGCAGAATGGCTCGACGGGTACCGGTCGAGTCAAACTCCCCGGGCAATGAAAAATCAGCCGGCTGGACATTCAACTCTTCGAGCACTGCTTTGGTTATCTCGCCAGGTTCGCCCTCTGCAAATTCTGTCTCAGTCCCAACCAGCGGCGCAGTAACGAATGCGCGCCCACGAGCACAGTGTCGCTCTACGGAAGATACTCGTTTTTCTGTGACCTGTTGGAGGCGGTCAGTATCTGGCAGTAGTACTCCTTCAGGCCCCTTACGGTCAGCAAAGCACACGATATCTCCCGGAACGGGGCGGTCAAACGGTAGCCCTGCTTCCAGTCGGCGAGAGAGAATTCGGTTGAAGATATACGACTGTGCGGCGTTGACGAACAGTCGCTGGAGGTTGCTCGGCAGTGTCTCAAGCGCTGCGCGATAATCCGCTTCTGTCCCATCGCCTTCAACCAGTCGATGAAGCATCGACCGCTCGTAGCGAAGATGCTGTGGAAACTCAGTGAGGGCCGCTTGCCACTCTCTGGTCTCCTCGACGAGCGTTCGTGCAGCCTGGGTTTCTTCGGGCTCTCGCTCTGATGGGTTTCCAACATACTGCATCACTGCTTCTTCCCAGTTTTCCTGGATGATAGCAAGACCGACCGTATGGGTGACCGGCCGTCTGCTTCCGAAGCGCTGTTGTCCAAAGTAGTTGGGGACGCCGACCATATCACTGAGCTCACCTTCTCCATCGCCGGCAAAGTCTTGCAGCTGTGTGACTGTCTCCTCAACGATAGATGGTCGGTCTACCTCTCTGACGACGAGTCTAAACCGGTTTCCAGCAAGGTCTCCAAACAAGATTGGGCGGCCAGCCCGACCCAGCATCTCATACTCAACGCCCCCGAACTCAGGTAGTTCCTCGGGTTGCCCCCTATCTATCGAAAACAACTGCGTGGTGATGGCTCGTTTGTCTTTTGTTCCTGCCCATGAGATACGTTCTCGAGAGATGCCAAGGTGGTTTGATAGCGTGTTGGCAAAATCGTTTGTGTCCCAGTTATCAAGCGTGACACGAATGACGAGATGTGGATAATCGCCCGTATCGGCATCGACTGGCTGTGTCTCGAACGCCTCTAGCTCTTCAACGCTGAAATCGCCCGGTGAGTCACGGAGTCGTCCGCCAGTCCCGTCAGTGTCGCTCACATAATACTCGATCCCGACGGCGCGTTCGACTGGCTGGGCTTGTCGCATTACCTTGGTGGTGGCTTCCCGGTAAGAAATAGGATGCGATGTCTGAGTGCGGGTCGTGTACTGCGTGGTACGCCCAACGGAAGTCTTGATTCGCTCAGTCGTCTGCCGGGGCAGCCCCGCCTTCCTCATACTGTGCACGGACATGTGGGAGTTTCCCACCAGCAGCGAGAATCTCGCGCTCGCGGGCGCTGGCTTTCAGCAATCCAGTTGCTTCCCAGTCGTCGTTAATCCGAATCGTGAACTCCTCTTGACCGGACTCGACAGCCTCAGCGACGTTATCAACAATCTCGATATCGTCACCTTGCTCGATGTTGAGATACGTTTCTTCTTCAATCTCAAGCGGCAAAAGCCCGAAATTGAACAGGTTCGCGCGGTGAATTCGCGCAAAGCTCTGTGCAAGCACTCCCTCAACGCCGAGATACATTGGACAGAGCGCTGCATGCTCTCGTGAGGAGCCCTGTCCGTAATTTTCACCCGCTACGAGGAACCCACCGTCAGATTCGAGCGCCCGCTGTGCAAACGTTTCATCAACTCGAGAGAGCGTGAACTCGCTGAGTTTCGGGATGTTTGACCGATACATCAAGATATCCTGTGTGGCAGGGATGATGTGGTCGGTCGTGATGTTATCTTCCATTTTCAGTAAGGCTTCGCCTTTGAGCGTGGCGTCAAGCGGGTCTTTCAACGGAACATCACCGATGTTCGGCCCTTTCACAAGACCATCATCGACGGGTGCATCCGGAGTGATGATGTCGTTTTCTGCGCCTTCATATTCCTCTGGGAGCTCGAATCCGGGTGCTTCCAACCTATCAAGTTCGTCTGCGAGGTCACGCGGGTCGATAATTTCTCCTTTGAGCGCGGCCGCAGCGGCGACTTCCGGTGAGCAGAGATAGACGTTGTCGTCTTCGATACCGGAGCGCCCTTCGAAGTTTCTGTTAAACGTTCGCAGACTCACTGAGTCGCTTCCGGGGACGTGACCAATACCGATACAGGCACCACAGGTTGCCTCCGAGAAGTTGACACCTGCGGCCATCATTTCGGCCGTCCAGCCTTGGCGAGCCAGCATTTCGCTTGCCTTTTTTGAACCGGGGGCAACAATCATCTCAGTCGTGAGATTGACTGCGCGGTCTTCCAACATTTTCGCTGCGGGAAGGATATCTTCGTACCCGCCGTTCGTACAGGAACCGATAATTACCTGTTCAACTTCCACACCTGCTGCTTCCCGAACCGGAACGACATTATCGGGCATCGAGGGCTCAGCGATGAGCGGTTCGAGGTCCGAAAGATCGATAGTAATTTCGTCGTGGTACTCCGCGTCGTCATCGGGTTGCAGTTCGACGTATTCGTCCTCGCGACCGACGCGTTCGAGGTATTCTTTTGTCCGCTCATCAGTTGGGAAAATGCTCGATGTAGCACCTAGCTCTGTCCCCATGTTCGTAATTGTCATTCGCTCCGGTGCGGAGAGCGTTTCAACACCGGGGCCGGTGAACTCAAAGATTTTGCCAACGCCGCCTTTGACGCTGAGTCGCCGGAGCATTTCAAGGATGACATCCTTTGCCGTTGTCCACTCGTCGAGTTCGCCTTCCAGTCTCACGCTGACGATTTCAGGCATTTCAACGTAGTAGGCACCACCACCCATCGCTACCGAGACATCGAGTCCGCCCGAGCCAATTGCCAACTGACCAAGGCCACCTGGCGTTGGCGTGTGGGAGTCGGACCCGAGGAGTGTCTTTCCGGGAGCTGCAAAGTTTTCCCGATGGACGTTGTGACAGATTCCGTTACCCGGCCGCGAGAAATACGCACCAAAGGTGCCTGCGGCTGAGCGAAGGAACCGGTGGTCATCCGTGTTTTTAAAGTCAAACTGGTAGGTCTGGTGGTCACAGTATTGGGCTGCAAGCTCTGTCTGAACCTCATTCAGCCCGAGTGCTTCGAACTGGAGCCACACCAGCGTTCCAGTCGTATCCTGTGTCAGCACTTGGTCAATCTCGATACCGATCTCCTCGCCGGGCTCTAACTCTCCGTCAACAAGGTGGTCGTTGAGGATTTTCTCTGTGACAGTCTCTCCCATAGTACACTAGTTTCCGTTCGCTAACTCAATAAACCCTCGTGTAAGGTTGTTTTTCCCCGTACGCGCAGTGGGCTTGAGTGGTATCTTATGGCATCCCTCAACAGTTATTATCCCCTTTTTGTGTCGTGTCTGCCGTCCGAATCGGTACCCACTTGTCCCCGCTGGTTCGAACCATGCGTATGTTTCGTAGCGGCCAGTTTGTCGCCGACCACCTTGGAGAGCTCCGCAGTGACCAGCCACAGCCAAACGGCGTTGACCTCACCCTCGACACTGTCTTCGAGCAAACCGCTCCCGGACGGATCGAACGCGACGGAAAAACAGTCGGTGAGCGCCGTGAAATTGAGACTGCCAACGGCGAGTATCACCTTTCTCCTGGTGGCTACATCGTACAATACGGTGAAGTGATACGCATTCCTGAGGGTCACGTTGGCTTTCTCTATCCTCGGTCGTCGCTCCTTCGAAATTCGTGTATGCTCAACACGGCCGTGTGGGACGCTGGGTATGAGGGTCGAGGAGAAGGATTGCTCCAGGTCCACCACGAGATTACGCTTGAACCCGGTGCGCGAATTGCACAAATCGTGTTGGCGGAGGCAGGACACGATGGAGCATATGATGGTAGTTACCAAGGAGAGAACCTGGAGTAATATATTCGGCACAACCGTGATTAGTCAATTGAACCAACGGTCATATCACCGTGTCATCCCTTAGAGGACATTAGAGCCCAGCACCCTTTCACCTATGCCAACAGCATTCCTTGGAACGGACATCATCTTGTTTTTCGTGATTGGCTTACTCGGTGGTGCCCACTGCATCGGTATGTGTGGCCCGCTTGTAACCATCTATGCCAGTCGAATGACCGATACTCGGCCCGATGGCGGATATCGACAAGAGAAACGTGGCTCACATCTGACCCCGTTCGAAGTCCGTCAGCATATGCTCTTTAACGTAGGTCGGACCCTTGGCTATACCCTTGTTGGTGTTGTTATGGGAACGATTGGTTGGGCGTTCGTCGTGAGTACGCAAGAGCTAACCGCGATGGCAGATGTGATTATGGGCGTCGTCGGCGCGGCAATTGGCGGTGCAATCGTCGTAATTGGCATCCAGTATATTATTGGGCGTATTTCGTTTGGCGTTCATCTCCCCGGTACGCAATACGTTACAACGTGGCTCACAAGCTGGGTTGAGCGACTTGCAAGTGGACCAGGGATTGTCGGCCTCGGTTCCGTTCATGCGCTATTGCCATGTCCAATCCTGTACCCTGCATACTTCTTTGCCTTCACGACCGGTTCCCCCATTGCGGGAGGAACCGCCCTTGCTGCACTCGGACTCGGGACCATTCCGGCGGTCTTCATATACGGTACTGTCATCGACAGCGTTGATGCAGCTCATCGACAGCGACTTCACAGAATCCTAGGTATTGCGTTCGTCGTCTTGGGGTATATCCTCTTCGCACACGGCCTCATGCTGCTCGGATATCATATCCCGCATCCTCACCTCCCGTTTTGGGACCCGCTTGATGCACCAGGACTGGGCGGCCATTAGTGGTCGTACTCACCGCTCTCAGTCAAGCCACGCATCTTCTATCTGATAGACGCCTCTGGTTCCCTCCCACTCTGGCTGACCGTCTAGCTTGATTGGCTGGCTCATATGCGGTCCATCCGTGACGAGCGTCTCGAACTCGCCGCCTTCACCGAGGATATGGACGCCATACCGGTCATGAAGTGCCTGTAATTCCGTTAGTGCGTCCGCGTCTAATTGCCGTCCGAGCCAGGACTCGTCAAGGCCTGCTGCAGCGACTTGGATAATTCGTATTTCGAACCCAGCGTCGAGCATAGCCGTGACGAGCGCTTCTGGGTCCTGTTGCCACATTGGTGCAAACACCTCTATCCCGAGTCGGTCAGCCATTGCACTGACGCGGTCATACTGGAACGCACTTTCAACAGCACCTGCTGTCACACCTGCAAGTCCATTTGGCAGGGTTGCGGCAAGTTCAGTGAGTGCAGCTTCAAGGGGCTTGATTTCCGTGTCCCCCTGCTGTCCAACATCTGTAACGACTTCGGTGTCAAAGTCTTCCGGCCGGACGTTGATAAGCTCGATGCCAATACTCTCTGCAGCAAGTGTTGCTAGATCCGTTGCCGGAACATGGTACATATACGAGTCTCCCTCCGGATGGACGGTGAGTAAACGCTCAACTTGCAGCCCTTGTTCTAACGCTTGATAGAGTGCCCAAGAAGAATCTTTTCCGCCCGAAAAAAGGCTGACCCATGCGCCACTCATGTTAGCTCGTCACTTCGTAGCCTGCTGATTCGATTGCGCCTACAAGGTCGTCGTCGGAGACACCATCGTCAACTCTCACGGTAACGGTATCTGATTCGTGGTCAGCATCGACCGATTCGATACCATTGAGTGCCATCAGTGCCTCCTCTACGTTCTCTTCGCACCCACCACAGGCCATGCCGGAAACTGGGAGTGTCTTACTCATAGCCGCTATTCGCACTATGGATAAAATAGCTTATCGACTACCATGTCTCCTCCGTGACCGTCACTCGCTCTGCTCGCTCGTTCTTTCGTTCAAATCCAATGTAGCGTTGCTGCTCACATTTTGGTTCTCGACAAAACATAGCGGGAGGTGGATTTGAACCACCGGTCTGCGGGTTATGAGCCCGCCGGAATCTCCTGGCTATCCCATCCCGCTACCGAAATGTAACAAAGGTCTCCGTTTAAGGATTGTGTTTCCGCCGTCCTTTGGTACGGTATGTGTTCGCTTACTCTCTGGTGGTTTGGCGGCTGCTCCTACCTGGCCAACCCAACTGAAAAGAAGTACAAGCGAGGGCCGTAAAACGCAGTTATGGCGCTTATCAAACGTATCCTGTCTGCATTGGTTGGGGCAATCATCGGCATTGCTGTAATGGCTGTTGTGGCAACGGTCGTGTTCTTTGTCGCGGTCTGGGTCGTCTCGACTGCGGCAAACCTCGCTGGACTCTCACCAAGCTCAGACTTCGTGCTCCTCTCTGCAACACTGATGGTTGTCGCGATTATCCTTACTGGTGGCTTTACACCCCGCTTTTCGAACGTCGCTGAGGAAGATGAACAGCAATACACTGACCCCGCTTATAACTAACTCAACCGTTCTCTATCTCCCTCAACATGGACGCCGACAAACAGTGCTTTTATGCGCTCGTTAATTGAATAATATATTATATGAATACTCGGGCCATCATCACATTCTCGTTGATGGGAGTATACCTTATCGTGACTGGTACCTCGATGGGTGCGGAACCGACACACTCGGTCGAATCAGGGGTTGGGAGTACTGAACCTGTGCTTGCCACAACCACTGGGGCTTCTCTTGTAATGGTTGCAGGTATTGTTGGTGCGGCTTTGCTTGTGGCCATCGCTGTCCTGGGTTGGTATTTAACTCAGCAGCAATCTGAGACGACACGACCAACCGAATCGTTGGAGGCGCCTACCCAACTCCCAGATGAGCCACTTGAAGAAGATGATGAAGACCTCTCGGATGAAGAGTTGGTTGTCGAGTTACTCGAATCACATGGCGGCCGCATGAAACAAGGACTCATCGTGGATGAAATGGACTGGTCTAAATCAAAAGTGAGTATGTTACTTTCTGATATGGAAGAGGACGATTTGATACGCAAACTCCGCGTCGGACGCGAGAATATTATTAGCTTGCCGGGACACGAGCCTGAGGCTGTTGGTTCGCCCTTTGACGACGAGTGAAGCGAAGTTGTCCATTCTAGACGACCCCTCTCAAAGTAACGAGATACCCACCATGACCTCCGTCGCTTTGAGCACAAAACGCAATGGTTAAACACCCTTCTGCATTACGGAAAATTGCTGCGCTCCGATGGTGTAGTCCGGCCAATCATATTGCCCTCTCACGGCAATGACCGGGGTTCAAATCCCCGTCGGAGCATACTACCCCTCTTCCTTCTGGCGATTTTGACTGTGGCCGCTAAGTGATTTGACCAATGTCACAGGGCAATTAATTGGAGCAAAGATAGATCCCGAATGCAGTCTTCCAATAATCGATATTGGCTATGGATGACGATTCAAACGAACAAGTAACCCCTTTAATCTGACTATTAATACAGGGGCTCATGAACATCCTCGCGAAGTCACGGTCATGACTGACTCAGCCAAATGGTGCTGAATCAAAAACAACTCATAGAGTACTGGACAAAGCGCGAAGGCTGTCTCTCGTGGCTTCTAACACTCACGTACGCGTGGAATTTGAAACTTCCCTCCGCAAAGATTTTGCTGACCTCATGAGTTGAGTTTGTCAGGAGAGAGAAACGTGTCCTTAGATAAAATTGAGTTATGGACGGACGGCGTTGCTATCGTGAACTTTACTAACCAGATGTTTCCCGCAAAAGCCGTCCAAGACTAGTGAAATCGGTCAATTGACCAACGAACAGTGCTCGTCGTGAATAATTCGCAGCGACGAACCGAGCCATCGCACAGACAGGAACCGACCCGTTCTATGCAGTAATCGGTAGAGAGCGAACAGTGGAGTCAGTCAAAAGACATAGGGGCAACACCAATATGAACACAGGGGCTGAATTTGGTATTGTGCTAGGACTCCGGTTTTTCGTTTGCGATGCGTGCGAGACCGTGTATGCGGATGTTGAGAAACCACCACTGTGTAGCAACTGCGATGTCGATTCGATTCAGGAAATAAAAGCTGAGATGCAGGCTGCCAGTTACTTCAGTTGTCGATAAGACTCGTGGACCCGATCTACAGTAGCCTTAGTGGGAACAGACTGTTGAATACCTGTCCGAATCTGGTTTTGAGACTTTGTAATCAAGCATAAATAGCACCCCATTCGGAACGCACAGTAAATTCGACTCCACACAGAACAATCCCGTGTATTTAGGCACAGCGGCTAGTTTTCGCCGCCGTGTTTCCGATACCAGACGCGTTCTCCTATCGGTGATGCTCCGTCCTCGATATCCAAACGACTCAGAAATAGATCCTGAATAGCAAGCGTCACAACTAGCTCCACAGTCTCGTCTGACGCTGTCTCCACTGTGACAAAGCAATGCCCATCGCGTTGCTCAATCGAGTCAATGGTTCCAGTTGCCCACTGACCGATATCATGCGTAGGTTCCCGAGCATGGATCCGGTCGTGATTCATACGACTACAAGAACTCCCCACTGTGTTTATCTTGCGCATTGGTGAATCTCTGTTGCATGCTCTCCCACTAGATGCATTTTTGGTAGCACAAAGTGCTCTGGATGGTGGACAGGCGGGGGTACCAGTGGCGAGACAAACTCGATACCGTCGTGATATCGTTTACTTCTTCCGGTCACTTCTAGTCGATTTTTTACGATGGGCTATGAAACGCTGGTATGGTGGTTTCCTTCTGGATCCTCGTGGCGTTTGCAACCATCACTTGCCTGTTCACGGCATGGACACTCGGTGCTAACAGCAACTCTCCACCGTTCGCCCCAGCAATTGGTGCGAACGCGATTTCAACCATGCGCGCGGCCCTCCTTATCGGGTTCTTCGCCGCAGCAGGGGCGCTCACCCAGGGAGGCGCTATTTCCGAAACAATCGGCGCAAATCTCATTGACGGTGTCGCCATTACACCACTGGCGGCGACAACAGGATTGCTCGTTGCTGCCTCGTTCATGGCTTTTGGCGTGTACAGCGGCTATCCAGTCCCTGCAGCGTTTGCGACAACCGGGGCGATGGTTGGGGTTGGACTGTCGCTTGGTGGAGATCCAGTGTTTGGGACCTACCAACAAATCGTCACATTCTGGCTGCTCGTGCCGCCGATGTCCGGTGGTCTTGCCTTTCTCACAGCCACGATACTCAGACGGGATGACGTACCAGATACGGTAAGTATTCCACT
This sequence comes from Halovenus sp., assembly GCA_003551945.1. Taxonomy (GTDB): domain Archaea; phylum Halobacteriota; class Halobacteria; order Halobacteriales; family Haloarculaceae; genus Halovenus. Next base: position 1,401 of record PUNZ01000158.1, on the reverse strand, counting down.
GCTTGCAGCGGCCGTCGCCGGTATCCTCGCAAACGTCCGTCTTGGCGTCATCCCGCATCCCGACCGACCACAGGGTTCCGTCGCAGAAGGGGTAGCGCTGGTGGTCGGGGCCCCTACTGTTGCCGGAATTAATATCGTCGCGGTACTCGTTACAGTTGCGTTTACGATTTTTGGATTTCGATGGATTCGGAAGCGGACAAAGGAGTCGGTCGATAAGGGTATAAAAACGCTGTTGCTCGCTCTGGGGAGCGTCGTCGCGTTTTCGAGTGGCGGGAGTCAGGTCGGTCTCGCGACCGGACCACTGGAAAATCTCTACGGAGTGGAGCTCGGTCTCCCTGGGATTGTGCTTCTCGGTATCGGCGCAGCCGGCATTCTTGCCGGCGCCTGGACTGCTGCCCCGCGCCTCTTGCAGGCAACCTCTCGAGAGTATGCGCAACTTGGGCTTCGTCGGTCAATCGCGGCACTCATTCCAGGATTTATTATTGCTCAAATCGCAATCACACTCGGTATTCCAATTTCCTTCAACAATATCATTATCTCTGGTGTCATCGGAGGTGGACTGGCCGCAGGCTCCGCAGGTGTTTCTCGACGAAAGATCGGAGTAACACTCCTCTTTTGGGTGATTACGCTTGCGACATCAATTGGAATTGGATTTGGGCTGTACCAAGTGTTTTCGACCCTGCTCGGGATTGAGTGACATTATCGATACTATCTTTATTGGGTGAGATAGCAGCTCTCTGCTACCGAACAACGGTGACCGTGACCGGAGCCTCGGTAACGACTTTCGTTACGACAGTCCCCAACAGTCGCTGAGTCAAGGGCCTCTGTTCTCCACCGTGTCCCCCCATCACTATGTGGTCGATGTCCGTATTCTCGACGAATTCTAGAATCGTCTCCCCAGGGTCGCCAGTTTTGACAACCGTGGCAGTGGGCTGTGCTGCGTCAGATATTTGATCTTGTGCGCGGCTAACCAGTCTATCTGCTCGTTGTTTCGCCTCTGCTTTTCGCTGGTCGTCCGCCTCCAATACCCCTCCTTCACTCATGCTCGTATCAATCGGGGTGATAACGTTGAGGACCGTAATCTGACAGTCAAACACCGCGAGTGCGTGTGATAGCGCACTATATGCTAACTGCGAGCCGTCAAGTGGGACAAGGACGTGCGATGGCTCCATACGAGTCTTTGGGAGACAATACGTATAAATATCAACTCAAGAAGCGGTTGTGATGGTTGAAAGGTACGGCTCTCGAACCCACGTGAATCGACACTGTTTCGCCTGCATGGTGCCCGAGACGTACTTCCGGTGTCGCCTCGACGAATCTGTCACTTGATGCCGTCAATGTTAGCCATCATCCTCACAAGCGTTGCTAATTGGTCCCCTGTTTCGGCAGCACTCTCGTCGT
>PUNZ01000041.1 GCA_003551945.1 Halovenus sp. | reverse complement strand
TACTCCTCGGAGTTCGATGTCGACTCAGAGAAAACCACACGGCTTGTCGACCTGTGTAACGCAGTTGACGCAGAGTGTTATTTCTCCGGACAGGGGGCAAAATCCTACCTTAGGCCTGCGCTGTTTGCGGATGCCGGCATTGACCTGGTGTATCAATCGTTTGAGTACCCAACGTACGACCAACGGTTCGACGAGTTCATTCCCAACCTCTCTGTGGTTGACCCGCTGTTCAATGTCGGTGCGGAACAAACCAAAGAACTGCTCCAAACAGCCTCGAATCCGTGACCTTCTCGTCGTTTACCCGTCGATTTCGTCCTGGTCAAAGGTCGCTGAGATGGTGACACGGTCGTCGTCAAAGTCGAAATCGACCTCGGTTCTGTCGGTACTAAATTCACCCTCAATTTTCCCTTCGAGTTCGTCGTCGACCTCCGCAAAGACCAAGCCAGCGTCAGCGGTTACCTCGTCTTCGGTAATTCCAAGTCCTGCTGCAAAGCCAACCGCTTGGTCGATAACTTCGTCTCCTGGAAGCATCTCTTCGTCTTCGAACTCGTCGTCTTCTTCTTCCATCGTTCCTTCCTCTACATAGCCAGCGAGTGCAATATTGCTCTCTTCAATGACTGAACGGAGCCATTCGAAATCGTCGTACTCATCCACCGCGGCGGTTCTGTCGCCGTCGATAGTTTCGATCACCCGTTCAACATCGTCACGCTGTTCTGAAAGAATAAGCTCGTCGTCACCGACCGCGACGGTGGACTCGACTGCCATCCCAAACCCGTCTTCGTCTTCATCATCGTCTGCTTCATAGACCGTGAATCCACTTATCTCATCTGTCTGCTCGTGTTCTACGTTTGCCTCTTGTTCGATGCGCTCTGTGATTTCGTCGGTCTCGATAGAGCCGGTGATAACGATTGTTTCACCGGTAAGTAAGACCTCATCAACTTCGGTGTCGTACATTTCGTTCGCATCATCATCTAACAGGCCGCCAAGCCCTGCGTTTTCGAGCGAAAACCCGGCTATGAAAAAGAGCGAAAAGAGACCTGCTGTCGGAACGTCAATCAGAGGCTCATCCTCAAAGCCGTCACCTCCGTCGGGGTCTTCATCATCGAGTTCGGAGAGTGTCGCGACATCCATGTAGATGGCCGTCACCTCTCCATCAACTGCGCTGACATAGGAGTCATAGACACCACCAGTGTCGCCATTTCCGCCAAGGCAGCCAGCCACCGCAACGGTCGCTGTTACACCACTCAATTGGAGGACTCGCCGTCTGCTGAGTTGGCTATCTGTCATAGTAGGTACCACCTACGAGCGAAGTAATAGTGTTTCGATACGATAACGGCTCTCGATTTTGTCCCAGTGAACCTGCCGTAAAACACTGGCCAGCCGCTAGTCGCGTTATTTCTCGATGAAATCCGGTTCAACGCACTTGTCGGCAACTTCGCTCTGAAGGTGTTCCGTGAACGTCTCTACGTCGACAGCCTCGCGTGTATTTTCAAACCGATCACGAACGGAGACCGTTCCCGCCTCTTGCTCGTCGTCGCCGACAATGAGCATGTATGGCACGCGGTCATCGTGTGCGTTCTGGATTTTCTTCCCAACCGTCCACGAGCGGTCCTCGATTTCGACGCGGAACTCACCGAGTTCGCGGTTTTTGAGCATTTTTGCATAGCCCAGATTATCGTCGGAGACGGGCAGGATACGGACCTGCTCGGGTGCAAGCCACGTTGGGAAGTTACCGTTGAAATGCTCGATGATAACGCCCATGAATCGCTCAAACGAGCCAAGCAGCGCACGGTGGACCATCACTGGGCGGTGTTCGGTGTTGTCCTTACCGACGTAACTCAAATCAAGCCGTTCGGGGATATTGAAATCGAGCTGGACCGTTCCGATAGTCCATTCCCGACCGAGCGCATCCCGTGCATCTAGTCCGATTTTCGGCCCATAGAACGCTGCTTCACCTTGCTCGACGTCATATTCCAGCCCAAGCGATTCGAGTGAGTCACGCAGCGCTTGGGTGGCTTCCTCCCAAATCTCGTCGCTCCCGACGGCGTTGTCGCCTTTCGTTTCGAGTTTGTAGATAATCTCTAGGCCGAACAGGTCGTAGATTTCGTCGATAACGTCGAGGGTGGCGGTAATCTCCTCGGTAATCTGGTCACGGCGAATAAAGGCATGGCCGTCGTCTTGCGTCAGGCCACGTACGCGAAGCAGGCCGGAGAGTTCGCCTGACTGCTCGTTCCGATAGACGGTTCCAAACTCCGAGAAACGAATCGGAAGGTCGCGATAGGAATACTGCCCCTCGTCGAAGATATGTGCGTGATTTGCACAGTTCATCGGCTTGAGGCCGTACTCAGTCTCGTCTTGTTCCCAAGCGAACATCTCGCCTTCCTCTTTGAAGGCGTCATAATGGCCCGTTGGCTTCCAGAGTTCCGCCTTGTTCAACTCGGGCGTCCAGACTTCGTCATAGCCGAGATCATCGTTTTTCCCGCGGATGAAATCCTCAAGCTCGCGGCGGATTGACATCCCATTCGGATGATAATGGGCACAGCCCGGTGAGTGGTCAGGGACGGAAAAGAGGTCCATTTCCCGACCAATCTTCCGGTGGTCACGCTCTTTGGCTTCCTCACGCCGGTTCAGAAAGTCTTCGAGGTCGCTCTCGCTTTTGAATGCGGAGCCATAGACTCGCGTGAGGGTCTCGTTTTCCTCGTCACCGCGCCAGTAGGATGCGGAGATTTCGAGCAGCGTAATCGCCCCAATCTCGCCGGTCGATTCAACGTGTGGACCCTGACAGAGATCCTGCCAGTCATCCTGTACGTAAAATGAGACGGTCTCTTCATCTGCCGCCTCCGTTTCGAGAATATCCTGCTTGAATGGGTTATCGCCGTAGATTTCGAAGGCATCTTCCCGGGAGCGTTCGACTCGCTCCAGTTCGTAATCAGCCTCGATGATGGCTTCCATTTCGGCTTCTATCTCCTCGAAATCATCTTCCGAGAGGTCGACCCCGGTGATATCGTAGTAAAACCCGTCGTCAGTTGATGGCCCAATTGCGAGTTCGGCTTCCGGATACACTCGCTGCAGTGCCTGTGCAAAAACGTGTGCACCCGTGTGACGGAGAACGTCGAGATACTCGTCGCTGCTTTCGGTGACGATTTCAATCTCGCAGTCATCCGCAAGCTGGGTCATTTTGTCGACCAGTTCGCCATCGACGACGCCGGCAATCGTATCGCGACCGAGGCCGGGCCCAATTTCGTAGGCCACATCCTCGACAGTCGAACCGCGCTCTACCTCCAGTTCGGAGCCGTCCGGGAGGACGACCGTTACCGTAGACGTTTGTTGTGACATGATAATACCATCCGCAGGATGCGGAGTTGTGCTGCTGCTGGGGAGGTCGGTACGACGAGCACTGACTGCCCAGCCAGCAAGGGAATCGGCAGGTGTCGATTACGTTGGGCCTGTAAAACGGACACCTACCATCATATTCACTGGTCTCTCGTGAGTGCGGAAAAAGATTGCGCTACCTGCCACCGCCAGGGTATCGTTCACTCACCGTCGGGGAAATCCTGAAAGAGCATCTCGAAATCATCATCGAACTCGGCAACTGCTGCATCTGCTTTCTCAGCAAGCGAATCAACCCGTTCGACCATCTCCTGATACTCCTCGTTGTTCTGGAGTTCTGACGGCGTCTTCTCTGCTTCAAGCGTTGCTTTCTTCGATGTGAGCGCGTAGTACTCCTGAAGCGTGTCGTTGTAGTTGTCTCGTTCGCGCATCGACGCTACGGACTCGCTCAGGTCATCATGCATCACAGGCTTTGTCAGGTAGTCGTCGAAGTCCATCGAAACAATATCGAAATCCGGATCGACAGCCGTGACCATGACGACCCGACAATCAATCTCTCGCTCTCGGATAATTTCGAGCACTTCGTCCCCTGAGTAATCGGGCATCTGGCGGTCGAGGAACACGATATCGACCGTCTCATCAACCCTTTCTAACGCCTCCTCGCCGCCATAAGCTGTTCGGACGTCGTGGTCAATTGACAGCCACGTGCTATAGAGGTCTGCAATATCGGTCTCATCATCAACGACCAGAATCGTCTGTTCGTCATCCGTCATAGCTAGCTTGGTGAGCGAGGCGCTGCCGGTGGTTGTTGCGGTTCACCATTGTCGTCCCCCGCAGTCGCGTCCCATCGTCTCGAATCCTGTCTATCCCCTGCACATGTGGCGTATGGACGACTGCTATTAAAATTGTATCGGCTATCACAGTCGCCTTCCATCGGCATGGTCGCTCTGTCCGGGTTGATGGTACTTCCCAGGACTACGACAGATGCGACGAATTATACCATTTCAGCCCGTATACCGCTACCAATGCCCCAATCCGACCATCCGCACGTTATCCGCTCTATCGCCGTCACAACCTCGGATGTTGTGGCCGCACTGGAGATACAGACCACGAGCAACCGTGATGCAGTCTTACGGATTACGCCGCCATTTAACGGTCGCATGCGCGCTCGTTTGCACGTTGCACAAGCAGGTGAGTATACCGACACACCCGAACCAATCCATATCAGCCCCGAGGGATTGGTTACAGCCGACGCACCCTCGTATCCACAAGCGGTTGATACGGAAGATGAACTGCGTGCAGACCCGGAGCTATCTTACTCCGTCGAGCGTCACCATGAGTATCACGCTGAGCGCGTTCGTGACTGGCGTGAAGCTCTTCCGGCATACATCCGAGAGACTGTGACGCTTGAAACACCTGAGGGAAGACAGACGGTGACGGTAAAACCACTCGTCGGTGACCTCTAACGAAATCCTGTCAATCGTTTTGGGTTGCGGATTTGAGTTCGCCGACAACCTCTGGATTCCGCAGTGAGCTTGTATCCCCGAGCTCGTTCCCGCTTGCAAGATCGGTAAGAACTCGCCTGACGATTTTGCCTGAACTGGTCTTTGGGAGTTCGGCGGTGAAAATAATGGCATCTGGCCGCGCAAACGGGCCAACTACACGTTCGATTGATTCGTGAATCGCTTTCCGCATTCGCTCCGTTTGCTCATAGGTATCTTCAAGACAGACATAGGCGTACAGCCCGCGCTCGTGGTCAGTATAGGTTCCTGTGACCACTGCGGCTTCGGCAACGCCTTCGACTGCGACGATTGCGGATTCAAGCTCCATCGACCCAAATCGGTAGCCTGAGACTTTGATGACGTCATCTACACGACCCAGAATCGTCACGTATCCATCTTCATCGACCAGTGCGCCGTCTTCTGTTACGTACCGCCAATCACCTGTAGTTGGGATGGCTCGGTCCTGTGATGCCCACCGGGTCGAATCGACCAGTTCGCGGGGCATCCCTGGCCACGGCTTGTCGATGACCAGATAACCCCCGTCTCCTGTTTCAACAGGCTCACCGCTGGCATCCACGACAGAGGCACTGATACCGGGAAGCGGCGGCCCTGCGGCACCCGGTTTCATATCGGTCACGCCGGGGAGTGTTGTGATGAGGTGGCCGCCGGTCTCGGTCTGCCACCAGGTATCGACGATGGGACATTCGCCGTTTCCAACTGCGTCATACAACCAGCGCCACACGCGGGGATTAATCGGCTCTCCCACGGTTCCGAGCAAGCGAAGGCTCGACGTGTCGTGGTCGTCGATGTATGACTCTCCGCGTTTCATCAGCGTGCGAATCGTCGATGGCGAGGTATAGAGGACATCGACTGCGTTACGCTCGATAACGTCCCATACGCGAGTTTTTGAGGGATATTCCGGTCGCCCTTCGTGGAGAACCACGGTTGCACCAACTGAAAGCGGGCCGTAGACGAGATACGAATGACCGGTAATCCAGCCGATATCTGCCGTACACCAGTAGGTATCGCTTGGCTTCAAATCGAGGGCCGCGTGACTTGTCCACGTGGTGTACGAGAGATACCCACCAGTCGTTTGTGTCACTCGCTTTGGCTTCCCCGTCGTTCCGGAGGTGTAGATGAGAAAGAGATTATCGGTCGCCGCCCGAGAGACCGGCGGAACGTCCGTCCCGTAGTGTTTCGAACGGAGCCGTTCATAATCGAAATCGTTCGGCCCGAGCGCATACTCGTATGCTTCTCCGAGGCGGTCAACCACGATGGTAGTTACATCGTGTTCGAGGCCGAGGCAGGCCCTGTCGGTCTTATTTTTGAGCGAAACGGCTCCGCCGCGTTGGTAGTAGCCATCGCAGGTAACCAGTACCTCCGAGTCGCTTTCTGCTATTCGCGTTGTCAGCGCGCCAGCGGAAAAGCCGACGTAAACGACCGAGTGAACCGCTCCGATACGAGCGCACGCGAGCATCGCAATCGGCAACTCCGGCACCATCGGCATATGGAGTGTGACGACATCCCCTTGTTCGACGCCAAGCTCACGGAGCGTTGCGGCAAACGCTTCGACTTCTCGTGTCACCTCAAGATAAGTGAAGGTCCGTCGCTCATCGAATAACCCTTCCCAGACGAGCGCTCGTTGGTTCTTTCGGTCGTCCAAATGTCTATCGAGGCAGTTTGTTGCAGCGTTGAGTTCGCCGCCAACGAACCACTCACGCGTTTTCTCGTCAAACACGTTGTCGTACGGGCTGTCCCAGCTTATGAGGTCTGCAGCGCGACCCCACGCAGTTGGCCACTCACGCTCGAACGTCTCATACAGCGAAGAATCGCGGATATTGGCCTCTTCGACGAACGCTGCCGGTGGCGAAACGCGTTCCTCGGCGGGCTCTCGGGTATGGATATCCAACTCGTCACTCGTCATCTGTGCGTTATTGACTGTACGGACTCCAGCAAATAAGGGTTGGCACAACATTTCATTTGAATGACGTCGGTTTCGATGGACGCTCTTGACCGTCCGCCAGATTTCCAAAGAAAGATACCTACACACACCAAATTCGAGCCAACTGTGACGAACACGCAGCTTACACACATTCAGATTGATAACTACGGTCCGTGGACAGTGACGCCCGAGCCACGCCGCGAGGTTGACCTGCAGACGTTGCAGTCGCGGCTATATGCAGACCTTTCACAGCTGTTTGGTAACCGTGATGGCTACGTCTTCTTCTCTCGGTTTGATAACATGATTGCCGTCTCGAACGGTCTCAGTATGGACGACCATGCGCTGATACAGGAATCCGTTGCAAATCGGTATCCCGTCACCGCGAGTCTGTCAGTTGCAACGGGCCGAACACCAGCTTCAGCCCTTGGGACGGCAACCGAACAGTTACAGGAAGAGGGAAGCGCGCAAGATAAACACCGACGGAACATCCTCAAAGGTCGCGCTATCGACGCCGAGTTCCGTACGGACGAGGATATCCAGATTGCTCATTTCGATGTTGCAGATGCAACCGGAAAATACACCGACCAACTCAACGAGTACGATACGTTCATCCGCATCGAACAGGGCTATGCTGAGTTGATGAAGTACATGCGTGAAGAATACGGGTCGCTTTCCTTTTTCGTTGGTGGAGATAACATCATCGTCGTCTGCCCAGACCTTGATGCAGATGAGTATCTTGACGCCGTTAGACACGTTGATGAGGCCGTGGAGGTGGAACTTCGTGTGGGTGTCGGACGGGGTAAAACCGCATCGGACGCAGGGATGGACGCCAAACACGCACTTGAACACTGCCGTGAAGTGGAAAAACCAGTCGAACTCGCGTTTGAGTAAGCACCTCAATCGCCTCTCGGAATACTGCCACTACTCGCTCACCTGTCGGAACCAATTCCTTTGTGGGTATCCCGAATGCTACCTCCGATGGTCTGAAGAATCCTCATTTCCCATGTAGGTGATTGAACTAAAATCAGCAGTGTATCCACGTTTACGCCTGGCTGATTCAGGAGTAACCCAGCCGTAAATCTTTGGCTGGGAACGGCATAAACGTACCGCAGGTAGGTTTTTACCCGGCCGTGGCAAACTGTGTCATATGAATGAGGAGGTATCAGTCCGTGAACTGATGAACCGGGAGTACGTGGGCGTCAGCGAGTCTGATGACCTGATTGAGACGGTCGAGTTGCTTTTGCGAGAGGATGCGTCGGCGGCAGTTGTCCAGCGCGGAAACGAACATATCGGTGTGGTCACTGAACGAGATATCCTTGCGTCACTCGTTGAGGGGCCACCGGCGGAGGAGGCGACTGTCGGTGATGTAATGAGTGATAGCGTCCCGACAGTCAACCCGGAGATGAGTCTCGGGGAGGTAGCAGACGAAATGTCGACCCGTGGGGACAGTGGCGTCGTCGTTGCAAACGGCTCCGAGCCACTTGGCGTCATCACCGAACAGGACTTGCTTGCCTCACGGACGTACGAGGTAGAGTCACGGGCAACCAGCGAACCTACGCAAGGAACGGTGACCAATGCCGGAGCGACTGTTACTGTTGAGCGTGGAAACGACGACCGCATGGAGGGGCAGTTTGATGACCAGAGTATCTGCGAGGTCTGTGGGAGCTTTGCCCCCGATTTATCGCCATTCAACGGTCAGTTGGTCTGTTCCAACTGCCGGAGTATCTGATTGACGCATGGACATTGTTACCCCCGATACAGGGGAGATTGACCGGATTGTTGACCTCTGGGTACAGCTTGCACGGGGACAACGACAGTACGATGCACACATCTTGAGCGAAGAGAACCGGACTGGCGTTCGCGAATCGCTCGTTCATCAACTCGTTGCCGAGCAGGTGGTTGTCGCCCGTGATGGGCCGTCACGCGACGAGATTCATGGCTTTGCCTCCTTCCGTATCGAATCAGGCTCGTTCGAACGAGCGATTACTCGTGGAATTATCGACAACGTGTATGTTGTTCCTGAGCGCCGCAACGAAGGAATCGGGTCTGCACTCCTCGAAACTGTTGAAACACGACTTGCTGAGCGGGCTGTCGACCGGATTGCACTGGAGGTACTTGCTGCAAACGAGGCGGGTCGACGGTTTTACCAACGGCATGGTTACGAACCGCACCGCCTTGAAGTCGAGAAAGCTGTGGAGTCAAGTAGGTGAAACCGCCGACCACACTCCGTTGTCGGAACCTCTCATCACAGACCGAAATCGATATGCACTCAAAGGGGGACCATCAAGATGTAGATGCGCCAGGGGAGCTTGGGTGGTTCAAGCACCCGACTTGTAATCGGGAGTTCGGGGGTTCAAATCCCCCCCCTGGCTCTTCTGTTCGAACAAACGTGAGAACGAAGAGCGACAGGGATTTGAACGAGAGCAGTCGCACACAGCGAACGAAGTGAGCGAGCACGTCTGATTTTGGTTCATGATTCATTTCTGCATATTTGATACGTTGTGAGAGCAACGATGCACAGCAGATGGTATCCCAGCTTTTACCCCGCAGTACAGAAAAGTGAGAGTTGATGCAGCCCATCGTCCACCCAGTCGTTGGGTACATCTGTTATGCACTCTATACCCGAGCGAATTCCGGAAAAACACCGGACGCCGAACCAACGCTGGTCGTTCTCTTTGCCGCAACCCTGCCCGATTTGATTGACCAACCTTTGTGGTGGCTTGATATCACTCCCGTCGGGCGAACCTTCGCCCACTCGCTCTTTGGTGCGGCGTTGTTCATCGGCATTGTGGTCTTTCTCGCACGTCGCTATGATCGCCGCGACCTCGGAATCGCTTTCGCTATCGGGTATCTCTCACATCTTGCTGCGGATATTCCGTGGCACGTCCTTGCTGGCGATTACCACGAACTCGGCTTTCTCCTCTGGCCGGTAACGGAGATGCCGGCGTACTCAGGGGTTAAACTCGTCGGCAGTGTCGGCGGCGTCGAAATCACAACGCTCTGGTTCGAAGCGGCTATTTTCGTCTGTGGGGTTGTGCTCTGGTGGGTCGATGGTCGACCAGGACTTGACTGGCTTCGACAGCGTCTCACCGGCCGGTGAGCAGGAAGGCACTGTTGCCCGAAACATCCCGCTGTTACTAACATTTCAAACGCAACTAGCAGCGGACTATATTGTCTTTCCAGCCATAGCTATAGGTGAACAAATGTCAGAGCAAATCCAGCAGGAACTGGAGGTAGACCAGTATACGCTTGGCTTGGTCGGCCCGGAGCAAGAGTGGGCCGGAACAGTCGCAGACGGCGGCACAGTCAGAACACACACACCACCGGCATGTTGGGGGCCGATGATTACCCCTGAGTTCCGCGGGGGCCACGAAGTCACCCGGCCAATTCGCGTCGAAAACGCCGAACCGGGAGATGCCCTTGTCGTCCGTATCAAGGACGTCGAGGTGACAAGCATCGCAACGAGCACCGGTTCGATGGCCGAACACGCGGATGCTTTCGGTGATGACCCCTTTGTCGACCACAAATGCCCCGAATGTGGTACGGAATGGCCAGAAAGCGTGGTTGAGGGGACCGGCGAGGAGGCAATTCGCTGTGCGGAGTGCGGAGCCAACGCATCATCGTTCGGCTTCGAGTACGGCTATACTGTTGTCTTTGACGACGACAGAACGGTCGGTGTGACTGTCGGTTCCGAGGGCGCACGCGAACTTGCCGAAAACGCCCACGAGGCGATGGCACTGCCGGAGAACTCCCGCCAGCACCCTATCCTTCTGTACGAACCAGACGAGATGCCAGGGACGCTCGGTCGACTTCGGCCCTTCATCGGCAACATCGGCACAACACCGCCGGTTGAACTCCCGGATTCACATAACGCAGGGGACTTCGGACAGTTCCTCATCGGAGCCAGCCACGACTGGGGACTCGACAGTGAGGAAGACCTCGAATCACGCACGGACGGCCACATGGACTCGAACGAAGTTCGTGCGGGTGCAACGCTCATCTGCCCGGTGAAAGTCGACGGAGCAGGACTGTATGTCGGTGACCTGCACGCAAACCAGGGCGACGGCGAACTTTCCTTACACACTACCGATGTCAGCGGCCGAACCGAACTTGAAGTCGAGGTTATCAAAGATGTGGGTCTTGATGGTCCGATTCTCCTCCCAAACGAGGAGGATTTGCCACACATCGCAAAACCGTTTACTGCCGCGGAACGGGCCGCTGGTGAGGACCTTGCTGAGGAGTACCACGTCGATGATGTTGCAGAGACAGCCCCAATTCAGATCTTTGGCTCGGGTGCGACAATCAACGACGCAACACAAAACGCCTTCGACCGCGCCAGCGAACTGTTCGGTATCAGTGAGGGTGAAGTCCGCTCTCGGTGTACCTTCAGCGGCGGCGTCGAAATTGCCCGGCTTCCAGGGATGGTCCAACTCTCGATGCTAACACCAATGGCGTTGCTCGAAGACGTTGGTCTTGCTGAGACTGTTCGGGCAACATACGGTCTGTAGGTCTTCGGCATCTAGCAACTTCTTATCGAATACCGGCGGAAAATGCTAAACGCGACAGATAGTGACCGTCTCTTTTTTATTTCGAGACACTCGGTGTAGCAGGTTTATAGTGCAGGCGGATGTGTTTCTCTTGGGATTATAGAGGGAGTGTCGTGCAAGATGGAGTGGTTGAGTTCAGCACGACGACACTGTCTGCTATACATTGAGATCGATGAATTATCTACTCACCATGCGTGTGAGTTACCGATGGAATGTGAAATCATGTAGAAAGCACAACCATATTAACTGGGGACTGATTTTTACTAATCATGAGTGCATCTAATACCCGCTATCGAAAATGCATCATTTTCATGATTATCGGTCTCCAATTTTCAGTAATCGGGCTTCTTGATGACCAGTTTATTTTTACTTTATTATTATACCTTGGACCGATACTTACGTTCAGTGCTGCCGCTTATGGACTATCTGACCTCTCTTCAACCAGTGAGTCATCACAATATCAGTGAAATAAACAAACTGTTCTATCTATACTGAGCATTCGACTTCGCACGTTAACCGCTCCTCAAATCGTGTCATATTCGTGTGCTCTATTCACCAGCGTCTAATTCAACTCTTGTCACAAATGGTGGCTGCATACAGAGGATGAGACCAGCAGTTCACACGTTGGTGTGATATCGTTGTTGATTGTGTGACTGGAGAGTGGCCGTGTTTTTATCCACTGGAGGGGTGTGCTTGGATTACTGAGTGTATGGCTGTCGTTTTGCAGTCAACCCTTACCTTTCATAGATAGTTACACTGAGTCAGTTGAGCTACTTTGGTCGCGGTAGCCGTCAGCGAACGCTCTTGTGGAGCGGAAGGCAACACCCAGCGCGGCGATTGCTAACAACACACCAGGTACGCCCAACCAGAGGCTGTCAATTTCCAGTGCTGCGGACAAACCGATTAGTGTTGCGCCAGCGAGGGTAACAAGCACACCCAAACTGAGGAGGATATGACGGGTAAGGACTGCCAGCCGTGTTCCTCGGTAGAGCGAATCGATACCATGTAGTTGGAGACTCGCTGCTTCGTATGCAGCCTGGATCCCAATTAGTGCAGCAGCAATCAAGACGGCTGAAAACACCACAGCGTTGACGGTATCGGTCGTACCAATGGCGTCTGCAACGCCAAACACCGCAAGCACTTCGCCCAACAGCGCCATCGTCAACAGCATTACGGGCAACCCAAAAAGAATGAACGCTCCAAAGAACACCGCGGTGGAAATTAACAACGACGGTGCTTCATCTGCCATGTCTCAGACTTGTTTTCCATTCTATATATAATGTTTACCCGTTTCTGTAGGAGAGACTGAAGTGGGCGTTTCACTTTCCATTCATCCACCACGCATCGCCGGAAACAGCTTTATTTCCTGCTCGGGGTCACACTCGTCATCGAAGGCAAGCGATTGTCCATCTTGCATGACTCGCACGCTTGGACGAAGGGTACCCTCCTCATCAAGCAACTGCGTTTCTGCCCGTGGATAGGTGTCGAGAAATGTGGTAAGCACGTCGCTCACAGTTTCGCCCTCCTCACTTGCTACTTGCACAGTCTGTTCGCCAGTTGCCGACCGCAGCGGACCATACACGGTGAGTTCCATACCGGTCTTTCGTATCGAGTGAAGATGGTTGTCACGGTATGTATCCTCATGGAACTCACCAATCGGATTGCCGACGGTCCAACTGGTCAAATTCCCCTGAGGTATCGAATTCATCCCGAGTCCCGAATTCGTTTCCTGGCTTTTGTGACGTCCCACCAGTCAGATCGTCAATGATATGAAGCGACGCAACAGTGAAAATAAAACCGACGGGAATTACGAGAAGCACTCCAATCAGTATCCCGACTCCACTTGTGCCGACAACAATTGCCGTCGCAAGCACGGAAAGCAGTGCACCCAAGACGAGATGGGTCAGCGTCCAGACGAGATACTCGCTTTCACCCGTCGCAAGGTCATAACTCCACGCAAGCGACTCGATTGCGCCGGTATCATGGATGGGGATAAGAAACCATGCGCCCCAGAAGAGATAGGCAATCAGCAAGACAGCCAGTGCGATGAGTACAATGAATATCGGAGAGAGCAGAGCAAACGGTATCATCACCAAGACCGCCCCGAAAATCACTGCGGTGACGACCATATACTGGCGGGCATAGCTGGTTGCGTTTGTAATAAAATCATAGCGCCCCTCGACACGATACTGCTGAATACTCCCGACGTAGCCCGCTGAAAGCAGCGCATAGATGAGGAAGTAGGTCAGTGCAAACAGCAGCGCAAGTGCTGGCGATGAGACCTCACCAAATCCGAACGCTGAGACGCCAATTCCCCCACCGATATCCGGGGTGTTGACGAACGCCCAGAGATCCCCGACGGGGACAGGAAACGGAAATTCGATACCAAAGTGGGCGCCACGAAAAGAGAGCACAGACGCTATCTCACCGAAATTCGTCAGTGACACGAGTGCTGGAACTGAAAGCAGCGGGGCAAGCTTACTGAGCAAACTGGTTCCTTCTGAAAGTGCATTCTCTATCTCAGCCATCAGTCTCTACCACCATCGAGAACTCTGTTGGAGGGCATCGGTTGAACTGGCTCAGCAGTGCACTTGTAAATTTCGCACCGTTTTGAGCGCTGTCAGGTTCTTAGATACGTCTTGCTCTCAATGCAGATACTCGAAGGAAAGTATGAGCTCGTGTGCTTGCTCGGATTGGTTGTCCCACTATGCATCCAGGTTCATCACGATTTCTTGCCACTCACTCCGAGTGCGATTTTAGTGTCTCGCGTTCGACTTTCCCGGCCGCGTTACGTGGTAGTTCCTCGACGAGTTCGACGGCCTTGGGAACCTTGTATGAGGCAAGCTGGTCGTCACAGTAAGCGCTCACCGCTCCTGTTGTCAGTGAATTCCCGTCTTCAGCGACGATGAATGCCTTCCCAACCTGTCCCCATTCCTCATCAGGAATCCCGACAACGGCGGCTTCGGCAATGCTGTCATGTTCCTGAAGGATGGCCTCAATTTCCGCTGGATAGACGTTTTCACCGCCCGAAATGAACATGTTCTTCAGTCGGTCAACGATGTACACGTAGCCGTCCTCGTCCTGCTTTGCGACATCTCCGGTATGTAGCCAGTCACCAGTGAACGCTGCTTCCTGTGCGTCTGTGTTTTCCCAGTAGCCCGGCGTCACACCCGGGCCGCTGACGAGTAACTCACCGGTCTCGCCCGACTCGACTGAGTTTCCATCGCTGTCGACTATGTCGATGTTGACGAATGGGGCTGGCTGGCCGACTGAGCCGGCCTTATCAAGTGCATTTGCCTCATCAATCAGGAAGACTGTCGGTCCCGTCTCTGTCATCCCAAAGCCTTGTTGAATGATGATATCGTGTGCAGCAAACGACTCGATGAGGGTGGTCGGCATCGGTGCACCGCCGCTTGCCCACGAGCGAACACCGGACAGGTCACGCTGCGCAAAGTGTTCGTGGGAAAGCAACTCGCGATAGATGGCGGGAACGCCAAAAAAGGCGGTCGCTCGGTCTTCCAGCGCATCAAGGGCAGCGTCCGGGTCGAATACGGGCTGAATCAACGCTGTCCCGCCAGCAATCAGGGTTGGATTGGTATAGAGGTTCAGGCCGCCCGTGTGGAAAAACGGGAGGACGTTCAACGTGGTATCATCTGCGGTCAAATCAATTGGTATGCCGATATTCAGATAGTTATACCGAACCATATCGAAGGTTTGCCTGACGCCCTTTGGCCGGCCTGTCGTCCCGGAGGTGTAGACAAGGCCCCACGTCTCCGTGCGGTCGCGCGTGGGCATGTTGCGGCGCTCTCCAGTTGTCTCATCCAGCGCTGTCTCGTATGCAATATCGCGCTCATTGTGTGGCTCCGGCTGTGTACCCTCAACAGGGTCTGGAAGCGTAATGAACTGGGTAATGTCAGCTTCTTCACGCACGGCGTCGACGGTTTCTGTAAATTCAGGGTCGTACAGCAATACGGTTGGATCGGCATCATCGATGATGTAGGCTAGTTCCGGTGGGGCAAGTCGCCAATTCAGTGCAACGTACATTGCCTCGGCTTTGGCACACCCATACAGCACCTCGAAATACGCCATACTGTTCCGTGAAAGGAGTGCAACCCGAGAACCGGAGTCAATCCCTGGCATCTCTGTCAGCATCTCAGCGACTTGACTCGCTCGTCGGTCGAATGCTTCGTAGGTTCGCTCGTCGCCTGTTGCCGTGTTGACCAGTGCTGTTTTCTCCGGTGTCCGGTCGGCATGGCTCGATACCCAATCGAACGCATCGCTGTTCATAGCTGCCTATTTGCGCGGTCTCGGCAAAAGAGTCGGGGTTGTTTGTTGAACTGTCTTCGTTAATCTCCCACAGTGTCCGCTTCTCCGCCTCCAATCTTGACGAGCTCCTCGACCGGTGGGATTTCCGCGTTCTCGTTGGTCAGAATTTCGATGCGTCGGGTGAGTTTGTCGCTCGCGTAGGTGACCAGCGGGCCGGGGTTGACCGCATCGCCGAAATCGCTTACCGTCCCGGCGACGTACGGGAGCAACTCCTGGAGCGTCTCCTGAACGATTGCCTCCTCAACTTCGCCGCGCTGGATGTAGCCGCGAACCTTGTGCATCCCAAACCCAACGTGTCTCCCTTCGTCGCTCCGAATCTTTCCGATTCCCTCCACCAATCCCGTGAGATTTGGCCAGTCACGAAATGCTACGTCGTCGCCCCCGTGGTCGGAAAACGCCGACTGGAATCCATAATAACCGGTCTGTGCGAGTACCGATTCGACTGTGAGGTGGTAATGGCAGTATGCTTTCACCCGGGTTTCGACGGTATCTTCCACCAGCAATCGCTCCATTGCGGCTTCCGTTTTATCGAACAGCGTAATATACTCATCATTGAAAAAGTGCTGTGCGGTTGGGGCGTACGTCTCGAATCCCAGTTTCTCGCCGACTGGATTGAGCACCTCCCGCCAGTAGCGGTCGAAAAACTGAGTATGCTTGGCCTCTTCGTAAATTTGGCTCGAAATGAACATCTGGTCGTTGATGTCGTCGAGGACAAGCGCAAGCGGCATCAAATCCTCAGTAACTGCTTCTTCGCCCGCACCGAACCGCGAAATAGACGTACAGAGTTCGTAATACTCGTCTTCGGTCATCCCGTTCGCTATCATCTTCTCCCTGTCTTCATCGAGTCCCGGAATGTCGTACGGGTCCCAGTGCCGGTAGACGGCATTTTTGAAGTATCCCTGTGCGAACGAATCCGGGTCGAGGCGCATCTCTCGACTGTCGTCTTCGATTTGTGTCATCAGTTCATATTATCTCACGGCTAGTCCCTATCACTACTGCCGTCTATCGACTGTTGTTTTAAATACTACTTCCAGTGTGACCTAATTTGTCCCCTGATGTGCCACAACAGTCACAGCACTGGGGCACGCAGTAGCAGCCATGCGGTACGCAAAGCTGGAACTGTCACCGGGGGAAGCAGGGTTTCATCCAGTCGACAGAGAGCTGGTCGAAACAGCGGCTATCCAGCGGGTGGCGATTCATCACTTCAACCAACTTGATGATGGGACTATCGTGTTTCTCTACCAATTACGGGGTGATGTCGACCGGGCACAGGATATTCTCGAACGGCACAGCGATATACTGGCCCACAGTATCTCGGGAAACCAGTCCGAATTACATGCCTACATCCATTTCGACCCGAACGAGACGGTCGCAACGGTCTTTCGGCTGCCACAGGAACACAGCCTTGTTGTGGATACACCCATTGATTGTCTCTCCGGCGGTGGCATTCGGGTCTCCGTTCTCGGGACACAGGAGACGTTGACTGAGGCATTGGAAGCGATTCCTGCTAGTGTCGATGTTGAACTGGAAACGATTCGGGAGTATCATCCTGACCAGCGGACGGTCTTTTCCTCGCTCACGGCTCGCCAGCAGGAACTGCTTCGAACGGCTGTCGACTGTGGCTATTATGACGTGCCGCGAAACGTCACTTACGAAGATATCGGTGATGAACTGGGGTTGTCGCCAGTGACAGTCGGTGAACATCTACGGAAAATAGAGACGACTGTGATGGCGCGTATTCTCCCACGAGAGGAACGTGACTGAAGCGTTCTAACAGCACAGGTAGTTGGTCTATCCATAGTCCTTGCTTGATAGGTATCTAGACTGAAAACAGGACGCATGTCTCGTACCGGGGCTTCATAATAAACCGGTTATCCGGTTAATACAGGCCAACGACATAACAAGGCAAGCCATCCGAGTCAGAAAAAGGTACTTGCACACGGTCTTCAGCACGGCTGAATGAGTAAATCAGAATATTTATCACTCTGTTGATATAGTTCGAAGAGCACGAAAAGAGAGTCCTATGCTCGCCTCGGAAGCCTCACGATGAGTACGTTCCCATTGTCGTACTCGAACTCAATGCTACCGTTTAGCTTCTGGACACACCAGTAAACGACCCACAATCCAATTCCCTGTCCGTGCTGGAGTGTTGTTTCATCGCCCATCCAAAGCGTCTCGATTTCTTGCTCAGGAATTCGGTCGTTCTGGTCGCGGATTTCGAAAACGACCTCTCTGGCATCTGATCTCTCAAACACGGTGATAGACACTCGTTGCTCGGATGGCCCTGCGTGAACAATCGCGTTCTGGACCAGATTACTGAGGAGCATCGAAAGCAACACCGAATCTGCCCGAAACTGAAGATTCGAGGGGGTGACTGTCCAGTCAATTCTTGCCTCGCTGTGTGCAGCGGAATATGTCTGCCCGATCTCAGCTACCACATTTGAGACGGCGATTGTCGCTAGCTCTGCCTCTTGTTCTTGAACCTTCTCGAATTCCCGGACTTTTTCAGCGATAGAAAGCAACCGGTTGCTTGCAGTTTCAATCTTTCCTGCCTGTACCGACTGCTTTTGGTCGTCAATTTGTGCTTCGAGCAATTCAGCGTACCCCCTGATGACTGACGTTTCGTTCCGGAGATTGTGCCGAAGAATTCGATTGAGCACCGCAAGCTGTTGCTTGCGTTGTCGTTCATCGGTCACATCATTCAACACGAGCATACTCCCAACATGGTCGTCATCCGGATCGGTTAATCTCGTGTACGAAACGGCAAATATCCTCCCATTCACCGTGATTTCTTCAGTCTCACGAACGGTTGCCAGTCCGATACCGAGGGCCGTATCAAGTGATATCGGTAACGAGCGTGAGGACGTCCTCGGGAATAACTCCTCTGCTTGGTTGTTTACCCTGACTACCTGCCGTTCCGTATCGAGGATAAGGACGGGATTTGGCAGGGATTCCAGTCCCGTTCGTTCTGCGACCCGCTGCGTCGCCGGGTTCGTCGTAAACATGTGCGTACCGACGAACGCGTACGCATCAAGCGCAACGTGAATGAGCATCAGCGGTGCCGTGAGATGTAACTGCGGAACCGGCCCAAGCCCGAACATCCAGATGAACACGCCCACCGATGGTGGGGCAGTACTCAGAATGACTGCCGTGGCCTCACGTCGATACAGTGGGCCGTAACTCAGTATCGCACCGATCAGCAACAGTGACCCGACAGCAGCGGTTCCAATAGAGAACAAGAGAGCAAAGATACCCAACGGTTGAATCGTGTATATCACCGTCGCAAGCCCGAATACCGGCTCGAACTGAAGCTCAGTCCAGACGAGATGATGGAGTGGATTTGTCGCAACGAGTACAACCGTCAGGAGTGGAACGACTGCGACAACGCGGAAAAGTGGCGTGCGGATAAGGTTTCCCCGTCCTGTGTAATCAAGCCCGAACGCGAGGAAAAACGGCCCCATGAATACCACACAGATGAACGAAATTGCTTCAAGAATGACCCGTACGGTTGGGTCGAAGACGAGCAGCGCAGTCCCATACGACAAACAGAATATAGCGACGGAGGCGATATTTCCCATAAACCAGCCCGCTCCCGACTTACTCCGTCGGCGATACAGATACTGCAGCAGGTAGAATGCGCCGATGCAGGCTCCGATCGAAGCGGCAATGATGCCTACTCCAAGCAGTTCCAACTGCATCATCTCATACATGAGAGTGAGGGGAGTTACACATAAGATTATGCGATATCGATTTGCGATTCTGATATCTTCACCCTCTGTTATTCGAAGGCCCCAGCCTGCTCGGTAACCCTCGCACCGTTCCCCCGTCATTTTAGGTCACTCCACGCAAAGGGTGGTTTATGGATGTAGACTTCTCAGAACTTGATTCGTATCTGGACGAAGCGGATGTGGATGGTTATCTCATTGACGCCGATTCGACTGTCGCTGACCAGTACTTCCTTGCTGGGTTCGATGCACCCGACCCGTTCATCACTCTCTACAACGGGAGTACGCACATCCTCTTCTCGCGCAGTCTCGAGTATGGCAGGGCGCTCCGGGAATCACGTGCAGAGACGGTCCAGCGCGGGAGTGACTTCGACTACGACGACAACATCGAGGAGTTCGGTCCCGAGGAAGGCTGGTACCGGACCGTCGCGGCATTCCTCCGAGAACACGGCGTTGAATCCGTTGCTACCCCGCCGCGCTTCCCGCTTGCGACCGCTGACGGCCTCAGAGCGCAAGATATCCGCGTTTCACCCGATAGTCAGGGAGTCATCACCGAGATTCGGGCAACAAAGACTGACGAGGAACTGGAGCACATCTTCGAGGCACAGAAGGCCAACGAAAAAGCGATGGCCGCTGCGGAGGAACTGCTTTCGGCTGCAACGGTAGGTGGGGATGGCACGCTCCGATATGAGGGTGAGCCACTGACAAGCGAAGCTGTGAAGGCGGAGATAGAGATGACGCTCCTCGAACACGGCTGTTCGCTTGATGAAACGATAGTCGCCTGCGGCCAGTCGGCAGCAGACCCACACGACCGTGGAAGCGGGCCACTCCACGCCAACGAATCGATTATCATCGATATTTTCCCCCAGAGTAAAGCCACGAAATACCACGCTGACATGACTCGAACCTTCTGCCATGGTGAGCCCTCCGAGACGATTCGAGAGTGGTACGACCTGACTCAGGAAGCAAAAGAGGCGGCACTGGCCGCCGTTGAACCCGGTGTAACTGGCGAGGATGTCCACGCGGCGGCGTGTGATGTCTATGAGGCTGCTGGCATCCCGACGCTCAGGGCTGACCCGACAGCGGAAACTGGCTTCATCCACAGCACCGGACACGGTATCGGGCTCGAAGTGCATGAGCTACCGAAAGTATCAACAGGTGGCGAGGCGCTTGAACCCGGTCACGTCATCACCATCGAGCCTGGGCTCTATGACCCCGACGTCGGTGGCGTTCGGATTGAAGACCTGGTCGTCGTGACCGAGGACGGCTATGAGAACTACACGAACTACGACGAACAGCTTGTGCTCGACTGAGCAAGGGCGGGGCGTGCGGCGAACCGATCCGCTCTGGTAGACTGACTGTGTATGGCATGGTTGCTGTCAGCATGGCTGGATTATATCATTAACATTTATTACAATCCGGTGCACACGGAGTAGTAATGCACCATTCACTCGGGGTAGCTGTACGCTGTCTTTTCTAATCACCGGCCCGAGTATCGCGTTTCGACCGCTTTCGTCCCACCAAAAATCCATGAGTACAACACCAACCCCAACGCCATCGACCGACTTTCGACCACCGACAGAGCAGTTCACGACACAAAAAGCCCCACAGACGTTTGACCCGTTCAACACCCGAACCTGCCCGGAACTATTTGACGGGAAGTGGCATGACAACGGCGACGGTGTGAGTATCGAACGGTAATCGTCCGTTTTGTCGTTTTCTCCGATATCAACGCCTCTAGGGAGTTTTGCAACTGTCCAGAGATTCTCGCTGGCCAACCCACTGAATGGTCTCTAATGACGTACGATAATTCCTATATTGGTTCGCTCCGTTATGATGGTCGCATGACCGACTACACCACCGTTTCCATCCCAAAGGAACTCGCAGAGCGAGTAGAGGAGACAATCGAAGGAACAAGCTTTCAGAGTACGAGCGACCTCGTCCGATTTTTACTCCGGAGTATCGTCATCCAACACCAGCGCCGCGGCAAATTGACGGAGGCGGAGTTCGAAGAAATCACCTCACAGCTCCGTGACCTCGGGTATTTGGAATAAGCGAAGAGTGTCTAGCACAGTGGTCGCCACAATAGCTATACGCTACACACTGCTAGAGGGAGTTATGATTTCTCGACGACGGGTTATTGCCACGTTGGCAGCAGGTGGGGCAGTTTCCCTTGCCGGGTGTTCGCTGCTTGAAGACGTTCTTAGCGACGAAGCAAAACCGGCAATCGTAGGTGAGGAGGCGCTTTCCGAGACCGGCTACAGTCATGAGCGGACGGATGAACAGACGCTTTCGGAGACGGTCGACGTCGGTGCGTTGAGCCAAGATGTTTCACTCACAAACTGGCTCGTTGAGTACGGTTACGGCGGTGACCTCGATCTTGACCTTTCAAATCCGATTCGATATCTCCTCTTTTCGACACCAACCGTTTCCGTTGCAGGTCGGGATGTCAATCCACTCGAACAGATTGACACGGAAGAGTTGCTTTCCGAAATGAGCTCCCGCTCGGAGTTTGAAGGGCTGGAAGACATCGAAAAAGCGGGGAGCAGAGACGTTGAAACGCTTGGCGAAACGGTCGAGATACAGGAGTTTCACGCACAAACTGAGCAGGGAGACATCGATGTCCGACTTCACCTTGGTTCGCTGACGAATGATGGTGACTTAATTGTAATTTTTGCAGCCCACCCGGAAGCGATTGATGAAACTGATAACGTCGATATACTGACTGACGGGATTGAACATCCGGTTGACCCTGACGATATTTGAAGCCGCAATCTATTCCTTATCGAACTACCTGATGCGTACTTTGGGTATCATAACCGCGATCCCAGGACAGCGAAATTGTGCTATGGCGTCTGTCCAGTCCTCTCAGACCGGAATCCGCTCAACAAAGGTCTCTCCGTCAACGACCAGATTGTAGGCTCCTTCGTCATCGTTCCAGAGGACGAGGACGTTCTCAAAGGAAAGCAAGTCACCGTATGCTGCCCGCTCGAGAGCTTCGTTGAGCGCCGATGGTTCGGTGAGAACGGCAAAGTGGTCAATCGCTTGACTACCGTCGCCGAGCAAGTACAGCGGATTTCCATTCTCCGCCAAGTTATGGCTCAATTTGAGTGCCACACAATCGATGCGGTCGGTGACGTGGTTCTCGGTGTTGCGAAACGCTGCGAAACGGCGTTCACTCGGCGTAAACTCGATCGACTGGGTTCCATCAGTTCGTAATAACGAGTATGCATACTGAATATCAACGTTGACAAACTCGCCATCACCTGGCTTTCGTGTCGTGCGAATGCCCTCGGATTCACCGTCTGTCTGGGTCGCATCCGAATTTTCGACAGTTTCGAATTGGTCTGGTGGTCTGGCGCGCGCACCAGTATCCAGTCGGGCTTGCATTTCCGGTGTTTCGAGGTCAGGCTTGCGCGTGAACGACCATGATTCGCTGCTTGGTGTCTCACCCGGCCATAGTCGAACGGTTGGGGCATATACAGTCGCATCTGCCCGTTGCTCGATATCGCGCTCGAGCTGTCTGAGCCGAGTTGCTGTTTTCCGGTCGGCAGGGGCAATAGCGACAACTGTCCCATCCTCTGTTATCCATTCAGTCGCTGCTTCGAGCGTTGCTGCTGGGGTTTCAAGCTCGGATAACACGTTCGCAAAGAGCACAATATCGAATGCATTCGTCGGTTCGAACTCCTCGATTGGCTGTTGGTGAACGGAGCAGTGAAAGTTCTGGTCGGTCCGCTCAAGCAACGGCTTTAACACGTCGACCGCAGCGCTTGGCTCTACTGCGTGGTAGTCAACGAGTGTCTCTTCAGGTAGCAGCCGGTCAAGACCGAGTGCAGGGCCGCCAACCCCTGCTCCAACATCGAGAATCCGGAGATGAGATGGGACCAATCCGTCTGCAATGAGTTCCGCAAACACGTACTGGACGGTCGCAAAATACGCGGGGAGGTGATAGATGGCGTAGCCGAGTGCGGTCTCTGTCTCGTAGGTGACCTCTTCACCGGTGAGATATCGTTGTTTAAACTCCCGAATAGCACTGCGGAGAGCATCGCCCGAGCGGCCATCCGGCCAGCCAGCCCCATATTCCGCCACCAGCAGTTCTTCAACCGCTTGGTGAATCTCCTGGGGCAACCCGTTGATACCTGCAAACTCGACGGAAACTGGTTCTTCTGCTACTGGCTCAAATATACCGTCATCGCGTTCGATTAGACCAAGTTCGAGCGCTTCCTCGCGGAGTACCTGTCGCACCACTGCTGGATGCGGGGTCCCCTCGACATACTCACAGATTTCCTCTGCGTCGATGGGCCGCACTTGGCGGAGATAGCGGGCGTTATCTCGTATCTGCTCACGCTGTTCGTCGTTCATTCAGATGTAGCCAACCGCTGGAGACTGATTAGGCATTTCATTCCTTCGAAGGTATAAATATTATTTCCCTCAAAGGTAGCTATTTACTCACTGCGGTTTCGTCTCGGAGACACGTCCGCTTAGCTCATCATAGAGTTCTTGAAACTGCTCTCTGTCGGCCTGTGCAATCTGCTCTGCCGCTGCCGCAACGTCAGTTGCCCCGTCGAACGTCTCCTGGATATCGGCATAGACACGCGATTCACCGCTTGTCACTTGCTTTGCAAGGCGAGTAAGTTCGCTTGAAATCGGTGTATGAAAGACCGGTGAGACCTCCTGGCTTGCCATTGCAAATGCGAGAACAGCGGCATGGGTGCGGGCCTGAACGGTTTCCATTGCACTATCGTGTTGGTCAGCCGTTGTTTCGAAAACGTGGTTGTTTCGGCGGGTGAGTGCGTCAGTGACGGCGTCGATGATGGGTCCGGTATTTGTGCTAACAACGGGGATGTTTCCTGGTTCGTTCTCGGGAGCAAACAGTGGATGATAGCTTGCTTGCTCACAGTCGGGAGCGACGCGGCCCATCTGAGTCACTGGTTCAGCCATGACGCCTGAGACATCCAGAATGGCCTCCGTCGCGAGTGGCCCGTACGCGGCAATAGCGTCACCAACAACGGGGATTGGGACAGCCACCGCAACGATATCGTACGATTCCGTTGTTTCGGTTGAGACTGCTTCCCCGCCGAGCATTCTCGCTGCTTCCGCTGCCGTTTCTCTCTCGGTATCAACGAACGAAACCGCTGGTGTGTCATCGAGCGTTCCCAACACCTCGCCGACCCACCGTCCCATCGCTCCTGCCCCGACAACGAGTGCCTTCATTGCTCTGTTGTTGCGTAGGAGCCAGTAAAAGCGGTTCGGAACAGTCAGTACTGCTTGCGTGCCGGTGCAATCCGGATGTATCGGAATCACTTAACCATCCCGAATCCAACACTCGCTATCGTGTCCGGTGATTCGTCAGCAAAACCTGATTCCATGGGTTCGTTCAATCCCTTCCCATCGTTCAGCGACGCCTTTACCGCGAACATTAACGGGGGAGAGGGGAGATTTGGCGGTCGCCCGCTCGTTACATATGGTGACACGGACAGTCGCTTTGCTGCGGTCTTTCATGCAGCGTTAGTGTTGTTTGGTGCGCTTGTTGCCGCAAATATCTTCATCGTCTTGGGAACCAGTCTGCTTGCGGGAAGTGGCTTCACTGAAGCGTCCACACCAATTTTGTTCGATGTTAGCACGTCTGCACTCCAGTTTCTCGCGTTTATCGGAGTCTCGATTTGGTATCTCCTCTGGCGCGCAGATGGCCTCGTTGGCCTTCGTCTCCCAACTCGCTCCGACCTCCTGCTCATCGTCGGCGGGACGGTTCTTCTGATTGCGGTAATGCTTTCTCTGGAGTTCGTGATGGACCTCCTTGGCTTTGAAACTGCAGAGAACGTCACCGTTGAGCGTGGGCAGGCTAATCCGGAACTCTTCTTGGTGTTAATTCCGATGCAGTTTCTCTTTACTGGGCCTGCTGAAGAACTGCTCTTTCGTGGTGTTATACAGGGTCTATTTCGGCGTGCCTACGGAATTATGCCAGGGATACTCATTGCTGGTGCAATCTTTTCGCTGTTTCATATTCCGGCACTCGCTGGTGGGGAGGGAGTCGCTGCCGTCCTGGTAATTCTGTTCATCTCTGGGAGTCTCCTTGGTCTGCTGTATGAGTACTCCGGAAACATCATCGTCCCAATTATCGCCCACGCAATCTGGAACGCACTCGTGTTCGCCAATCAGTATTTCCAGGCTGTCGGAATGGTATGAGGGGTAATACCGGCTCTGTGTCTACCCGCTCGTAATCTCGATTCGCGAGACGTACTGCCGTTGAAAAGACCGGGGTCCTATGTCGTCGCCGCGACTGCTGTTTCCTGTTGTGAATCGTCAGCTGTTGCTTGCTGTGCGAACTGTTCGGCAAGTTCACGTGCCTCTTTAACACGACTTGGCACGCCCATCCGTGCGGTGTAGTTCGTTGCCAGCGTCACCCCATCTGGCAGTTCGAGGTCTTCGAGTGCCCACCAGCTCGTATCCCAGGCGGGAAATCCTGGTTTGAGACGGGCCACATCGATGACTGTTGCCTCGCAGCCGACGACCGCTTCGAACTCTTCGCGCGCAATCTCTGCTAGTGTGTCATCTGACTCTTCGACAATCTCCGGTTCGTGCATACCGCCGAGAAAGACGGTCTGGGCACCATCTCTGTCGAACATGTTCTCGTTCCACGACGAGCCAAGCGTATGGAGGTCTTCGTTGTAGCCGACCTGATATCCCTTCCCAGGATAGTCGTGGTCTGCCTGCAAAAAGACCTGTGCCAGTGGGTTGTATCGCAAGTCTCGGAGGCCATCAAGCCCTGAAGCGAGCCCGTCAGCTTCGAGCGGCGACAGCATCTCCGCGGTTGCTTTTGCATCCGCGGTAATCACAATCCGGTCGAACGCTTCGCTGCCGTTCGGGGTTTCGATGACATAGCGGTCGTCGGCATGGATTGCCTTGACCGGCGTCGAGAGCTCGATTCGGTCGTCGTACGCTTCAGTCAGTGCATTCGGCAACTGCTGATTCCCATCTGTAAAGGACATCGGTGCGGCGGTGTGGCCCTGGTTCACCCGCTGGAGGAACGCACGGAGCAAACTCTTCGTCTCTTTTTCACGCTCAAGCAGGCTTTCAAGCGCGAACGCTGCGGGCATCTCTGCGGGGTCCGAGCCGTAGATACCACCGTACAGTGGGCCAATGAAATGCTCGTAGGCCTCCCTACCAAACTTCCGGACGAACACTTCCTCAACTGTCTCCTGGGGGCTCCCCGGTTTCGTGAGCGGCTCCGCGAGCATCCGTGCTTTTCCGCGTACTGAGAGCAAGTCCGTCGTGAAAAACTGTCGTTTGGTAATCGGTGCCTCGCCAAGTTCGCCGTTTGCGTAGACGTAAAGCTCTCCTTCGTTCGCCTCGATAATCTCCTCAGCGATGCCTGCTTTCTCGGCTAACTCGACAACACCGGGTGTTTTTCGCATTCGCTGTGGTCCTGGTTCGATGACGTGGCCGTCGACCGTGCGTGAGCGAATCACGCCACCGGGCTCGTCATCGGCTTCGAACGTGACGCTCTCGATTCCCTGTTTGGCGAGATAGTGGGTGAGCGCAAGCCCAGTAATCCCTGCGCCAACGATTCCTACTTTCATGATTACTCACGTGGGGCGTTCAGACACATTGTGTTTGGCTTATCGCGACACTGGCACTGTCGCATCTGGTAGTACTCGGGTTCGAAATCGGCAATTATCGGTTCAACCAAGTCGGCAAAGACCGCTCCCAAGCGCTCGTCGTCGTGGGGTATGGGGACGCGATACAGCTCTTGTCCCTCATCGATTGCGTCCTCCTCGAGTTCAACATCGAGTTCCGAGAGCGTCTCGCTCTGTTCGTGGAGGAAACTCACCGGGTCGACAATCACTCGGTCGTGGTCGAGTTCTT
The DNA here is from genome assembly GCA_003551945.1 of Halovenus sp. GTDB lineage: Archaea > Halobacteriota > Halobacteria > Halobacteriales > Haloarculaceae > Halovenus. The sequence goes on along the minus strand of PUNZ01000041.1, from coordinate 1,844 downwards.
CAACAAGGTCTTCGGTTTCCGGCTCCGTCCACGGAATGCCGCGGTTCGAATGGTTCTGGTAACCAAGGTAATAGTCCTCGATACCGAGCATTGAGGCGATGACGTCACAGAACTCCTCAACGTAGATATCGTATCGGCTTCCCTCTTCGAGATAATGCAGCGGTGTTCCGTGGGCTGAAAAGACAAAGGCGGTATCTTCGTTGTTCGGGTCAAGTCCGTTCTCATCGAGATAGCGTGCGATACCATCAGCTCGAACCCGGTTGTATGTTGGATGTTTGTGCCAGCCGGTGATGCCTTGAACATCGACATCCCAATCGAGGTCAGCAACTGCGTCCTCCATCTCGTCCAGTGCAAGCACGTTCGTTGAAGGGCCACACAGTGGGAAAATTGGTAGTCCAATGAGCTTCTCGACCCCATCCGAGTGGGCTTCGGCCACGGCGTCTGGAATCAGCGGCTCCGTATACAACATCCCGTTGTAGGTCGTGATGTCATAGCCACGGTCCGTGAGTGCCGTTTCAAGCATATCCGCCTGTGCAGTTGCCTGTTCGATGAGCGGTGACCCGCCTATCGCCTCGTACTCTTCCATTAGTCCTGGCAGCCGCCGTTTTGCTAACTGCCGAGCGCGTTCTCTGGCCTCCGCTTCCGTCTCTGCATCTTCGAGATTTGCGTTTGCATAGAAAATCCGCTCGAGGTAGTCAAGAACACGCTCGCGCTCCGGTTCTCCGGGCTCGCCAAAGTTCAGCACAACTACGCCAGTACTCATAGACAAAAATTGGACTAGATAAACCTATGTCTGTCGCTTATTCCCAACTCCATGCAACTGCTCTCTCTCCGCTCTTGAGCGCTATTTTCTGCTTCTTGCTTAGCATCTGAACGGGCTTTAGTTGAGGGGCTGAATCGTCAATCCGCGTTTTCTTAGGTACTGAAACCGCAGTACATCTATGGGCAATGATTCGGATACTACCCGGCGAGCGTTCACAAAAACAGCATCGTTCGCCGCTGTTTCGGTTACTGCTGGTCTCTCGGGGTGTCTCGGCGGCGCTGCCCCGTTTGGTGAGGAAGACCCGCCGCCGGAACCCCGGGTTGTGAGAGCGGACGCCGACCCACCAATAGAGGAGGTACTTCCGGACGATGAGGTCGAAGTCCGCGTACTCGTCCACAACGTTGGTGTCGGCTCCGGACGCGTTTCCGTCTCGGTCGAGACGCTCGTCGGTGAAGACCGAGCTATTGATTCGGCATCCACAGAAGTTGAGATGGATGGAGAGTCACAGGAGGCGGTGTACGTAAACTTCACTGCCACAGCCAGTGCAGAGCGTGTGGATGCGGATGCTACGGCTGTCGAACAATAACAGTGGTTTCTTCGTACCGGTGTCTCTCCAGTGGAAACGTCCCTATGTGTTTATACCTGATGGTGCGCAACCCCTCGACATGAATATCCTTGACCGAGCGAAACGGGGGTTTGGGCTGTTAAAAGACAGTCTCGTCGTCCTGAAAAATCATCCGAGACTTGTTCTTTTTCCGATCCTCAGTGGAATTAGCGCAATCGCGTTTTTCGTTCTCTGGTTTGGCTCGATATTCGGCGTTATCGAGTTGACAGGGAGTATGGCTCCGGCAGCAGTCATTTTCTTCATTGGCTATTTCCTGACCACGTTCATCACCGTCTTTTTCACCGCCGCACTGGTGTATGAGTCGCGCCAGGTGTTCGAGGGTGACGAACCGAACTTGAAGCGCGGAATGGCTGCTGCGTGGGCTGTCAAGTGGAAACTCTTCGCTTGGGCAGTCATTACGGCAACGGTTGGCCTCATCCTCAACGCAATCGAGAATAACAACTCCGCAGTCGGTCG
>PUNZ01000049.1 GCA_003551945.1 Halovenus sp. | reverse complement strand
GTGCATCGACCGCGGCAGCGAGGTCGTCGCTGTCAACGTCAACAGTGACTGTCGAGACCGGCCAGCGAAGCTTTCGTTCAGCTTGTTGGCGGGCGTTCGACCCTGCCTCCTCGACAGCCCGAACGACGGTAATCTCGTCCTCTAGCTGCTCGTCCTGGGATGCCTCCGGTGGTTCAGGCCAGTCAGCCATATGTACCGTTGGGTGACCGAAATCGCCAGTGAGTGCACGGTAGAGTTCGTCACTCGCAAGCGGGGCGAATGGTGCAAGCATCGTGACGACATCCGAAAGCACCCGATAGAGAGTAGCGTAGGCGGCACGCTTGGACGGGGAATCAGCTTCATCCCACATTCGCTCACGGACGACCTGTACGTAAAACCGTGAGACATCGTCGACGATGAAATCAACGAGCGTCTCGACGGCACGGTCGTTCTCGAAGACATCCATCGCCTCCGTGACCTCGCTCGTTGTGGTGGCAAGTCGCGACAGTACCCACTCGTCGACCAACTCCAAGTCGTCTTCGAGGTCGGACAATGAGACGCTTGCTGGGTCGAACCCATCGGCCTCCATATACGGCAATGGGAACCGCACGACGTTCCAGAGAATGTTGAGTCGGCGCTGCATCGTCTCGGTTTTCTCCCACGAGAACTGCATATCCTCGCCCTGTGGGTTGACCGAGAGCAAGAACAACCGCATCGGGTCAACCCCATGCTGGTCGATAACCTCGCCAGGGTCGATGCGAATCCCACGGGATTTGGACATCGCCCGCCCGTCAGGCATCAGCGCGTGGCCGTACATCAGGACGTTCTTGTACGGCGTCTCGTTGACCGTGACCGTTCCCATCCCAAGTTGTGACCAGAACCAGCCACGGGTCTGATCGTGGGCCTCGATGATGAGGTCGGCAGGCCACAGTTCATCGAACTCGTCCGTTTCGCTTGGATAATTGACCGAGCCCCACGAGGCTGCTGCGGAGTCGAACCAGACATCGAACACGTCAGGGACGCGCTCGTAGACGACGCCATCCTCGGTGATGGTAAGTTCGTCGACGGTCCCCTTGTGCAGGTCAACCTCATTCGGGTCGATATCCTGGTCGACGCGCTCGGCGAGTTCTTCGCGTGAGCCAATGACGATGGTATCGTCCATTTCCCCGCTCCATTCAATGTCTTCACCATCGGCCGTCTCGGTTGGAAGCCAAATTGGGATTGGCGTTCCCCAGTAGCGCTGCCGGGAGACGTTCCAGTCGGGTGCATCCTCGACGAAATCACGGAAGCGATTGTCGCGGGCCCAGCCCGGATACCACTCGCTGTCTTCGATGTTTGCAAGCAGGTCGTCTTTGACATCGGTGACCGTAATGAACCACTGGTCGGTCACAATCTGGATGATGCCGGTATCACACCGCCAGCAGTGCCCGTAGCTGTGGTAGGTCTCGCCCGAGTGCAGCATCAGCTCTTTCGACTGCAGGTCGGCGATAATCTCGTCGTTGGCGTCTTTGACGAACTGGCCAGCATAGGCACCGGCGCGCTCGTCGTAGACACCATCGCCACCGACGGGACAGAAGATATCGAGGCCGAGTTCCTGTCCGCGCTCGAAGTCCTCTTCACCGTGCCCGGGTGCGGAGTGAACCAGACCCGTGCGGTCGGCTTCGACGTACTCCGCGGTGTAGACCTGGCACGCCCCGTCGAAATCGGGTGCGCCCGGAACTTTGTCGGCGAGCGGGTGGTCGTACTCCCAACCCACCATCTCCTCGCCGGGGCACTCACCCACAATCTCGTACTCGTCGTATTCGCCAACGTCGGCGATTTCCTCAACACATTCGGCAGCGACCCAGAGGGTTTCCTCATCGCCTGCTGGCGTGGTAACTTTCACTGCTTCGTAGGTGAGGTCGTCTGCAACGGCAACGAAGGTGTTTGCCGGGATGGTCCACGGGGTCGTCGTCCAGATGACGAGATACTCGTCCGTTGGGTCTTCGCCCAGTTCGCCACCAACAGCACTGCGCTCGGATAGCGGGAATTTAACATAAATCGAGGGGTCATGGACATCCTCGAACTCGACTTCGTTTTTTGCAATGGCCGTTTCGCAGCGCGGACACTGCGTGATTGAACGCTGGCCCTGCGTCACCAATCCGCGGTCGTCTGCCTGGTCGAATCCCCACCAGACCGATTCCATATACTCGGGATTAACCGTCTTGTATGGGTTTTCCCAGTCCATCCAGACACCCATGCTGATGAAATCCTCAGTAAGCTGTTCGAGACTGTTTTCGGCAAAATCGCGGCAGTCATCGACGAAGCTATCGACCCCATACGCTTCGATATCTTTCTTGTTCTCGAAGCCACGCTCCTCCTCGACTTTTGTCTCGATAGGAAGTCCGTGCATATCGTAGCCGGGTCGGTCGGCCACGTCATAGCCCTGCATCCGTTTGTAACGGATATAGCAGTCTTTGAGGCTCTTGTTCCACGCATGTCCCATGTGCGCGGAGCCGGAGGTATACGGTGGCCCGTCAAGGAAATAGTATGATTCGGCATCCGCACGGTGTTCAACCGTCTGTTCGTAGGCGTCGACCGCGTCCCAGTACTCGAAGACACGGTCTTCGACCGCAGTGGGGTCGTACTGGTCGCTGACGTCACCGAAGCGCTCGCGACCAGCCGTCTCGTCATCGCTCATATGCAATCTGTCTGTCCGCGGCATTATAGGGGAATCGGTCCGGTCATCGGGCGAGGGCTGGTCTGTCGGGGAGAGGATATCGCTGATACCAGTCAAAAGACATATTATGTTATACTGTGGACAAAACAACCGATGCCGCCCACATCCCCTCCACCCGACACACCTGTTCGACGCCGCACGGTACTGGCGGCCGGCGCGCTCGCTGTGACCGCAGGCTGTCTCGGACAGGATGACACTGACGACACTCCGGAGGAAGCGTCAGCTGATGAAGAGCGGTTTACCAACGTCGACAGCTACAGCCTCCGGTTCGAGACGGATGAGCACGTTCTCTATGACGCTGACGGTGAGGAACTGAATCGCCAGTACGTCATCGATGATAGCGATGTTGAGGAGTTCGCCATCGAGGGCGACCCAACCGAAGGAAGCGTTGAGGAACTCGAAGCGTTTCTCACCGACCTCGATTACGAGCATGAATCAGCCGTCCTCACGTTGGAAACCGTCCAGGGCTGTGAACGGCTTGGCATGCTGTACGTGTCCGAGCGAAATGGCGGTGGTCTCAGACTCCGGACCTGTTGGACACACCGAGAGCCAGATGTGGCGTGTTCGACCGGCGCTACACACACGCAACTGCTCGCCGTCAGCGTCCCGGTCAGCTTCAGCACAGAACCGTCCGGATTTAGCTTCGGGACGCGACGAAACTGTGCTATTCTCGAAGAGGAAGCCGGTGCAAACGGAGGTGGCACGGATGACGAAGCACCCTGATGCCGTTCTCTCCAGACGAACGCTGCTCGCAACGGGGACGCTTGCTTTCACTAGCTCAGTGGCTGGCTGTCTCGGCTACACTGAGAGCGACGACGATGCAGATATCCCCGATATTGACACCGCCGCCCTTCGAGAACTCGAAACGGCTGATGTGCCGGCAATCCCATCTCCGCTCCCTATCGAAGTGACTGACGAACATTTTGAGGCACAACGCGAACGGACCCAAGAGCTGTTAGAGCCAATTACCGACGACGATATTTCGGCAGTTCCAAACGAACTTATCCGGGAGGACCTCGCTGACCTCGTAGAGCGCGCAGAAGACCGGTTCTCGTCGTTCGAAGAGACACCGACTGACGAACGCGAGTTCTCGGATATCCGGTCCGCCCGACAGGCGGCGGGTGAGGCTCGCGGCGGCTACGACGCCGCCATTGCTGGGCGAACGTACGATGACGCGATGGCTGATGCAGAAACTCTTGAGACGGAGATGACGACGGTTCAGGAATCGCTTGAACGAACTGGTGATGACGGAGCGGAGGCACTTATTGTCTACAACGAGATTGAAGACCATCTTGTATCCGGAATGAAGGAAACCGAACGACTCAAGATTCTCTCACCGGAAGCATCCGCGTTTGAAGCAGTCTCCGAGATTGACCGGCATGTGGAAACCGCAACGAGTCATCTGGGGGTTGCAACCCATCTTGACGAGCAATACGACGGAGCGGAGACATACTCCGACCAGTTCGAGACAGCGGCAAATGTCCTTGCTGAAAGGCTTGATGACCGTCTCGACGACCTTCCTGCGGGAGAGTTCGAGGATGTTTCTGAGGCGCTTTTTGACGAAATCGTGGATGAAACGCCACGGGAACGGGTTGTCCATCTCGCTATGAATACAAAGCGTGGGGAAGAGACGCTCCAAGAACTGCTTGCAGATGGGTTCGTTGCGCGGGCGACGGTTCGGGCCTTCACGCTACTTCGAGATAGCGACGCTATCGAGCCATTACGTGACCGGGTCGGTGACGGTGATCTCGATAGACCTGAGTCGGTCGAGGATATCAGCGCGCTGCGAGACGATGCACTCAACGCAATAGAGAATCAGCGGGGGGAAGCGGGGCCGGAACCACTGGTCGAAACTGGTCTTATTGACGCTATTGAGGGAATTTACCTTGCTGATAACGACCGGGAACAGATTGCCTCCCCTCGACACGATTCCCACGAAATTAGTCGGGTCACTGGCAGATACGCTGTCGCTGCCGAGCGTGCCCGGGCCGTGCCTGAGGCAGTTTCCGAACTGCAGGACGCGCTCGAAGCATAGTTACAGGCCACCGTCAACAGATACCAGCCAATCAGACCGACACAAAAACCGAGAGTACTAAACGAACCTAGACAGTAAGACTGCGCTGTGAGTTCCCAGGACGAGGAGACGCCATTCGACGCCTATCGCGAGCAGGTTGACCGGCCGATGACGCGGCTGTTTGTTACCTATGGCCGGGGTCGTCTTGGCTGGTTTTCGCTCGGGATGGTAGCGAATTTCATCGCACGGATTGCGACGCTCGTTCCGCCGCTCCTGTTGGGTGTCGCCATCGACGCCATCTTTGTCGGTGGCGAGGACTTTTCCGTGCCGCTCGTTCCTGATGCGTGGCTCCCGACCGCCGAGATCGCACAGTTCGAGTTTACCGTTGTTGCGATTGCCGTTGCGTTTCTCACGACAGCGCTCTTTACCTGGGTCTACGGTATTTCAGCGAATCTGTTCGCCCACGGCGTGATGCACGCGGTTCGTGTGGACTGTTTCGAGAAGATGCAAAACCTCGATATGGCCTTTTTCGATGATAAGCAGACGGGCGAGGTCATGGCTGTATTGAACAACGATACCCAGAATCTCGAACGGTTTCTCGACGACGCGCTGATGAACTCCATGCGCCTGCTCGTGATGGTCGCGGGTATCGCCGGCGTCCTCTTCTATCTCAACTGGCAACTGGCGTTTGTCACCCTGTTTGCCGTCCCTGCAATGTTTCTGTTTACGCTGTGGTTCATGCGAACCGTCGAACCCCGCTACGTCCGCCAGCGCTCCGCGGTGGCGAATCTCAACACGCGCCTCGAAAACAGTATTTCGGGAGTGGATTTGACGAAAGCAACCGCGAGCGAACGCTTCGAGATTGGTCGGGTCCGAAAGGCTTCGAGACGCTTGTTTGACGATACGATGGCCGTCCTCAAACTGAGTTATCTCTACCGACCGGGGATGGAACTGCTCGCAGGGCTGGCGTTTGCTGCGACGTTTCTCATCGGCGGGCTCTGGTTGGTCAACGACACCGCACCCGGACCGCTGACGGGGACGCTCACGGTCGGTGACTTTGTTGTCTTTCTCTTTCTCACCCAGCGGATTGTCGACCCCCTTGCGGAGGTTTCGAACATCGTCGACCAGTACGAAAACGCCAAAGCATCAAGCGAGCGCGTCTTCGGGCTGATGGACATCTCGACAGGCGTCGAGGACCCAGAGAACCCCAAGCCATTCGACGGTATTGAGGGGCACGTGGAGTTTGATGGTATCTCTTTCTCGTACAACTCGAAACTCACCGACGGGGAAGATGAGACAGTCCTTCACGGCATGTCTTTCGACGCCGACCCCGGCGAGATGGTCGCGCTTGTTGGGCCGACAGGTGCAGGCAAATCGACCGCACTCAAGCTCTTGCTCAGGCTCTATGACGTAGATACAGGAGCAGTACGGATTGATGGGACCGACATCCGGGACGTACGCCTTAGTGACCTCCGCTCGTCAATTGGCTACGTCGGGCAGGATACGTTCCTCTTCGATGGGACTATCGCCGACAATATTCGGTATGGAACGTTCGATGCCAGCGAAAAAGAGGTTCGCGAAGCGGCCCGTATCGCACAGGCACATGAGTTTATCACCGAACTGCCAGATGGCTATGAGACCCGTGTCGGCGAGCGAGGGGTGAAGCTCTCAGGCGGGCAGCGCCAGCGTATCGCCATCGCTCGAACGGTGCTTGCAGACCCGCCAGTCCTCATTCTCGATGAGGCAACGAGCGCGGTCGATACCGAGACCGAGTTAGCAATCCAGCGCTCGATCGATGCAATCACCGAAGACCGGACGACGCTCGCCATCGCCCACCGTCTCTCGACGATTCGCGATGCTGAGGAGATTCTGGTCCTCGAAGCGGGTGAAATTGTCGAACGTGGTGACCACGAGACGCTCCTCGACAGAGACGGACGGTACGCCTCACTGTGGAACGTCCAGGCAGGAAGTATCGACTTCGAGCGCCGGGCGGAACTGCTCGAAGGCGACGACTGAGCGTAGTGTCTGGATTGGTTCCCTTTTCCGAAGGATGAGAGCCATTATACTGCTTGCTCCCCTACAGTAGTCCATGTCCGAACAAGCAACCATCGCCGGTGGCTGTTTCTGGTGTATCGAAGCGGCATTCAAGCGCGTACGTGGTATCGAAGCCGCCGTTTCGGGCTACTGTGGTGGCAACACGGAGGACCCGACATACGAGGAAGTGTGTAGCGGAACAACGGGCCACGCAGAAGCGGTCCAGTTGACCTACGACCCCGAGGAGATTTCCTATGAGGAGATTCTGGAGGTCTTTTTCGAGATTCACGACCCGACAACGAAAGACCGAGAGGGGCCGGACGTTGGCTCGCAGTATCGCTCGGGCGTGTATTACCACGACGACGAGCAGCGCGACGTCGTTGAGGCATATATCGAATCCCTGGAGGAGGCTGGCAAAGGACCAGTCGTGACTGAGGTCGCCCCGCTTGAGACGTTTTATCGGGCGGAAGAGAAACACCAAGACTACTTCGAAAAGAACCCAAACCAGCCCTATTGCCAGATGCAAATTCCGCCAAAGCTCAAAAAGATAGAGGAAAAACACCGCGACAAACTCGCTGAATCACCACAACACTGAATCCACAGTTTCGTCCAGGACGTCGGAATTCGATTGGTATGATTTTTGAGATGAAAGATGAATTTATGTCACAAAGTAGCAAGAAATGCCGCCAAGCAATAAGCGCAAAATCGTGGTATGCACACGCCACACAACCACGTTTCATGTGACCACTAATCACTCTAGGCATACTAGAATGCATTATATAATATAGCCCGGTTAAACGGTATTATCATTATAATTCATAACATTTTTTTATACCCGTAGATTGGAGACGGTTGCAAACTGACACGCGTCTTCAACGCGGTCAATCACACCTATGACACAGGATACTAGCGGAACTGACGAAGTTGCGAGTCGAGTTCGAACCACGGAACCACACATCCGACAGAATTTGGATAACCCAAAAGCACGCGAACTGCGTGAGCTCCTCAACAACGAGGACTTCGTGTTCGCACCAGGAACCTACCACGCACTAGATGCTCGACTGGCCGAGATGGCCGGTCACGACGCGGTCTATATGTCCGGTTACTCCACTGTGCTCGGTCAGTTCGGCTTCCCAGACCTTGAGATGGTCGACATGCGCGAGATGGTCGAGAACGCAAAACGCCAGGTCGAAGCGACCGACCTGCCAATCATTGCGGACTGTGACACCGGATACGGTGGCACCCATAACGTGCGCCGTGCCGTGCGCGAATACGAGAAAGCAGGCGTTGCTGCAGTTCACATCGAAGACCAGACGACGCCAAAACGCTGTGGTCACATCGCTGGCAAGCAGATTATCCCACGCGAGAACGCTGTGGCACGATTCGAAGCTGCAGTCGATGCCAAACAGAGCGAGGACACCATCATCATCGCCCGAACCGACGCCTACGGTTCAGCCAACGGTGACTGGGACGAGCACCTCGAACGCGGCCGCCTCTACGCCGATGCTGGCGTCGACCTCGTCTGGCCAGAGATGCCCGACCCATCACGTGAGGATGC
>PUNZ01000189.1 GCA_003551945.1 Halovenus sp. | reverse complement strand
AGCGATTTGGGCGGCTTGATGCCGTAGTGGTCAATGCCGGGACCGGGGAGCGGGCAGATGTCTCACTGACTGACCTCACGCTTGCGGAGTATCAGTCCGTCCGGGCGACAAATATCGATGGGGCATTTTACACTACACGCTCAGTGCTGGAGCCGTTGTGTGAGACAGAGGGAACGCTTGTATTCGTTGGAAGTTACAAGGGAAAGTATCCCAGCACCTCCACACCCGTCTACGCGGCTTCCAAATGGTGGCTTCGTGGCTTTGCAAAAAGTGTTGCCGGGCAGATAGGGCCAGATGGCGTTGGGGTATCGCTCGTGAATCCGTCAGGTGTTCCAACCTCTTTCGGTAAAGAACACCGGGGGTCGACGAACGCCGAACGGTTAGACCCAACTGTCGAAATCTCCGCAGAAGACGTCGCTGAGGTCATTTTCAGTATCATCGCTCAGGAGCCACCAGGTGCAATCACGGAAGTTGACGTGTTTCGGAAGGATATATTCGAGCGCTTTTGAGAAGGAGAGGATTGGAACGACCAGTACTTTGAGCGGAATACCTCCCAGTGAGACAGTCACGTATGTTAACTCAATTGTCACTTGCTTCCAAATAGCACGTAGGAAGGTACTACCACCTTCGAAATGGCGTGCGGCAAGACCCTGGTGAGAACGTGTTTCCGTATCGGTAGGTTGTGTATATATAGGAGTAATTGGTGAATATAGGTGAAATAGAAACATTATTACGCTTCCAAGAGCCACATTCGGTCGAAATGCCGGAATATTCCGCGCGTGGAAAAACTAGGCGTCGTTTTCTAACTGCATCAGGGGCCGCAGGCGCACTGGCGCTTGCTGGCTGTATCGAAACCGGGTCAGACGATGGCGGTGACGATGGTGCCACGACCGATGACGGAAGTGAAGCTGATACGGACACTATCGAATTCGTTCTCAATCCAGCAGAGGAGACGCTGGATATCGAAGTCCAATACAGCCCACTTATCCGGAGCATCGAAGATGAATTCGATGTCGAGATAGAACCATACGTAGCCCAATCCTACACAGCAACGGTCGAGCAATTGGCGAGAGCAGGCGAAGGCGATATGGTTATTGCCGACACGTCGCCAGTTGCTGTTCTAGAGCTTGGTGACGACGTGAGTGTGAGCGGGATGCGCATCCAATTCGGTGCTGCACAGTACTTCTCGACGCTCGTTACGCGTGCAGACAGCGAATTCGAGTCAGTCGATGACCTGCAAGGTGAGCGTGTTGTCGGAGGAAGCATTGGCTCCATTTCAGGCGGAATTGCCGCTCTCTGGATGCTTCAAGACAACGGCCTTGACCTTGGTGGGGCAGTCGACGGTGGGTCCGCAGAAGATTTCGAATGGATTGGGGACCAGGCTCACGATATCGCCGTCGGTCAACTCCTGGATGACGATTCCATCGCTGCGGCAGGGGCTGGTGGATTTGCGACAATCCCACACATTCCACAGGATGAGATAGCGGAGAACTTCCCAGAAGTTGCCGATATTTCCGCCGAATTCGACGGCGCAGGTTCAGCCAGTACCGACCTCCGTCTGTTGGAAGCGTCACCACCACTCCCACGAGCACCCCTCGTGACAAATGGTGATTGGCAAGACGACTTGCGAGAAGAAATTGACCAGTTCCTCATCGATGCAGATGAGGATGTGCTTGGTCACGACCCACACCAGTTGGCTGAGGACCTTGCACTGGATATCGATGCTGAAGCCCTCGATGCATACGAAGAAGACGATGACTTCGACCCAGACGAGTGGGATATCGACGAGGACGACTGGCAGGAATTCGATGACCACCTCCTTTGGTTCACGGGAATCCAAGAAGCAGACGCGTCCGATTACGACCCAATTGCGGACTTTGCATCGGACCTCGGCATCGACTACGACGACCTTGCATAACTGACCAAACAGTTCGGGAAATCCGAACAGTTACAACAGCGAACGTAAACACATGAGTAATGAGTAAAATTGTCGTAGACGGCCTCAGAAAAACATATGGGGAGACAGTCGCACTCGAAAACCTCTCGTTTGAGGTTGAAGAGGGCGAATTCGTCATTATCCTCGGTGTCTCCGGTTCCGGGAAATCCACGTTATTACGTTGTATGTGTGGGTTGAATGAACCGACCGAAGGGGAAATTCGAATCAACGGACAACCGATGACCGCCCCACGACCCGAGGTTGCGATGATTTTCCAACAGCACAACATCATCGGTGATATGTCTGCGTACTCAAATGCGCTCACCGGTGGAATCAACAGAACTGGCTTCCTCTCCAGCATTTTTCAACTGCAGAGCAAAGAAGAAAAACGACGAGCACTCGAAGCGCTCCGAACCGTCGGCTTGCTTGATGAGGCCGAACAAAAAACACGGCGGATGAGTGGTGGACAGCAACAACGGGTCGGTATCGCTCGCGCGCTGGTTCAAGAATCGGAGGTACTCCTTGCAGATGAACCAGTGGCGAGTCTCGACCCAGGAAGTGCACAAGACGTAATGCGCTATCTCAAGCACGCTGCCGAGCAACGAGGGCTGAGCACCTTTATCAGCCTACACCAAGTGAACATTGCACGAAAGTTTGGTGAGCGCTTTATCGGACTGCACAACGGAAAGAAAGTATTCGACGGATACCGAGACGAACTCACCGTCGATGCGATAGATAAGATATATGGCGATATTGATACGGATGGGATGTTTGTGAATCAGGATTCAGATAGTGACTCAGATGCGCCGAGAGACAAACAGCGTGAAGCGACAGCATAAACGATATGGAAGAGAGTGACTCAGACGACACGGGAACGGACCATCGGAGTCCAAACGAGGCTATCGAGCAATCAGATGATTCGGTTGGAACCAACCAGACAACGAGAGCCACTGCTGATTCACCTGGTGACGCATCGACAGATGGTGGCGTCGCAACGAAAGAGTCAGGCGATGCTGTGACTGATGATATTGAAGAGCAGTTCAACAATATCAAAGAAACACGGAAACAGCGAGCAATTGGTTGGGCTGCCTTGGTCGGTGTGATTGGCTTTTTGACCTATCAGGGGCTTTCTGCGACTCAATTCTTCGATGACGATACGGACTTCACGTGGGGGCATTTCTCCTCCCGAATGACGGAGTATTTCCCAACAGTCCAGGTCGCAGACCTCCCAATAGATGGGTACTATCTCTGGGTGATTGACGTCCGTATCTACGGTGCGTTTATCAGGGACATGAACCTGATTTATGACCCCGAAATCGGGTCTCTTGTCTTCCAGTATCCGATTAACCTATCGGACCTCTATGCGTTCGTCTTCGTCGAGTTGGGAATCTTCTCTATCTTTGGCGAAGCCGGCATAACGCTTGCAATGGGACTTGTCGGGACAGTGTTAGGCTTCCCGCTGGCTCTGTTATTCAGTATCCTTGCGACCGAGCGGGTCCTTCCGTTCCCGTTCAACTTTATCTTCCGGGCGATTATGTCCTTCATCCGGGCCATTCCAGCAATTATCTGGGCACTTATCTTCGTCGCGCTGGTTGGCCTTGGTGCAACAGCCGCAACGCTCGCAATTGGGTTTAACACCATTGGCAATCTTGGCCGACTCTTCGTCGAAGACCTCGAAGAACTGGAAGATGGACCGATTGAGGCAATGGAGACAACCGGTGCAAACAAATCACAAATTGTCTTTTTCGGGATGCTGAGCCAGGTTCGAACCTCGTTCATTGCCTGGACGTTGTATATCTTCGAAATTAACGTTCGAGCAGCCGTCACCGTCGGTGTCATCGGCGCGGGCGGACTGGGAGCAATCGTCGCTGCACAGCAAAACCAGCTGAATTACGAGCAGATGATGGCAACGTTGTTTATCATCTTCATCCTGATTTTGCTTGTGGAGCTGTTCAGCCAGCGACTTCGCGCTCGCCTCCGCTCAGACGAAGAAAAGCGCTCGTGGAAGGAACTCATCTTCGGCTTCCCAGCACGATTCGCTGATTCACTCCGTCGATAATCGGTGGAAACCGCTATTTTATATTAAGTAATCAAAATAACGCTGAAGATTACTGAGTGGCTGCGTTCCGTACAGCCTCGACTTCCGAAACGGCTTCGAGCAAGGTTTCGTGTGCCGTTCCGTTTGAGGCTACAATACCGCGGCAGTCAGGCTGCCATGGATTGCCATCAAGGTCAGTCACTGTGCCACCAGCCCACTCGACCATCGCCGCCCCACCAACCGTATCCCATGGATTAGTTTCGACGTTCGTGATGAGTCCCTCAATAGCACCGGCAGCGAGCATCGACAGTTCAGCTTGTGCAGAGCCAGGCCGCCGCAAATCTCCGAATCGGTTGACGATTTCACTGGTTGCCATGGCGTACTCATCCCGTTCATCAAATGGCCACCAAATTCCTGGGGCGACCTGAAACGTTTCTGGGTCCGAACGATCGCTGACAGTCACTTGCGTGTCGTTTCTGTAGACACCATCTTGTGTCGCAACAAACCGGTCATGCAGTGCTGGCAAGTCGTTCACAGCCACGATTGGGTCTCCATCTTGCACGCAAGTGACGCTGGTTGCCCACCGGCGATTGCCACGAATGTAATTGTTTGTCCCGTCAATTGGGTCGATAATCCACGTTCGGCCGTTCTTTGCGAGTGCCTCAGCAGTTTCACCCTCTTCACCGACGATCGTATCATTCGGTAGAGTCTGTTGGATACGGTCGATGATTGCGTGCTGGGCCTCTCGGTCAGCCTGTGTGACAACATCTGTCTTACTTTCTTTAAACTCAACTGGAATGTCCGTCCGAAATGCGGCTTCAGCAACGTCTGCACCTGCTGCAGCGCTTTCTTGTGCGACCAAAACTAGCTCCTCTCGCTTCATTATCAACGCTAAGATGAGTCCCGGTTTAGTCCTAACGTTCGCGTATGCGCTGTATGGGCGACAGTACTCAGTCTGGACATGTCGAACTCGGTATCGTTTGGCTTCATCGTCGAACTGGGGCGACAGTATTTAGTAGGTAGGTTTCGTACGAGCGAATTGTAATGTCGGAAGTCTGCTCGACGTGTGGGTTGCCTGATGAGCTATGTGTCTGCGAGGACGTTGCAAAGGACTCTCAGGAGATTCAAATCCGCATCGACGAGCGCCGTTACGGAAAAGAGGTAACGATCATTGAAGGATTCGACCCGAACGATGTCGATATGGATAGTCTCTCCTCGGATTTGAAATCGAAATTCGCCTGTGGTGGGACTATTGATGATGACCAGATTGAACTACAGGGGAACCATCTGGGCCGTGTCGAAGACTTTCTCCGTGATAAGGGATTCAACGTCGCTTAAGACTTTTACTCAGGTATCTGTCCCTTAGCTCTACTCTGACTGAGAGCCATCTCCATCAGAAGAACTGAAAGAGGTCTTCGCGGCCGGCAGCTTGTAGTTGTTCTCGAATAGCATCGTTGAGCGGTTGAATTGAGCCGCGCTTTGCGCTGATTGGTGCGATTGTATCCTGCCACTGTTTCCAGGGAGGGTGCAATCCGAAACGTTTTGCAATCGCATCAAGTTCACCGTCCTTGTCATCGACTTTATCCATCTTGTTGACGGCGATAACTGGTGGAATCCCAACATCCTGTAAGAACCCAAATAGCTCTATATCATGTGCAATCGTCTCAGGACCGCTATGACGGTCGATAATTTCGACCGCCGCGTTCCCGTCAAGCACAAGCACGCCAACCAGAATATTCGGTGCATACTCCTCAATATACTGAACAACATCTGTTTTTATCTGTTCTCGCCGTTCCTCAGGGACACCCTGCATGAATCCAAACCCAGGGAGGTCGGTAATGACAAAGTCTTCGCTGGCCCAGTCAAAGTGATTTGGCCGTTGGGTCACGCCAGGACGTTGCCCTGTGTCGACGGAATGGCCGGTAAACTCCCGCATCAACGTCGATTTGCCGACGTTTGAACGACCGACAAGAACAACTTCAGCGGACCGGTCTGGCCGTGTATCGAACATACACCGTAGTTATCGGGAGCCGCGAAAAAGAGTGTGGTTACGTCACCACGCGTCGACACTCGACTCGCGTCGCGTCACAAGCAACAATGAAACCAACAGGAGGGTGAGAAGGGCGACACCGAGGCCGAATCCACTTCCCTCTTCATCACCGGGTGTAGCACTCTCGTTCGACTCATCATTCGGTGCAGCAGCGTCAGTTTCCGTTTCCGAGTCATCTACGGTTACGATAACTGGCTCAATGGGTACATCACCGAGTGAGAACACAGTCGTGCCCGATTCGGATACAGTTGCGTTGAAGCTCACGGTACTCATCGACTCACCGTCAAGACGGACTGTCTCTTCTGCTAGCGGGTCAGTATTCTGTGTGAGCGAAAGCGTTCGTTCTCCGGGATAGGCTGCGTCATTCTCAACGGTCACGGTGAGCGTGACTGATTCGCCAGGACTAACCTCCATCTTATCAGCGGTAAACGAAGTTACCGCCGCCTCCGCAGGTTCAACAACGCTCACAGGGAGTGTGACATCACCGAGTGTGAACCGTTTTTCACCGGTCTCACGGACCGTATGATTGAACTCAAGCAGTTCAGACGCTTGCGGTTCAAGCGTTCCACTGACTTGTCTCAGCGGCTCCTCGTTGACGAACAATGATGTGTTATACTCCCCAGCTAGCCCACCAAAGTTCTCGGCAGTGATGCCAAACGCAATCGTCTCGTTTGGAACCATCGTGATTGGTCGGACTGTCCCAACCCCGCCCTCTCGGTACGGTCCCGAGATGGCAGGCTCCATCACATCATCCGCCAATGCGAACGTAATACTAGCTGGTGGGACCTGGTCAAATACCGCTGCGTGTGTCGTTTCGTCCCACATTACGGGATGGTCAGTTGTTCCTGTGTATGTCTCTGTCTGTGTGGCCACCTCCTCGGAAGCGGTTTGGCGCACAATCTCTCGAAAGTCTGCTGCCGTTACGACACCCTCGTGAGCGTTAGCTTGTCGAAACACTGCTTCAAACGATTCCTCCCCAGCAGTGTCCTCTCGAATCTCTTTATCAATTGCTCCTGTAACAAGCGAGCCGAGGCGATAATCTGCCGCTGATGCCCAACTCTGTGGGTCCGTTAACACGGATTGGCTGAACCGTTGTCGTTCGCCAAGAGAGAGTGCACCAGCGAGGTCAGCGAACTCGATACGGTCCTGTTCGTACGTCAGCAATGCGGCATAGTAGGTTGCAGTTGCTTCGGTAAACCAACGGAAGTCCGTTGCGCTGGTGTATCCCTGTCGTGTGTGGACGTACTCGTGTAACCACACGTTGGCTGGTTCATCAAGCCGTTCAAAATCTCGAACCCAAAGGTCAGCAGGGCCAGTCTGTAATCCTCGAACACCCCACTCGACTGTTCCAGTTGGTGCAGCAATCATGAACACTGATTCATCGCGTTCGCCGACACGCAGCGAATCTGAAGCAGCACCCACAGAGTCAAACAGGTCGTCTGGGTCCTCTGTGAGCGAGGCTGCTTCAGGGATGACGAGCGTGAACTCCTGGTCGTGTGCCTCATGTATATTCTTATCGTATTCGCCGAGATAAGCAATGACGTCGCTTGTGATACCCTCATCAGTGGTCATCTCAGTGTTGAATCCGACCCGTTCACCTTGCCATCCCCACTGATGGGAGACTCGTGGTTTCGAGACTAATGCCCAGTCACCGACATCAACAAACAGGTACCGGCCTGCGGCGTCAATTGGCCCCTCACCATCCGCGGACCGGTTTGCAGACAGTTGATAGGTTACTGTCGGGTCGGCAGTGTCTCTGTCCCATTCGTAAGTCCGCTCGTCCTGTTGAATAAATCCATCAACAGCATTCACCGAGGCCCCATCTGGAAGCGTAAACTCCAGCAACCTCGCGTTGTCAGGAAGTGAGTACTCGTGAGTCACTTCGTACGTTCCAGGGTCTTCAGGAACAAGCGAAAGATCCTGTGTCAGTGCAATACTGGGCCCAGCCCCCTGAGACGCCATTTGTGACTCCAGCGGCGCTGAAGCAAACAAATCGGACCCAGTTGTGGTTTCCGCTGTTGTGACCGAATCGTTCTGTGTGACTGCGGTTGTCAAGTCGGTAGGCGAGAGGGAGTCTGCTGAAGCCGCGCCAACCGCAATCATTGGCACAAAAACAGCGAGAAGCAAACAAGTGAGACAGATTGAGATGACTGTTCTCCTTCGCTGATACATACCCACGATTAGGGAGTTCCTGACTTAGGGATATGGTTTACTTACCAACACATCCGTCACTCAGGGAGTTCAACACCGAGATGGCTGGTGACCGCTGGTTCCTCATCAGGAAGGTTAAAGCGTCGGGCAAGGAGGTTTATGGCAATGAGGTGGGCGAGTTCGGCTGCCTCATCATCAGCAAGTACATCGACGAACTGCGACTCGCCGGGAAGCGGTTCAACAGCAAGCTCTTCGGAAAGCTCTGCCGAGGCTGGTTCATCAAGTTCGTCTGCAAGCTCAGCAAGCGCAAGGGCAATTTCGACCCCAACAGTCAGATACCGAATTGCACGCTCTTCCGGGTCTGGCACATCAGGAATCGTCGAAAGATACCGGTATGCCGGATTATCCTCAGCAACCTCGGCTTCGACCCACGTGCGGAGCGCTTCGGAGGACTGGTCAGTATCAAGCTCTGAAACGGCTTTTTCTGCCAACTTTGCTTCAAGCGTGGCGATATCGTGGAAAACATCCCCAACGATGACGGCATCGGCCCCGGAGTCAAGCACTGCCGTTACATTCTTTCTGCTGTCCAGTCCGCCGCCGTACCACACTCGTGACCACGAGACACCATCGTCAATGGCTTCGAGAATCTCGATTGCTTCTTGCCCGCCGAATGTCCCCGAATACTCCAGATAAATAACTTCGCTGTTGAGATGATATTCCGCTGCAAGCGCGCGTTCTTTAGCCTCTTGTGGAGAGAGTAAATCATCCTCGGTAACGTTTGCTTCTCGTGCAGCGGCGCTATCGGGGTTCATGATGATATACGCCTCGAAGACAGACTCTGCCATCAAATACGCAGCAGCAAAGTTCCCGACCCGATCACCGAGCACGGCTTCAAGGTCGAACCCAAATTTTTCTTTCACCATCCGTGGACCGAACTCCTCTTGAACGTACTCGATTCCTTTGCCAAGTGTTCCGACGAGTGATTCGCTGTCACCGTTAAGCACCTCGGGAACGGCAATAAACTGCGAGTGTTTGTGCGTCATATCGGTGACATGGGTCGAGTCACTCGGTTCATGAAAGGTCGGCACATCCGCATGGTCCAGTAACGCAAACGTTTCCTCACTGTTTTCCGCGGTCACATCCTGTGAGCCGCCGACGGAAACTGCACTCGTATGAGACAGATACAGCGCAAAGGCAAGCGGTAACTCCTTGTCTCGTTCGGGGTCGACTTTCGTAATGTGCGTCCAATCGGCTGGAACCGGGTTCGTATCGAGGCCAAGGATGGTTCGGCCGAAGATAGAAGCCATCGAAGTGACCGATTCAAGCCGCTTGGCAATCTCTGGTAACGACATCTCTCTACCAGACACGTCACCGGTAGCACGTAAAAGAATATCTTCTCACTGCTACCGAATGTGTTTTTAAAACAGTATTTTCCTGGTTAGCTTGGAAGGAGTGCAGGAGACCCATCGTATCGAATATACTCTGTCGCAATCCCGGTGAGCGCAGAGTCAGCGACCGTGGCTTCGGCGGTTGCCCGGTCAAGATACTCGTAGCTGATATCGATGACATGCTGCCGTGCAGCGTGTTGGGTCTCCGTTAAGAGATACTCAGCAGTCACGGGCGTTAACTGCCCCTCAGACATATCATCATGATAATCGTCTACATCATCAAGCCAAATTTGTGCGCCTATTATCGCGAGGACAATCGACCGCTGAAATGACCACTCGATAGGAAGTCCAGAGTCACGATACATCGTCAACATTGCATCGTAGATAATCCCCACTCGGTCATACTGCGTTTTTAGATAGGGCAGCGAGAGTTCATCCTCGGTAAACAGTTCAGGCTGGTTATCAAACGCAGCAAATTTATACTCATCACGGATACGAGTCAAGGCATCTGCCTCGCCATCCTGTGCACGGTCCATATAGGAGCGAAACTGTTCATCCTGGTCCTGGTGTGCTTCGGAGATATCCACAGCCCACTCGTAGGTATCCTTGACAGCGTCCGGATATGAAACCAGTTGCTCTTCGACACGTGCTTGCAGGACTTCCTGTGCGATTTCAGCAATCAGTTCCCTATCGCGCTCATCGGCATCAAAATCAACCTCAAAGTCTTCGTACTCGTCATCGTTCAGCGCATCTCGCATATCCCCATCAAGCAGTGCTTCCACCGCAAGTTGGGTCATCTCATCAGCAATAGCATGCTTTTCAGCCGGGAGCTCCCGGTAGAGATAGCCAAGCGTCAGGTTAGCTGGAAGCAAGAGTTTGGTATCGTACGAAAACGAAACATAGCCATAGCCAAACTCCTCGGCGATTGCTTCCTCAATATCGGCAAACGCATTTGAGACCATTTCCTCGATACTGGCGTCAACACGGCGCTTGAGGCGGAGGCTGCCGTAATCAAAGACGCCTGCTTTCGCATAATAACCAAAGACAGCACGGACACTCGTCGGCGCACTCTCTTGTTTCGCCAACCATCCAGCACTTCTCCGAAACATCGTTGTAGTGATATCCGATTGTCGGCCTGTTTATACTGTCGGTTACTCTTGGCGTGCGAACATCGCTTCGACGGTCAATCAGTGTGATGCAATTGAGACCTGTACCAATAGAGAAATGAGTTGTCGTTGAGTAGCTTCACGCCTGACTCAGGGTTTCCGTGGATGAGTCACACCAACTTTTGAGAGGCTAAAAGTGATAGAGCGTGTATACAGCAGTACCTGCGAGAAGGGCCCAAACGGTGCGAGAGGTAATTTCTGGTACTATCGGAAATAAATGACGAGCGAGAGCCCTACTACGACAGCAGCAATCCGGAGACCACCTGCGATCCGTTTTTTTCTCTTGTGGGAGTACCTCTGCAAAACCAACGATGACAAACACGACCCCAAGAATGAGAGGTGTCCTGAGTGACCGTCCTAATTGGAGTTGGTTAACGACTGCAAATACAAAGAAAATTGCCCCGAAGCCAATCCAAAAAATACCACTGCTTCGACCTTCTGGTTCCCGAAAAACACTGCTTCTAATCGTCTCTATCATTAAGTTATATATTTTATCCGACATTGAAACTATTCTGATTGCAACGCTCTATGTGAGATTCAAGACTCAGGCATTCATTTATCAGCGCGATTCATTTTCTTATTCCCTCGCCGATATGCGAGATAGCCAATGCTCACGAACAACGCGAGGACGAGCAGGTCGGCAACGAAGATTGCGGCCGCAACGTCCCAGTCAAATTCGGTAAAGGCCTCGAATGAGACGGCATTAAACGCAAAATATGCTGCCCCAGCACCCATCAATGCAATTCCCGCGTAGTGATACTCATTGAGAGTTTGTGTTGCCATTTGGTAGTTTCCTCGTCAGTGTCTCCTTTTCCATACTGGATAGTTAAATTTTGCTGCATGACCGAATCGTGAGTCAAACGGTCTCAGTAGCTCGTTGTCGCGCTCTGAGATAGCCGTACAGAAGCCCAAGCCCAGCGCCGATGATGAGAATCCCGGAGCCAACGTTGAAGCTGAACCCGCCGTTCGTCCGGGCGAATTCAAAGAGGATAAACGGCGAATCAGGAATTCCGACGGTCAGTGCGTCGACTCCAGTACCCGAGAGCACGATGGGAACGAGTATTCCCACGAACAGCGCTGTCAGAATCACGCCACCGGCGAAGCCGACTAGCACGTCCCAGACAACCGTTGCGGGGGCTGTCTCCCATCGCTCGGTTCCCGAGGGGCCGTATATTTGGACGCCGGTTTCGTTATCAAGAACCGTCACGCCTGCTGGAAAGCTGAGGACGATCAGCGACATCCAGAGGTCACCCACTGCTCCGGAAGCGTTCAGCGCGAGCGGTACGGCCAACCACGGAAGTTCGAACAGTATCATGACCGGAACCCCAAGCACCGTCAAAACAACCAGTGGTGCTAGGGCGACGACCAGAAACTGGTTTCTGGTGAGCCGTGTGTCCGTCGTTGCAAACGCATATGGCACTAGGACATAGGCAACCCCAAAGCCATACCGTGGCTCGCCACCAAACGCACGGATTCCGAGTCCGTGACAGAGTTCGTGTGCAACGGCAACCGCTGCTATCAGCACGATGAACACCAAAAATGATAGCGCTAGACTCCACCACCATACCCCATCGACCGCAAGCCCCAGATTCAGATTGGTCGCACCCTCATCGCCCGTAGCCGCGTAATACAGGCTGAGAAACCCAACGAGAGCGATGACAAAGCCGAAAAAACTAATCGCCGTCCACTGAAGCACCAGTGTCCGCGAGAGCCCGAACTGCGCCAACAATACATCCTCTTCGGTATCACTCACTAAGGCTATAACCTACTTGGCACGACATTCTCAAGAACGTATATTCAATCTATCGGACAGGCAAAGCGAGGTATATTCTCACGCAGGGAGCTCAGAAAGTTTCTTGATTCGGTAGAGCCGAACTCGCCGAAGAATCACCCGCCAGATACCGATAGCGAGTGCCGCACCGGCGGCATTCATTATCACGTCCTGCAAGCTTGCGTGTCTGTGTGGGAGCGTGGCCTGAACCGCTTCCATACCAAGGCCCAGCAAAAAAGTGAGTACGAAGACGATCAAGAGTACCTGCCAGTCTGGGCGGGGAATGTCGACTAGCGCGTAGCCCAAAATCAGCGCGAATCCGGCGTAGGCAATCAGATGCAGATACTGTCGTATCGGGAACAACCCCAGTGGTCCAAGCTCTGTGACCCAGTTCGGAAGTCGATAGACGGAGAATATCACAATCAGACAGCCAGCCCCTATAACCAGCAGATACCGGAGCCATTTTGGGAGCAGTGGCAGTTTCACATACCGGGAAGGTGCCGCAAGCCACCTAACTCTTGGCACGGTAGTCAGAGTTCTGCCCTGGTTCTCTTGGTGAGATAGCCCTCTACCGCGGTTAATACAAAGGGGACAGAAAATAGACTACCACTTCATTGCGTTGTTGTTCCTGCTCTCGGAGTATAGGTGCAACGGGTGTTTACAAATATTCGGCATCCATTGAGGTTCTCATGGACCTCACAACGCCGACACAGATCAACGAGCTACCACATACCCTCACATTCGGCATCGGACTCCTCTTGGGGATCGCCCTCATACTTGCATCGAATATGGAAGCAACAGCGGTTGGTATTCTGATTCTCTTTTTCATCGGATTCTTCCTCTACGGCGATTTCAGAGGGATCGACTCTCAGTAGCAGTCTATGCAGAACGGAATACCCTTTTCTCTATTTTGTGGTGTTTCAGAAAAAATCACCAGTCACCTGAGTGTCTGCAAGAGTCCGTTACCAGTAACGTCAGCAACGACCGCTTCAGTAACATGCTCACCGCTCAACAGACACATCGGAACGCCGATTCCTGGGTTTGCACTCCCGCCGGTATGATACACCCGGTCAACACCGGGAATCCGGTGACCTGGACGAAGCGGCCCGGTTTGCCAAAGCGTGTGCGCTAATCCAAGTGCTGTTCCCTCCAGTTTGTTAAAGCGGTCTCGGTAGGTCGAAACCGAGGCTCGTCGCTCAAACTGAATCCGGTCTCGTAGGTCAACCCCAGTTTGTGCGTTGATATCAGTAAGAATCTGGTCACGGAACTCATCTTGTTGGGCTTGGTGATCATCTAATCCTGCAGCAAGGGGAACCAGTATCACAACCGTCTCACCGTCTTCAGGCGCGACAGTTGGGTCGGTTTTGGACGGAACATTAACGTAATAAGACGGACGGTCCGGCCACGCAGGGTCGTCAAATACCGCCTCAAAGTGCGGCTTCCAATCAGTTGGTAAAACCAACGTGTGGTGTTCGAGTTCCTCAATCGTACCCTCGACGCCGAGATACAGCATAAAGGCGGACGGACCAACTGTTCGGTCATCCCAGTATGTAGCCTTTCGGTCGACTATCCCATCAGGGAGTAACTCCTGTTCGGTATGTGCCGGTGGCGCATTTGAGACAACCCGCTCATGTCGGTGAGGGGTCCCATCTGCCGTAACTGTCACGCCCTCCGAATCTGGAACGATGGCTGTCACGGGCGTGTTTGTGTGGATAGTTGCTCCCTGTGACTGTGCAACAGCTTCCATCGCATCGACAACCTTCATCATCCCACCAATTGGATAGTAGACACCAAGGTTGTAATCGACGTGACTCATCAACGTATACAACGCTGGCGTGTTGTACGGCGAGCCACCGAGAAAGACCAGTGTATACTGGACTAACTGTTTGAGCTTTGGATTGTCAAAATAGGAGTCGACATGGTCGTCCATCGTGCCAAGAAAGTTGATTGCCTTTCCGGAGCGCATCACGTCCAGTGCAATGTAGTCTCGAATCCGTG
The DNA here is from genome assembly GCA_003551945.1 of Halovenus sp. Classification (GTDB taxonomy): domain Archaea; phylum Halobacteriota; class Halobacteria; order Halobacteriales; family Haloarculaceae; genus Halovenus. Next base: position 14,707 of record PUNZ01000189.1, on the reverse strand, counting down.
TCCGGTTGGCCATCACAAACCTATCTAACCCAAGTTCGTACGTTTCTGCGGCCTGTTCGAGATACTGCTCAAGCGCATGTCCGGCACCTGATTCACGTTCTTCAAAGGCAGCTTTTGCTTGTTCCGGGTCGGCAGGAACGTCGACCGTGTCGCCATCTGTCCAGTACACGCGATAGTTTGGGTCTAACCGGACGAGTTCGTAAAAGTCAGACGGGGAACTGCCAAAGTGTGCAAAGAACCGCTCGAACAGTTCCGGCATGAGATACCACGAGGGGCCAGTATCAAACCGAAACGTCTCTGTCTCAATCCGGCCGGCAACCCCTCCGACCTCATCATGTTGTTCATACAGTGTGACATCTGCTCCTTCGGATGCAAGATACGCGGCGGCAGACAATCCGCCAATGCCACCGCCGACGATACCAACGGACTGACCGACAAGCTGACCCGTCATGTAAGGGATTACGACTGGGTCAGTGAAAGGATGCAGCCGTCGTATTGAGGTTATTTATGTGAGGGCATTGCCGAGCGCACTCGGCAAATATCACGCGAAGAAGGCCTGAACCAGCAACTGGCAGCAAAGAATACTACCTACGGGACGTACCAGATGCCACGGTCAACATCAAGCCATTCCCCAACGACGACATGGGGCAAGGCAACGATACAGATGAAGATGGTGTAAAACGCAACCAGTCCGGGGAGCAGTCCCGCATTTCCAAGTGGGTTTGGTGCAATGACCCAGAGTAACGCGGCGACAAGCCCGGTTGCAAACGCACCGACGATGAACGCACCCCAGACAACGGGAACGGGGAGCCCATCGTGTTCATCAGCCGTTTTGCGGTGAACATAGGCACTCCGGCCGGACTGTCGCATTGAGTACCAAAGTGGGAAGTACAGTCCGATGGAGATAACGACCGGAACGACAGCAAAAAAGCCGATAAGCAACGATGTTTCACCGAGGTCCGTCATCCACGATGTGGTTACTCCAGCCGCAAGCAGTCCCCAACCAAGATGAACGAGAACAGCAACAGCATACAGTCCTGCGAGTAGCGGCCGGCTTGTTTCCATACCGGCCCAAAGTGCTGATGACAGACCCGGATCGAACATCGCTAACATGTACGCGGAGAACATGTAGTACGTCTCCGGGAAGAAATAGAGTGGGACGATCATTACCGCCCCACCACGGACAAATGCCGCAAGCGACCGTTGCAGTCGGGATTTGAGATGTGAACTTCCCACAACAGCGTCCATCACCCGAAGGTCGCCGTGGCCTCCTTTCGCAACGGCTGTTGCAAAAGCAAGCGCCAACGCAAGCAGTGGCGCGATGAAAAAGAGGGTGATGAAAGCAGCTATCGCGGCTAGATAGAGGACCACGTACCGTGAGCCAAATGGCAATCCACGATAACGGAGGTTGCTAAAGTGCTCATAGCCACCGTGTGGAAGGTTAAGGGCAACCATCCCCACAAGATAGATAACCATCTGCGTCTCCAGCGAGGGAAGAGACCCAAACAGCGTCATCGCCCCGAAGAGGAGCAATACCCCGAGCAACGATACACGGGATAACAAAATAGTTATAGATTCAGGCTGTATCGAACGATTCACGCCGACCGACAGTGTGCCCGTACTCATATATACTAGTTGGGCTCCAGCGCTTTGTCTCACACACCACAATATTACGGTGGTTTAAGTACCATCCAGCTAGCAGGATTCAATATTCACCACGTTGGCTGCAATTAAAGCTCGTTTTCAACGACTCGCCTGGCAACCCGGACAGCATTTTCGAGACCAACTGCGAAGCCAGATTCGAACGAGTCGCTGAAGAAGTTCTCTCGAGGACTCTGCGAATCAAGCGGTCTATCATAGTTTGCGATACCGCGAATACACAGATACTGAGAGAGGGCATCAAAGCGGGAAAGGGCATATGCTGTGCCAGCATCTTCCATTTCTGTGGCTCTGTAGGGGTCAGTGGTTTCGCTGTGTGAAACGAGCCATTCGACCTGTGCTGCCAACTCACTTCCGTGCCAGAGTTCGTCGCCACAGACATTTGTTCCGGGTGTAATAACGGGTGAGTCGGAGACTCGTTGTGGCAGCGAATCACTAGTAGTTAGCTCAACGTTATCGGTCAGCGTTAGTGTACGCTCGACGGTATCACCGTCAGGATGGTACACTCCCTGGCCGTCTGTGTAGGGGTTGAGCGCAATCGGTGATTCTTCCGTTGGGTAGTCAAATCGACATTTATCATCCCAATCAAGGATGGCACTCGCAATGACAACCGATCCAATCGAAAGTGATGGTGGACCACCAGCGACACCCACAGTGAGAAAGAGGGTATCCGAGAGGTCCAGTTTGTTACTTGTGAGTAACGCTGTCGTGGTGGCTGCTGCTGCGTTTTTCCCAATACCGGTTGGGACGATTCCCAGTCCATCTTCGGTATACCGGAGCGGTTCATCGACACCGTCGATATCAATCGTTTCCGAAGGGCGATACGCATCGTACCACGGTGTGGCTTCACCGGGAACACCGGGAAGGTCATTGAATGCTGGGAGAACAACAACGGAGAGTGCAACAGCCATATCCCAACGGTTGGAACTGAGCGACTAAAGCCATGCGTTCCGTCCACCAAGCCACCCTCAGGAATGAGACCGTATTCGTCTGTAACGCACGCCACATGTTTTAGTGTCCGTACCGTTAGATAGAGATATGACTACTGGGGGAGCAGACCCTGAACTCACGGAGTTGCTTGCAGAATTAACACGTGAACTGCAACGGGTCGAGCGAGAAATTGAACCGAAGCCGCGCGGCCGCCTTCCCACACGACAGGAGCTCGCCCGATTTACCAGTGAAGTCGCGATTCCTGGGCTGATTTTACTTCTACAGACACAGATTCGTGCGTTGGAGTTATTGCGCCGGACAATCCGACTCGCTGAAGGCCGTGAACCCACGCCACATCAACGCACAGTGAAACACAGAGCTGAACAGCTTGGGACGGCAACGCTTTCACAGCTTGATTCAGTACTTACTGAACTCCATGCCACAATCGACGGGCGGCCAGAAGATGACCGCGCCAAGCGATTGTTAGATGATGCAAAACGGCTCCAAGAACAGATTCAGGCCGAACTGGCAGAGGGTTCTGATGCAGCGGCCGGAGGCAGAACAAACGAAGGAGAGACATCCGAAGAACTGTCCGAAGAGACTGGCACAGACCCCCTTTCAGCGGAGCCAGGACAGTCCGTTGCAATAGACGTTGAAGAAGAGCTTCGCTCGCTCAAGGGGACGCTGGATGATGATACTCCTTCGGCTGACGATAAGGGCCCAGACGAAAACGACAACGACGAAGGTCCGAAAACTGATACTGGTCCTGAGTCAGATGAATAGCAGAAAATTATTTATCCTCAGAGGATGAGGAATCATTATGGATACACGGAATACACTTCGAGAGCTATCAGAAGTTGACCGGGCGGTGCTCTACCGACGTGAGGAGCTTCCTGCACCCATATCCAAACGAGTGGATGCCATCGAACAGCGACTAGGAGAACTGGTGGGGCAATCTGTGAACACTCAATTGGAGACCAATCGATGGTGCGCTCGGGAGCCACTGACTGACGCCAGTGAATACCAGCAGGCCTATGCAGAATTTTGCCACTGGGCCGCAGAAACGGGCTGTTCGTTGCAGCCGTTTTTCGCTATCAGAGAGTGTTACACGACCGGTAAAACTGACCGTGGCGACTGGCTGGTTTTCCCAGTTCTCTGCCTTGCATTCTACAACGGCGAACGAGTGAAAGCGGTCTACCCACACCGACAGGAATCAGACGATCTGACGGTTGAAGATGGACTCTCACGTCTTGAAACAGCGTTGGCTACGCGTCCAGACGCCGGCCAGGCTCGTGGCGCTGACAAGCAGGCAGTTAAAGTATAGTAACAAGCGTTGCCCAATCTGGCCCGGTCAGAAAGTCAACTATGTAACAGAACGCGGGGAAAACTACTTGATAGACACCCGTCTCTGTGCAGCATAATGGGTGGGAATATCCTGAAAGATAACCGATTGGACAGAGGTGTCGAACAGTAGCCATGACAGCGGGGGAACAACCGACAATTCTGGTGGTTGAAGACCAGAAAGAACTGGCAGAGGCATACACCGCAATCCTCTCTCGCAATTACTCAGTCATTACGGCATATAGCGGCGAAGCGGCTCTTGAGAAAGTGGATGATTCGGTTGATGTGATTTTATTAGATAGGCGGATGCCCGGCTTATCTGGCGACGAGGTGTTAGCAGAGATTCGAAGAATGGGTATAACAGCAAAAGTAGCCATGCTCACAGCGGTAGAGCCAGATACGGATATCGTTGAGCTACCCTTTGATGATTACAGAACGAAGCCAGTTGCCAACGCGGAGCTCCAGAGCCTCGTTGAGACGCTGTTACGCTGGTGTGAATACGACCAACAGAGCCAGAAGTTCTTCCGCCTTGCAGCAAAGAAGGCTGCACTCGAAACTGCTGGAAAGGAGATGACTGACGAGTACAATAGCTTGCTCTCGGAAATAAAACAGGTTCGAAAGAGCGTGGATGCCACCCTGGAAGAACTCTCAGCAGAACGGGCTTTTGACAGCGTTGATGGGGCTCTCTAACTGCCAGCCAGTAGTGGAGCGATTTGATTGTCATCAAGATTTATGAGCTATCGGTCAGAAAGTACGTTCGGATATGGAGTATCATAAAGGGGAACGGATACAGCATGCCGGGGTTATCCCATCGATGGCTGCGTCGCGGTATACGGACAAAACCGCGTTCAGCTTCATGGGACAAGAAGTAACCTTCGACGAAGTAGAGGCACGAGCCAACAAAATTGCCCATACGCTTGTCGACCTTGGTGTCGAACCCGGCGACAGGGTCGGACTATTTATTCCGAACGAGCCACTCTTTCCGGCAGCTTACTACGGAGCCATAAAAGCGGGGGCCGTCGCGACACCGCTCAATCTCCGGATGGACCCGGAGACGCTCACGTACGTCCTGAACGATGCGGATGTCTCGGTGCTCATTAGCTCTGCATTCCTTTCTGAGTCGACACTGGGATACGACCCAATGGACCTTGCCGAATCAGCCGAACTGGATGCCGTGTTGACGCCGGGGCAAAGCGACGAAGAACGGAATATTATGAACCTCTCACACAAGATGGGGGAGGCACCAGGGGAATTCGATATCGTCGACAGGGAGTTCAGCGACATCGCCGCACAGCCATACACCAGCGGGACAACCGGTCAGCCCAAAGGGGTAAAACTCTCACATCGAAACCTGCTCACAACCATCGAAAGTTACGGAAAAAGCGGCCTCGGCATCGACGCAGACGATACAATTGTTCTCGTCTTACCGATGTTCCACATTTACGCACTCAATGCGCTGATGGGCTCGTTTATGGTTCGCGGGGGAACCGTCAATTTGCAGCCACGACCCGACATCCCAACCGTGCTTTCTGCACTTGACTCGGAGGACGCAACCACCTTTGCCGGCGTTCCTGCGCTCTTTACCCAGATGTGGAGGGAGTACCGCGAGAATCCGGAGCAGTATGACCTCTCATCGCTGGATTTCGTGGTCTGTGCCGCAGCACCATTAGCAGATGATGTCAGAAAGACAATCGAGCGCGAGTGGGACATCCCAATGATTGAAGGGTGGGGAATGACCGAAACCTCGCCTGCAGGAACTATCGAGCCGGTTGCAGGCGTGAAAAAGGCTGCAGGCTGTATCGGCCCGCCGCTGCCCGGTGTCGAACTGAAGATTGTTGACGCTGATACCCGAGAAACAATCCTTGGTCCGGATGACCTGAATCCGCGCCCAAGCGAGGATATCGATTTCAACGACACTGATGCTGTCACCGGTGAACTCGCTATCCGTGGCCCACAGGTTTTCGAAGGATATCACAACAAACCCGAAAAGACCGCTGAGGTTAAAGACGATGACGGGTGGTTCTACACGGAGGATATCGCCCGTGTTGACCAAGACGGCTACTTCTGGATGGTTGACCGCGCAGATGATATGATTATCTCCGGCGGGAACAATATCTATCCTGCTGAGGTTGAGGATGCGCTGTACAAGCATCCAGATATCGCCGAAGCAGCCGTCGTGGCCGCACCGCACGAAGTCAAGGGGCAAGCTCCGGTCGCGTTTGTTGTCCCTGAAGAAGGTGCAGAACTCACCGAAGAGGAGGTTCGAAAGTTCTCACTCGAGCATGTGGCCTCCTATGCGCACCCACGTCGTGTCTTCTTCCAGGATGCACTCCCACGGAGTGCAACGAACAAGGTGCAACGGTTCGAACTGGAAAATCAACTCGAAACGATGCTTCAGGGCTCGCTCAAATCGAGCGACGAAGACCTCTAAAAACGAACTCGTTTTTAGTACGAGCGCGGCATTCCGAGTTCGTGTTCGCCGATGTAATTTTTCACCATCTCGTTCGTTACGGGCACCGTCTGGAGCAGTCTGGAGGTTTGCCAGATATCGTAGACCTCGTAATCGCCGGTAAAGCCGTTCCCACCGTGAGTCTGAATTGCCCGGTCGGCGGCTTTCGTTGCCGCTTGACTGGAGAGTAAGTTTGCAACGTTCGATTCGAGTCCGGCATCCTCACCGTTATCCCATTTCCAACAGGCTTTATACGTGATTTCCCGAGCGGCAAGCAGTTCGGCGTAGCTCTGTGCGATTGGGTGTTGAATCGCCTGATGGGAACCGATGGGGCTGCCGAACACCGAGCGTTCATTGGCGTAGTCGACAGCGAGGTCGACCGCACGGAGTCCGCCACCAATTGCGCTTGCAGCACCAGCTATCCGCTCCGTGTTGAGTGTATCCCAAAGCAGATACAGGCCACCGTCTTCCGCGCCGAGGATGTCGTCCTCGTGGACACGCAATCCCGAAATGTCGACCTGATACTGTGTCTCAAACCACGGAACTTCGACATCGAGCGGCGTCAGGTCGATACCGTCTCGGTTCGCTGGGTCCTCGACCAGAAAGAGCGTGACACCATGCGTTGGGTTCTCCGGGTCAAACGGGGAACTCCGGCTGATGAGGAGCATGTAATCGGAGTTTTCGACCCCGCTAATCCACATCTTCTGGCCGTTGATGACGAACTCATCACCGTCTCGCTCCGCCATCGTATCGATATTGAGTGTATTGGTTCCTGCCCCTGCTTCGGTCAACCCCATCGAAAACCGCATATCTCCGCTCGCTATTTTCGGCAGGAACTGCTCTTTTTGTTCTGGGCTACCGTGTCGCTCAATCGTAATTCCCCCAAACACAGGCGTCAGGACAAAAATTATTCCACCTTGTCCGCCGCCCCGACTCAACTCCTCAATGACCATCGTCATCTCCAACATTCCCATCCCAACACCACCGTACTCTTCGGGAATGGTGACCCCAAGCCAGCCATCATCGGCAAGGTCTTGCCAGTATTCCTCCGGGAACTCCTTTTGTCGGATACACTCACGCCAATACTCCCAGTCGTAGTCATCTGCAATCGCGCGAACCGTATCTCGAATCATTCGGTGTTCCTGTGTTTCTCCGTACTCCATATACTCATGTTAGCAGTAACCATCAACAGCGTTGCGATTTCAACAATTTTCAACTCTGGACGAGTTGTCGGATTTGGGGATAATACTTTGACCAATCGGGTGTAATTCTGGATTATGAAAGGGGTTGAACAGCTGTTCCGGTGGGAGCGATGAAGATAACTATCGACGAAATACCCGACGAGGAGAGTGCACGAGCAATAACAACCGCACTGGCTACCCATCTTGGCGAGGACGTAGAGTTAGTTGCAGATGGGAAAGCAGTTGCTACCGCACAGACCGACGGGTATGCCGATGCAGTGCTGACCGAACGCGAACAGACCCTGCGGGACGATATTACCGATATTCTTTCAGGGGGCCCAGAACGTGGCCACGAAAAGATAGCGGCATTAGGAAAACTGTTCGTTCGTGACCGGCTTGAGCGGATTTTTGATGAGATTCAGTATGAGGATGGGACCTTTGCCAGACACGACAATGATGGGGAACTCGCTGCGGACGGGATGATTACAGGCGTCGGAACAATCCATGGTCGGACCGTCTTTTTCTCTGCAAACGATTATACCGTGAAGGCAGGTTCGCTCGGGATTATGGGTGTCGAAAAAGAGATTCGGATGGCTGAGCGCGCGGTTGAGGCGGGTGCCCCGATATTACGACTTATCGATTCAACCGGTGCGCGGCTTAATTTAGATGAACGCGAGCCAGGCGATACCCACATGGACCGCTATCGTGGGGGGAAAATGTTTTATAATCAGTGTATCCACTCCGGACAGGTCCCACAGATTGGCGTCCTGTATGGGCCCGATATCGCCGGCTCGGCGTATATTCCGGTCTTCTGTGATTATCTCATCATGGTCGAGGAGATTAGCGGGATGGCGATTGCAAGCCCGAGGGTGGTCGAAGCTGTCACCGGCGAGGAGACGACGATGCAAGAGCTAGGCGGGCCGTCCGTCCACGCGACGCAATCGGGAAGCACGGACCGGGTTGTGGCTGATGAGGCCGAAGCAGCCCAGGCCGTGCGTGATTTACTCACCTATCTCCCGCAACGTCATAACGCCGCCCTCCCGACACAGGAGCCCAAACAGCCTGCACGCAATCCACGAGAGCTTGACCACGTAATTCCAGAGAACCCAGACAAGGCCTATGATGTGCATGATGTCATTGCACATCTGGTTGATGAAGGAAGTTGGTTTGAGCTTAAACCGGATTTCGCACCGGAGCTAGTGACTGGGTTTGGGAGAATTGATGGTCGGCCTGTGGGCTTCGTCGCGAATCAACCAGCGCAAAAAAGTGGGGCGATTTTTCCGGATTCAGCGGAGAAAGGCGCGGGGTTCGTCTGGACGTGTGATGCATTTGGGATTCCATTGGTCTATCTCTGTGATACGCCCGGATTCATGGTAGGTAGTGCAGTCGAGAAGCAAGGCGTGTTACAAAAGGGTCGTAAATTTATTTATGCGACCTCAAACGCACAGGTGCCGAAATTCTGTGTCATAACGCGGAAAGCCTACGGGGCAGGAATCTACGCGATGGCAGGTCCGTCGTTTGCGCCTGACGCGACGCTTGCCCTCCCAAGTGCCGAGATTGCAGTTATGGGCCCAGATGCCGCCGTCAACGCGCTCTTTGCTGAACAACTCGCCGACATGGACGAAGAGTCACGTGAGCAGTTTACCGAAATGATGCTCGAAGAGTACGAGAAGCATATCGATATTCGGGCACAAGCGGCAAAGATGCAAATTGATGAGTTGCTCCCGGCGGGCGACCTCCGACGACAACTAGCGGTTCGGTTAAAGACACTCAAAGACAAGCGCCGGACGGAACGAGACAGATATCATGGAACGGTCCTCTTTTGAACTGTACAGCTGACCGCCGGTTTCGGAATAAGTTGTTACCTCTCTGACGGTACTTTTGACACGAATGTAAACTGTTAAGTTCACTAGGTGCGCTTCCGAAGACAACTGATGGCAGCACAGGATGGTATACGCGAGTTCTTCGACTTCGAAGAACATGGAACCACGTACCGCACGGAAATCATCGCTGGCGTGACGACGTTTCTGGCAATGGCGTACATCATCGTCGTTAATCCGGCAATTCTTCAGGATGCGCTCTTGTACGACCAGTCAACCGGTGAGTTCGCATCCGAAACGACGATTAATGGCGAGATATACACACAACAGCAGGTCTTTGAGATGCTTGCTATTGCGACGATTCTGGCGTCGATAGTCGCCATGTTGGTGATGGCGTTTTACGCCAAACGGCCGTTCGGACTTGCGCCCGGGATGGGGCTGAACGCGTTTTTCACCTTCACGGTCGTCGTTGCGCTCGGGATTCCATGGCAGACTGCTCTCGCTGCAGTCTTCGTTGAAGGGATTATTTTCATCCTACTAACCGCAGTAGGTGCCAGACGCTATCTCATCGAGATGTTCCCGGAACCGGTTAAACGGGCCGTCGGCGCGGGTATCGGTGCATTCTTGCTCTTTTTAGGACTGCAGGAAATGGAGATTGTTGTTGCGTATGACCCAACGTTGGTCCAACTTGGGGACCTCGCCTCGAATCCCGTGACAATACTCGCACTTGCTGGCACGTTCCTCACGTTTATCCTCTATGCACGAGGAATCCGTGGTTCGATTGTGATTGGTATCTTGCTGACGACAATTACTGCATGGGCCGCAACGCTCTGGCCAAGCAATTGGCTCCCTGGGGGCAGAGAGGGGTACTCAGGCGGAACACTTGTTGACGGCAACATTGCAGCGACAGTGCAACAAGATGGTCTCGGCGGTATCTGGGATATGATTGTCGGCGTTCAGTGGGATATTACACCACTTGCCGGTGCCTTCATCGAAGGGCTGCAAGATACGGATCCAGTTGTCTTCGCGTTCGTCGTGTTCGCCTTCTTTTTCGTCGACTTCTTCGACACCGCCGGAACACTCATCGGTGTCTCACAAATTGGTGGCTTCCTGAACAAAGACGGGGACCTCCCCGAGATGGAAAAGCCGCTGATGGCAGACGCAGTCGGAACCACTGCAGGGTCAATGTTGGGTACTTCAACGGTCACAACCTTCATTGAGTCATCTGCTGGTCTCGAAGAGGGCGGTCGAACCGGCTTTACGACGCTCGTCGTTGCTGGATTGTTCGCTATCTCACTGCTATTCGTCCCATTGATGGCCGCAATCCCACAGTGGGCTTCCTACATTGCGCTCGTCATCGTGGGTGTCATCATGCTGCAAGGAGTTGCAGACATTCACTGGGATGATAAAGTTTGGCTCATCTCGGGTGGACTGACCATCCTCGTGATGCCACTCACCGCATCGATTGCCGACGGTATCGCCGCCGGTATCATCTCCTATCCAATCATCAAAACCGCAATCGGTGAGTTCAGCGACGTGAACCCAATTCAGTGGCTGCTCGCTGGGCTGTTCGTACTGTACTACTATGTGACGACAAGCGGCCTTCTCGAAGCAGTTGCTGAAAACAGCATGCTCATGCCGGGCTTTTTCTAAGTCGGGAGCTCTTTGACTCTCATTTGTTGATGGCATAAAGCGGACAGTATCCGAATGACTTTGCCCCCGTCTGTGTAAGCTATCGTATGCAGTATGTCGAGGCTGGCGAGAACGGAACCATCGCCGAATCATCACAACAACTTGCAGCCGTGGCGCGCGGTGACAAAGCGCCGGACACCGTCATCGAGAATGGAACGCTGGTAAACGTTCACACCGCGGAATTACAGGAAGATGTGACCGTTTACCTCACTGCGGGCCGGATTGCTCGTGTCGTCCCCTCGACGGAATCAATCGATATTCCAGACGGGACAGAGCGAATCGACGCGGATGGGCAATATCTTGCACCGGGATTCATCGATACCCACGTTCATTACGAATCCAGCATGGTTACGGCGACTGGATTTTGCCGTGGGGTTGTTCCAACCGGGACAACGGCAGCGTTTATGGACCCACACGAGATTGGCAATGTACTCGGACTTGCGGGGATTCGTGCGATGCTCGACGAAGCAGCGGATTTACCGCTCAAAACGTTCTGTACAATTCCGTCATGTGTTCCAGCAGCACCTGGGTTTGAGGACGCTGGTGCAGAGATTGATGCGGAAGATATCGAACAGGCGCTTGAGTGGGACGACGTCGTCGCCCTCGGGGAGATGATGAATTATCCCGGCGTGATTTCCGGAGACGACGCGGTGCATGACAAACTTGCGGCGACGTATCGCGCAGGCGTGCCAGCAACCGGACATTACGCGAGTCGTGACCGTGGTGCGCCACTTGATGCATTCGTGGCTTCGGGAATTACCGCCTGCCACGAATCGGTGCGCCGGGAGGAAGTGCTTGCGAAACTGCGCCGCGGTGTTTGGACGCAATTGCGTCAAGGCTCCGCGTGGAAAGATATCCCCGAGACCATCAAGGCAATTACCGAAACCAGCGTGGATACCCGACACCTCTTGTTGGTGACTGATGACACCCATCCAGACACCATCACCGAAAAGGGGCATCTCGACCGGGTGCTGAGAGTTGCCATTGCCAACGGTCTCGACCCGATTACGGCTATTCAGGCAGTCACGCTCAATGCTGCGGAGTATTATAACGTGGACGGTGACCTTGGCGCGCTTTCACCAGGGAAAATTGCCGACATTGTCTTTTTAGATGACCTTGCAACCGTTTCAGTCGACCGAGTCATGGTCAACGGTACCCTTGTTGCAGCAGACGGCGAGTGGATAGAATCAGTTGATGTTGGACTCCCTCAAGAAGAAGAACACACCAAATCTGTGCAGTCTCAGTATCCAGATGAGATGATGAACACGGTTCATCTGCAGCCTCCTGAGCCCGCAGCATTCGAAGTTACTACTGACCAAGACCGTGACACAGTTACCGCGACCGCGATGGGAATCATCGAGAATCAGGTTGGAACAACTCGCGAGGAGGTGACGCTCCCAGTGAACGACGGGCTTGTCGAACTGACTGAGGGCGTCTCAAAGATGGCAGTGTTTGAGCGCCATGGCGGTGATGAATCGGTCGGTCTCGGATTCGTAACGGGATTCGGGTTTGAGGCAGGTGCAGTAGCCTCGACGGTCGCTCATGACAGTCACAACCTGTTGGTTGTCGGCAACTCGGACGAGGCCATGGCAACCGCAGCACAGCGATTGGTAGATATCGACGGAGGCTGGGTTGCTGTCGATGATGACGGCAAGGTTCTCGCGGAAGTTCCGTTACCGGTTGCCGGGTTAATGAGTGACCAACCAATCGATGAAGTGAGTGCGCAGGTGAAAGAACTCGAAAAAGCGTTTGAAACGCTTGGCTGTACTATCGAGTCACCATTTATGACCATGTCGTTGCTTCCGCTGGCGGTAATTCCGGAGCTTCGGCTGACAAACCGTGGCCTTGTCGATACAGTGAATTTCGATTTTGTTGAGCCAATACGGTAACTCGACGGCTCGACGGACAGGGCACGGAGTCTTTATCACCCGCACGCAACCATTGTTCAGTATGTTCGAGAAGTCGACGTGGATTCGGTTGCCACGGAATGTGGTCGTGGGACATGGGGCGCTCGCAGAGACTGGTGACGCAGTCGAGGAGGTCCACCTATCGGGACAACCACTTGTCGTGACAAGCCCAACGCCGCTTGAAGTCGCAGGTGAGCACGTGCTCAAGCAGTTGGAGGCCATTGGCCCGGAACCAGAGTCTGTCATCGTCGAAAATGCAAGCTTCGCTGCGGTAGAGGAAGTTATCTCGCTCGCAACGGAGATTGACGCGGGCTATCTGGTTGGGGTTGGAGGCGGGAAGGCCATTGACATCGCAAAGATGGCCGCTGCTGACCAGGGGCTCGGATTCATATCCGTGCCGACGGCAGCGAGTCACGATGGAATCGTTTCGGGGCGTGGGTCCGTACCGGATGGTGATACCAGACATAGTGTTGCTGCAGCCCCACCTGTCGCAGTCATCGCAGATACGGAAGTAATTGCAAACGCACCGTGGCGACTGACTACTGCGGGTTGTGCAGATATTATTTCGAACTATACCGCGGTCCGGGACTGGCAACTCGCCCATCGACTCCAAAACGTACCGTACTCCGAATATGCAGGAGCGCTCTCCGAGATGACGGCAGAGATGCTCGTGTCAAATGCAGATTCGATAAAGCCAGGGTTAGAAGAACCTGCCTGGGTAGTGGTCAAAGCGCTCGTCTCAAGCGGTGTTGCGATGAGTATCGCGGATTCGTCGCGGCCAGCGAGCGGGGCAGAACATCTCTTTTCACACCAACTTGACCGACTCGCTCCCGGCGCAGCGCTGCATGGCCACCAGGTTGGCGTTGGCTCGATACTGACGGCCTATCTCCAGCGGGGTGAGGATGATGGCTGGCAACCAATTCATGCGGCACTGAAGCGACTCGGCGCGCCAACAACGGCGAAGGAACTTGGCATCGATGAGGAGACCATTATCGAAGCGCTCACCACAGCACACACCATTCGAGATAGGTATACGATTCTTGGCAACGGAATTAGCGAGCGAGCAGCACGTGATGCTGCCACCGTAACGGGCGTCATCTAACCTCATCGACTGGTGATGTGTATGAAAGTTGAGAGACCGGTGTAATTATTACGGAGACTTTCCAATATAGAATTGGGTTCCGTTCCATAGCGACCCACATGGCCGCGGTCTGCGCGCGGCCCGCTGCGTTAGCCCACTCCCTCATGGTCTGCGCATGAGGGATTTTCTCCCCGCTTTTAGTTCACAGCGGCTGTGCTATCGGGTGTACAAGACAGCAAGCATACCACCGACAATACCACAGACCGCAGGAAACGCAATACCAGCCAAGCCCAGCGTATGCCAGAACTCAGGGCCACCTGCGGCTGTCGAAAACACTAACGTCCCAACGATAGCGGGAAGATGGGCCCCCACAGGCAACGAAAGCCCAGTAAGGATACCTTTTGAAAGAGTCGTTGCCTCAACCCACCTCGCAGCGATAAATCCGCCAGAGATAAACAGAATAACTGGAATCAGATGATATACAACGGTAGGGAGGGTGAAAGCTGACCCCGCGTTCTCGGCGAGGAGAACGTTTCCCTGAAGCGCTTCGCCACCAACTGTGGGGACAGCTTCTGGGTCAATGCCTGGTTGCATCTCGACAAACATTGCGCTGTAATATAATTGCCCGACCTCCGCAAGCACCGAGT
>PUNZ01000132.1 GCA_003551945.1 Halovenus sp. | reverse complement strand
GGAGTTAACGTCTGCGCAACGCGAACGACGGAACCCGGTTCGTTCTTCTCATCACCGGTGTCCCCCGTTGAGTCATCGCTCATTGTTGGTACTCCCTTCTCACAGCCAGCACAGTAGCCGCCCAGTTCGGACGTCGATACGCATTCACCCGGTCAACGATACCCCTAGCAGCCATCGACTCCCCAATCCACGATGACCACTCTCTCGCCATCCACACACGGTTGACTGACGGACCCGTGGTGGCTCTCCTGCAGTCCATAGCATTCTTTGCCATTGTCTGTCACATAAATTTTTTTGGTTGCTGGTTGCCATGTTTGCTGCCGTTGCAAACGACAAAGGTTGATAGGGGACTCACGAGTAGCAGGGGTTATGAACAGGAGAGCCCCCGTCACGGAGGGTCAAAAGTGACCCGACGAACCAACGTCATCTGTACGCTTGGGCCCGCATCCTCGAGTATCGAGACCATTCGAGAGTTGGCCGAGGCGGGGATGGCCGTCGCGCGATTCAACGCAAGTCACGGCTCAACAGCGGAGCGCCGAGAACTCATCCAGCGCGTCCAGCGCATCCAACAACAGACCAGTAAACCGCTGGCGACGCTGCTTGACCTTCCGGGGCCTGAGGTCAGAACAGCAGCCGTTGCCGAGCCAATTTCGCTTCCGACGGGGACAACAGTCGAGTTTGTGGAAGGGGAAACAGCAACATCGGAGACGATTGGTCTCTCCGCCTCAATCACAAATATCGCAGTGGATGACCAGATACTGCTTGATGATGGGCGCATCGAAGCAATCGTAACGGACACGAGCGACCGTGTAACCGCCCGTATCACCTCCGGTGGCGACCTTGAGGGTCGCTCCGGCGTCAACGTACCGGGTGTTGACCTTGGCTTACCAAGCATCACCGACGCAGACCGGACGGAACTCGACGTCGCGGCAGAGCTCGGCGTGGATTTTGTCGCAGCGAGTTTCATCCGCTCGGCGCGCGACCTCTATGATATCAGCGGCGAACTGGAGGAGCGAAACGTCACGATTCCGCTCATTGCCAAAATAGAGCGCCAGGAAGCAGTCGAAAATCTCGAGGAGATTGTCGAGGCTGCCGATGGCGTAATGGTCGCCCGCGGAGACCTCGGCGTCGAGTGCCCGCTTGAGGAGGTTCCGGTGGTACAAAAGCGAATTATCCGGACCTGCCACCGCGAGGGTGTGCCCGTCATCACCGCAACGGAGATGCTCGATTCGATGATTCACGCCCGCCGACCAACCCGGGCGGAAGCCTCAGACGTTGCGAACGCCGTTCTCGACGGGACAGACTCGGTCATGCTGTCGGGAGAGACCGCAATCGGCGACCACCCGGTTCGCGTCGTTGAGACGATGGTACGGATTATCCGCAACGTCGAAGCCAGCAACGAGTACAAAGAGACCCTCGAAGGGCTGGTTCCAACCGCAGGTGAGACCCGGACGGATGCACTGGCGCGTTCTGCGCGCTACCTTGCCCGCGATATCGGCGCAACAGCGGTGGTTGTCGCCAGCGAATCCGGGTACACAGCACGGAAAGCCGCCAAATACCGACCCAGCATTCCCGTCATCGCGGCGACGCCGGACGAGCAGGTTCGACGGCAGTTGACGCTCTCATGGGGGATTATCCCGGAGCAGGTAGCTCCCGTCGAGAGTGCAGATGCCGTCATTCAAAACGCCGTTCAGTCAGGCATCGATGCTGGAGTGGTCGAAAGCGGCGATACCGTCGTCGTCCTCTCCGGGATGATGACTGCAACGGGAGATTTGGATACAGCAAATATGCTGAAAGTTCACGTCGCGTCCGAACGCGTTGCCGCTGGACGCTCCGTGGTATCCGGGTTTACCACTGGACCGCTCATCCGCGTCACGGATGGGTCGCTCGGAGCCATTCCAGACGGCGCAATTCTCGCGGTCGACACATCGTTCGACGACGAGTTTTCGGGCGACCTCTCGGCCGTTGCTGGCATCATCGACGCGCATCAGGGCGTCACAAGTTACTCGGCTATCGTGGCCAGAGAGCTTGAAATTCCGATGATTAGCGGGGCAAGCGTCCCGACAACGATTGCTGACGGCAGAGAAGTGACGCTGGATGCAGAGCGAGGTGTCGTCTATGCGGACCCGCTCACCAGGGAATAAGGCGTTCGACAGAACAAGACAGATAAGTGCTGTCCGGCATCATTATACAATAACGCAATGGGGTATACACCACATGTGGTGGTTGCTGGCGGCGGTATCGTCGGGACGGCAATTGCCAGAGACCTTGCTCTTCGTGGCCTTGAGGTGACACTCGTCGAACGCGGAACACTCACAAGTGGCGTGACCGGTCGCGATGGGGGATTGCTCGAAAGTGGTGCGCGCTTTGCACAGCGCGACCCACAGACTGCCAAACGGTGTGCGGTTGAATCCAAGCGAGTCAGCGAAATTGCGAGTCAGTACGTCGCTGAGACGACTGGATTGCTCGTCGAGCAGGGAGATGACGACCCTGAACGCCTCGCTGAACTCAAAGCGGCCTGTGACCAACTCGGAATCCAAGCGACGGAACTCTCTGCTGACGAATTATCGGAGAGCGAACCCGCGCTCAGTGACGATATTAAACGGGCGCTTGCGGTTCCGGATTGGACCGTCGACCCACAGCTGCTAACCGTCGCAACGGCTCGCTCTGCACAGCACCACGGTGCGACGATACGAACGCAGACAGAGCTAACAGCGATTCATCTCCGCGACGGCGCACTTGATTACGTTGAGCTAACTGCTGACTCGACAATCACCGGGAGACCGGGACGGTCGGTATCTGCTGCGGAGGACGAGGAGCCCTCAAAAGACGAAGAGCGCAGCGATGACAAAGAGGGAGAAGATACCGATGAGAAAGATGAATCAAAAGAGGATGGGGGCGACGATGACAAGGATGAACCAGACGACGAGGAGGATACCCACGAAGGAAATGAAGAGCCAGTAACCGATGGTGGACAGGAACACCTTATTTCACACAAAGGAAAGACGCTTCCAGGGTCCGGGGGAAGCAGTGCAGAGGAGACAACCGAACAGCCAGTGCGAGCGACTGAGGAACTTGCTGTCGATTATCTCGTCAACGCCGCAGGTGCGTGGGCAGGAGATGTTGCGGCGTTAGCCGACCTCTCAGTACCATTGGAGACCGTCGACGAGACGCGAGTTGTGCTGCAGGAGTCGCCCACTGCCCAGTCTGTTTCTCCGATAGCAGCGGCCGATGCTGCACAGCTTGTTCCACACACGCAAGGCTGTCTAATCAAGCATGAATTAGCTGGCGAGGCGGAACCAGAAGCGCCAGCGAACGGCCACCGAAACGAACGGAAGAACAGCCACGGCGGCTGGGATCTGGTGTCACCCGAATCGGTGGATTCAGTCCTCATGGCGTTCGAATCGTTCGTTCCTGGCCTGGCGGAGATAACGCCAGTGCGCTCCGTTCGTGGCCGTCGGTATACTGTCTCTGGACACACTCGGCCACGGAACGACCATGATTTCGTCCGCATCGACCACGGAAAACAACACGGGTGCTGGGGACTGATGACCGTGCTTGGCGGCAGCCTCACAACACACCGGTTGCTGGCGGAACGAGTTGCTGATGCCGTCTGTGCGGAGTTTGGTATCTCCCGGGAGTGTCAGACTGCCGAGCTTCCGCTCCCCGGTTGTGACCCGAAAGAGGCCGCGGACACGTCAAAACCAAATCTGCCCGAACCGGTTGTCGAAGCGAGTTCCCGTCGGCTCGGGAGCAGAACGCAACAGGTCCTCTCGCAAACGGGACCGAATCCGATTCTGTGCCCCGAAGCTGGTCTCACCCGCGCGGAAGCACACGATACCGTCACTGAGAACGACCAACTCGACCTGCTGGATGTCTGTGTTCGGACCGGTTGTGAACACACGTTCTGGACAGTAGATGGCTGTCTTGATGCCCTTACGGGCGAGCGCTATCCCAGTAACGACCCGCCGGTCATTGATGGGCTCCTTGTCGACGTTCTTGAACAGTACTGGCCGGGAACCCGCCCGGTGGCATGGGAGCGCCGACTTGCCGCGATAGCACAAACCCACCACGTCCAAGCGGGGTGGCTCAACCGCCGCCAACCGTATTCCGAACCCGATGAAGATGATGACACCCTCGGCGGGTTCGATGCCGATCGCGTTGCGGACTTTGATACCGGTATCGACCCAAGCCACGACGAGCGAGTACCCTACAGCGTTCGACAAACCGGCCACTGGCTGACAGACAATGAAGTCCCTTCGAAGGAACTGGAATTCGATTTCCGTGGTGAGAGACAATGACTGAACACACAACTGAGTCACCAGCAGATGTTATTGTTGTGGGTGCTGGACTCGGCGGCTGTCTTACGGCGCTGGCGGTTGCAGAGCACAATCCGACCCTCTCCGTTCGCGTCCTCTCCCTGTATGAAGACCGATTCACCGCCCACTCAGGTCTTATCGACGTCCTTGGCTATGATGAGCAGGGAGCGGGAACTAAAGACACACCAGCGCAGACGCTCCCAACTGACCCAATAGAGGACCCATATTCTGTGTTCGAGTCACTCCCAGAAACGCACCCCTACCGGGTTGTCGGCGAGGATGGCGTGCAGCAGGCGCTCGCGTTGTTTGACAAAACGGTGTCCGGCTACTGTCGCGGAACGCCCGACAAAAACGGGCTCGCACTCGTTGGGAACGGGAGACTCTCACCGGCACTTCGTTATCCCGAAACCGTTCAGTCTGGGCTCGTCAGTCGAGAAGAACCGACGTTGCTCGTCGGATTCGATGACCTCCCACAGTTCGATGCTGCACTGGCCGCCGCTCGACTTTCTGAACGAGCCGCCTACGATGTGGACACCATCACTATCGAACTCCCAGTCGTGTTAGCAGAAGGGCCGACGCCGACGGCGGTCGCCGACGCCTTCGACGACAACGAAACCCTTCGCCGGGTACTCGCTGAGCGCATCGAAGAAGAGATTGAGACGCACTCACGGATAGGCTTGCCTGCCGTACTTGGGCTCGACAGCGCACCAGCAGTGCATGAGGAGATACAGGAAGAATGCTACGCGCGCCCGTTTGAAATCCCTCTTGGCCGGCCAAGCGTCCTTGGACAGCGGCTGCACGCACAGTTGTTCGAGGCACTGGCGAGTGCAGGAGTGACAGTCGAGCAAGACTGTACTGTGACAGGATACACCGCAGAGGGCGGGCAACTCACCGGGGTGACGGTAACAGACGGGACGGCCGAGCAAGTATACGACGCAGACGCATTTGTACTGGCAACGGGTGGCGTTGCAACCGGGGGAATCCAAGTCAGACGAGGAAGACAGGGCCACGCTGTGTTACGAGAGCCAGTCTTCGACTGCCACGTTGGTGGGTTGGGCACACACAAAGCGGATGGAAACAGCCAGCATGCTCGCCTCTCGATAACGGGCGAGCGATTGTTCGACAGCCAGCCGTTCGAGCGCGTAGGTGTCGAGACAAGCGAGCAGTTCCAGCCACTGGCTGCAGATGGAACGGTTCACTATGAGAACCTCTGGGCTGTCGGGGAGTGTCTCGCCGGTATCGAACCGACGCGCCGTGGCTCACGTGACGGTATCGCGTTGACCACCGGCTACGCTGTGGGGAAGCGGCTAGCGGAGTAACGCAAGAAATGGTAGAGAGAGACTAAGTTCGGAAGCTTTCTCCACAACCACATTCACTGACGACGTTCGGGTTCTCGACGTGAAAGCCAGCCCCTTGCAGGCCACCCTCGTAATCGAGTACCGACCCATCGATGTAATTCATGCTTGCGGGGTCGACAAAGATTCGCAGGCCGTGATGGTTCGTAATCGTATCGTCTTCTTCCGGTGCATCGTCGAAGCGCATGCCGTAGGAAAGCCCAGCACAACCACCCTGCTGGACATACAGGCGAAGACCAGCAACGTCGCTGTCGAGGCCCTCACCTTCGATAAGTGCGAGCGCTTCCTCGGCTGCCTCTTCGGTCACCGAGACGGTCGCTTGCTGCGGAGTGTCCTCGGTCGTACTCATATCCCGTCATACGACGGCCAGTATGTTAACCCTGACGGGGCCGGCAACGCCGGGGAACAAACTACGTCCCGCGCTCGGGAACGGTACGCCTTTGACGGCAAGTGTCCAAGGAGTGGTATGAGCGACGTGGACCTTGATTCCGAGCAGTATCAGAAACACCGTGAGGCCGGCGAGATTCTTGCCACCGTCCGAGAGGAGGCAGTCGACCGCATCGAAGTTGGGGCCAGCCATCTCGAACTGGTCGAGCATGTCGAAGACCGCATCCGCGAACTTGGCGGGCAGCCTGCTTTCCCGATGAACATTTCCATCGATGAAGAGGCCGCACACGCCACCCCCTGCATCGACGACGACTCGACGTTTGGCGAGGAGATGATAAACATCGATATCGGCGTAGCTGTCGACGGCTGGCTCGCAGATTCGGCGATCACCGTCGACCTATCGGGCAACGACGAGTTGGTCGAAGCCTCCGCAGAGGCGCTCGAGGCCGCCATCGATACCATCGAAGCAGGCGTCGACACCGCACTGCTCGGTGATATCATTGGCCGGACAATCAACGGCTACGGCTACAACCCGGTCGTGAACCTCACCGGTCACGGACTCGGTCACTGGGAACAGCACACAACGCCGAACATTCCAAACCGAAAAGTGCCACAGGGTACCACCCTGGAGGTCGGCGACGTGGTCGCTATCGAGCCGTTCGCAACCGATGGCGGCGGGAAAGTGAAAGAGGGAAGCGACGAGGAGATTTTTGCGCTTGACCAGGAAAAATCAATCCGTGACCGACAGGCCCGCGAGGTTCTCAAACAGATAACCGATGAGTTCCGCACGCTGCCGTTTGCAACCCGGTGGCTTGACGCCTCCCGTCCAAAACTTGCGCTCCGTCGCCTCAAACAACAGAACATCATCCACGGCTATCCCGTATTGAAAGAGCAACCTGGCTACTACGTCAGTCAGAAAGAGCACACCGTTATCGTCACCGAAGACGGGTGCGAAGTGACAACGAGATAGTAATTCGTAGTTTTTGCCGTAGCAACGGAGTATATCACAGACCGAACCGCAGTAAGTAGTATGGACCGTGGTAACAGGAAACAAAAACGGACGCGGCGATTAACTGGGCGAAAACCATGAGACGTGAGGTACTGATTGTTGGCGGCGGTCGTGTCGGGAGACACACCGCGCAGGGATTGACAGCCGAACGATACCGAGTGACGATAGTCGAACAAGATAGCGAGAAATGCGATTCGCTCGCAGGATATGAAGTAAACAACGTCATCTGCGGGGACGGAACGGACGAAGGAACCCTCAACGAGGCAGGTATCGAAGAGGCAACGGTCGTTGCTGGCTTAACCAACGACACCGAGACCAACCGTGCGGTTGCCGAACACGCTGCAGCGGTGAATCCGGACGCAAAAACCATCGTTCGGATCACTCACGATGGCCAACAGGAGTTAGGCCACCTGCAGTTTATTGACCACATCGTGTACCCGGCTGCTGCGGGTGCTGATAGAGCGGTGAGCGAAATACAAACGCTCTGAGAAGGAGGTGTCGGCCAGCCGATAATTTGAGAAGATGCGTAGCTCACGCCTTCCAGACACCACCGGTGCTGAAGTCACTCGGTGGTGTATTGGTGGGTATGACCGCAGAGACACCACTCATTCGACAGGCATCGGAAATTGCGTACGAATCAGTCGACGCAGCAGACGGGCTCGAAAAGGGCGTCTTACTTGACGAAACCCATGGCGCATCGAATCTTGCACTGCGGCGATTCACGATTGCACCGGGTGGGAGCGTGCCAAAGCATACCAACGAAATTGAACACGAACAGTACGTACTTGCGGGTGAGTATACAGTGGGTATCGAAGGAGAAGATGGCGAGGTGACAGAGCAAACCGTCAGCGCCGGTGACGCTGTGCACATTCCCGCGGGTGCAGTCCACTGGTATCAAAACGACGGTGACGAGGAGGGTGCATTCATCTGTGCAGTCCCGCTTGGCGACGACGAGATTGCGCTCGTTGAGTGACCGATTCGGTGGCCCCTCTTGAATCGCATCCGGTTCGTTTCCAAACCGAAAGCATTCCGTATGAAGACGCCTAATGGCACATATCCATGGGTGGAGACCACGGCAGTCCATACGCGCCCCACACACCGGAGGAGACCGCTGCGATGCTGGCCGAACTCGGCGTCGAAGACGAACGCGAGCTATTCGACATTCCCGAGTCGGTTCGCTTCGACGGCGAGTTTGGTATCCCACAGCGGACCGAGCAACAGACCCTCCATGAACTAACAGAGACACTGACTGAAAACGACGACCTGACCGAGTTTCTCGGTCG
>PUNZ01000258.1 GCA_003551945.1 Halovenus sp. | reverse complement strand
CGTATCGAGAAGCTTTGCAATCCGTTTACGTGTAGCCCACTCGCCAAACGACGTTCTCATCACCAAACAGTTAGCCGCCGTTTGCTTGAACCGTTCGCTTTCTTCCGTGAAAAGACGACACAAAGCGTAAATAGACCACGGTGAGAAATGCAACAAAGACGTGAACTACGAAGGAACCGACGTTGCTGCCTCCGCGATGGTCGCAATTATCGTTCTCGGCGGCGTCGTCGCTGCGTGGCAGACCGGCGACCAACTCGTCGCGACAATTTACTTTTTCGGGAGCCTGCTCACTGCCTGTCTCGTCGGTGGGATTTACCTGTATGGCCGACTCAACCTACTGGCTACCGAACGGGAAAGTCGGTCGGTGTTTGCCGAAGAAACCACCAGTAAGAATGAACCAATTGGCCGGCCTGGTCGTGAATCAGAAGGGGCAGTAATGCAGAGCGAACCCGCAGAGGATGACTCCGCAGACGACGAACAGACAGAGCCAGCGCTGTCACCGGAACAACGGGCAGCGCTTATCTCGAATTTTCCAGAGGATGAGCGCCGGATTATCGACCCAATCCTCGCCTCGCCCGGTCTTACGCAGGTTGATGTCCGTGACCGTTCGGATTTCTCAAAAAGCAAAGTCAGCCAAACCGTGACCGACCTCGAAGACCGCGGACTGATACAGCGTGAACGTGATGGCCGGACCTATCGGATTTACCCCGACGGTGAGCTCGACGTTGCGGAATGAAAACCAGATTACGATGGAGTGAACCGAACCGAAACCACGTCCGAACACTCCGGAACAAGCCCTTCTTTCTCATCCCGTCGTAGTTGTTTGAGCTCCCATTCCCGGCTCATTGCTTCAGACTGTGATTCCCAGTACTCGACATATCGTGGGCTGACTGGCGTCCGCCCGCGCGTGTACTTTGCCCCGGTGCCAGCATTGTGTTCGGAGAGGCGACGCTCCAAATCAGTGGTGTATCCGATATAAAATGAGTTGCGCTCGTCGGAACACTCAACGAGGTAGACATAGTGGACTGTCATCGCTTCAAGTGGATAGTTCCGAGTCCCCGCCGAACGTCCCATCGGAGACCGTACTCAAACCGAACCTCATAGCCAGCTTCGATAAGTTTGGCTTGGAGTTGGATTGCATACCCACTCTCACGGAGTCGTTCAGGGAGAGACACCACCTGATTTTTCAGTGGAAATCGGTGTTCGCTCCATTTGAACACCCGACCACAATGTTCGACGACTAACGACTCGTCCGTTTCAGCGAATACAAACCGATGTGGCAGGCTGGGGAGTGCGGGAAACTGCTCTTGAGAGGGCATGTACACCTCGGTAGTCAGGGCTGGTTCCAAATAAGAGTGACCACCAACGTGATCAGTTCACCAGAACATTCAAACGCGATTGGGGGATAAGACTAGACAATGACTGCGCCCGGGGAGGACAATCCCCCCACTGACTCTTCGGATGGTCTTGGTGATATTTCCGATTCGAACCATCAACAGTCACCAACAGCGGAACGTGACACAGAGAGCGATGAGACTGGAGTGGAAAGCGAGGCTTCGATCGAGAGTGCTCTCAGTGAGGAGTTCGACAACTCGCCGGGTGCCAGAGGCCAAACTGGGGACACACCCACAGCGCAAGATGATGAGCCAAACGAGTGGGTGTTACTCGGGCGGGATGTCGGAGTGAGCATTCTCGCGGTTGCCCTTATCGGGATCTACCTGTTTGCAATTAGCGGGGTCTGGCCACCGATGGTCGCCATCGAAAGCGGCAGTATGGAGCCGAATATGAACGAAAATGACCTCGTGTTCGTCATGGACACTGAGCGGTTCCAGCCGGACTTTGGTGGCGAGAGTGGCATCGTGAGCGCCGAAGAGGGAGAAGCACACGACTACAGCAAGTTTGGAGCGTACGGGGACGTTATCGTCTATGCGCCTAATGGCAATACTGAACAGACCCCGATAATCCACCGGGCGATGCTCTGGGTGGACGAAGGGGATGACTGGGTGGCAAAGGCTGACGAAAACTATCTTGGCTCGGTTGAGGAGTGCGAAGATGTCGAGTCGGTCTGTCCAGCACCGAATGATGGATTTATCACGAAAGGCGATAACGAGCAGACGAATCAAGTCTATGACCAGGTGAACGGCGAGCAACCGGTACACCCGGAGTGGGTAGTCGGGACCGCTGAGGTTCGCGTTCCAGGGATTGGCTGGCTCCGGCTCCAGTTCGAATAGGCGGTTTTAAATGCAGCTAAGAGAGCAACGGTGAGGGCGTTAAAGCGACAGTTGAGTTAGTTGTCAAACCGTGCTTGGACGAACGGCTGAACGTCCTCGATATCGCCAAGGCGGGAATCGGAGAGAAGAACGGCCTCCGTCTCTTCAACTGGAACCGAGAGGCTGATTTCTTTCGTCCGGCCGTAGCGCCCTTTTGAAACCACGACAGCGTTGACAATACCGAGCATATCGAGTTCGCTGATAAGGTCGGTGACGCGCCGTTGTGTCAGTACGTCCGCGTCGATTTCCTCACATAGCCGTTTGTAGATGTTATAGACCTCTCCAGTGTTGATATTGTGCACACCTTGTTTTTCAAGCAGAATGATAGCAAATAAAACGAGTTTCGACTGTTGTGGGAGCGTGCGTACGACCTCCACTACGCGGTCGATTTCAATTTTCTCCTGTGCCTGTCGAACGTGGTCCTCTTCGACATGGTCGGTGCTATCGCGTTCGGCAAGTTCACCTGCAGTTCTCAGAAGGTCAAGTGCACGCCGTGCATCACCGTGTTCCTGGGCCGCAAAGGCTGCACAGAGCGGGATGACGTCGTCCGTGAGGGCGCTGTCTTTGAACGCAACGCTTGCACGGTGGGTCAGGATATCCCGTAGTTGATTCGCGTCGTACGGTGGGAAGACGATTTCCTCTTCTCCGAGGCTTGATTTGACACGCGGGTCGAGAAAATCAGTAAATTTCAGGTCGTTGGAGATACCGATAATCGACACCCGAGAGTGTTCCAACTCGGAGTTCATGCGAGAGAGGTTATAGAGCGTATCATCACCGGATTTCTCGACGAGTTTGTCTATCTCGTCCAGCATAATCACGACAACCCGCTCGCGGTAATCAACGGCCTCGAAAAATGAGCTATAGACTCGGTCAGTTGGCCACCCGGTCATTGGGACCTCTTCGAAATCCTCTCGCTCATTTTCAAGCTGTGTGATGCGGTTTGAGATTTCCGACTCACTGTCGAATGTCGTACTCTCTAGTTGATGTTCGGTATTCTCGGCTGCCATCACCGATTCAAGTTGATGGATACGCTCGTCGATGGCTTCCTGATTGCTTTCGATGAATTTGTTTGCTAGCTGTGCCAGAACACGATACTGTGTGTCAGTCACTTCGCAGTTGATATACTCAACCTCACAGGGAACTTCGTATTTTTCCGACGTCGCTTCAAGTTCGTCACTGACAAACTTTGCACTCGCAGTTTTTCCAGTCCCCGTTTTCCCGTAGATAAGAATATTCGAGGGCGTGTCTCCGCGAAGGGCAGAGACAAGAATCGTCGCCATCGTGTTAATCTGTTCTTCACGATGTGGGAGCTTTCGAGGCGTGTATGCCGGACGGAGAACCTCTTTGTTCTCAAAGATGGGTTCGCCGCTCAGTAGGTCATCAAACAGCCCTGGTGATGCTTCATCATCGTCTGCTTCTTCTTCCAACAACGCATCGAAGTGAGTCTCCCGTGGTTCGGTTGGCTCACGCGTACGCGAGTCGAACGACCTATCGGAAAAGGACGGGGGGGTCTCCGAAAGCGAGTCCTCCGTGGGACTATCACTATCGGTACTCGTGGCGGAGTTACTATCCGCCGATTCATCATCTGTTCCAGTTGAACTGGTGTCACCGGCCAGTTCCCGACCGCTCCCATCCGGCCGGTTGCCTGAATCCGTCATAGTCGATCTGTAACCCCTTTGTTTCGACTGGAAATCCCACGACGCGGCCGAGATTATCCGGTACGGCCTTCCTAACCCGCTAATTCCGCGGGTGGCGGAGATAGTCGATGTCCAGTTGAACCAGAAGAAATGGCGGGTGAGCGCGTATTAAATATTACGGTTATATAGTTACCAAGTGTGAGGAAAGCTAGCAACACGGGTGTGTGGGCTCTGGAACGAGACATTCCGGCGGGCACCTCGGATGAAGAGATTTGATTTTACATGTGATTCGTCTGCGTCGAAAGATTGCAGTAGGGATGAGGAGTGAGGAAACCGGAGCTCAGTGAACAGCCCAAGAAGATTCGTGTATCAGCGCAAGAGCATTCTCAGTATCATAGGATACGGGTGAGACTGGATAGTACGAGAAGACGAACGAGAGTTCGTGTTGAGTGTTATCAATACCCATAGAACCCCCCCACCCCTTTGTTTCGGGTGGAACGAAAAAAAGAGTGGGTGGGGGTCAGAGAGACGGTTGGTAGACTAGGAAAGATTTAAGTGATAATCAGTAAAACCAAAACCGTACTAGAGAAAAAAAGACATTGTAACTGTGAACTAGTATATTTTACTAGAAGTTCTAGAAACAACGTCTAGTTAATACTAGACTAGTCTTTCATCTGGAACACCGTTGACTCTTTTTCCTAGCTAGTTTATTCGACATGAAAGACTCCTCTTCAGCTATCCAGCTATGTTGTCCCCACTCCTTCGTTCGGTTCCACCTGAAACAAAGGGGTGGGGGGCATCTACATACTCATGCTACCATTCCCCATAACTAATGATAACGTACCTATCTCTCTTCTCGATACATTCCCAATTACTCGACCACATTAGGAGCGGGATGAGCGGGCACTCCCCTCATGTACATATATTTCCAGCAGAAATGGTGGGTAATCATACATATGTCTGACATACCATTAAGTATACACGGTTGGCTTATTCTCTCAAGCCCCAACTGGGGCCGGAGGATTTAGGATGGGACTGCTCACAGGACTTAGATCAAGCATTTCGCGGGCAGCATCGACGTTGTTCTCCGACGAGGAGCCGAAACGCATCGGCATTTACGGACCGCCAAATGCCGGGAAGACGACGCTTTCAAACAGAATTGTGCGCGACTGGACCGAACACGGCGATGCCGTCGGTCCGGAAAGCCATATTCCACACGAGACGCGCCGCGCGCGTAGGCGAGAGAACATTGAAATCGAACGCGACGGCAAAACCGTCACCATCGACGTGGTCGATACACCCGGTGTCACGACGAAAGTCGATTACACCGAGTTTCTCGAACACGACATGGAAAAAGAAGACGCTGTCAGGCGCTCTCGTGAAGCCACTGAGGGTGTGGCTGAGGCTATGCACTGGCTTCGTGAGGATGTCGACGGCG
This sequence comes from Halovenus sp., assembly GCA_003551945.1. GTDB lineage: Archaea > Halobacteriota > Halobacteria > Halobacteriales > Haloarculaceae > Halovenus. The sequence continues at coordinate 3,041 of PUNZ01000258.1, read as the reverse complement.
TCATCTACGTGCTCGATTCGACAACTGACCCGTTCACGCAGGTCAATACGATGCTCATCGGTATCATCGAGAGTCAAGACCTTCCAGTGTTGATTCTCGCGAACAAAATCGACCTGGAAGATTCAAGCGTCCAGCGCATCCGCAATGCGTTCCCCCAGCACGAGACGATTCCACTCTCTGCACTTGAAGGGGACAACATGGACGAGGTCTACGACAATATTGCGGAGTACTTTGGGTGATATCATGCCGGAAGTGAAACCACGTGACGGAGTAAGAATTGATTTGATAAGCGGCGAACGCATGGACGGCCTTGCGAGCATGGAGAAAATTCGGATGATTCTCGATGGCGTCCGCGACGGGAATATCGTCATTCTTGAAGAAGGACTTTCTCCGGATGAGGAATCCAGACTTATCGAGGTGACGATGACCGAAATCAGCCCTGACGAGTTCAACGGCATCGAAATTGAGACGTATCCTCGAAAGGAAACGGCCGATGCCAGCTTCCTCGACCGGTTGATGGGTCGGGAATCAGCGAAAAAGCTGACCGTTATCGGCCCAGCGAATCAGATTGAGACCTTACACAAAGACGAAACGCTGATTCAGACGCTTGTCTCTCGAAAGTAGCCAGAGGAATATCATCACATGCCACACCAGTGTACTGACTGCGGACAGGGATTCGATGACGGCTCGAAAGAGATGCTATCGGGGTGTCCGAACTGTGGCGGCACAAAGTTTCAGTACAAACCTGCCGGTGCCAGCACCGTTGACACACCCGCAGAACCGCCGGAACCACCGGAACCTGCCGTAGACAGTACGGTTGCCCGGACAGTTGGAAACGCAGCAACAGCAGTCAGAGACCTGGTGAGTCCGTCATCGACAAGTGCCAGCACGGAAGAAGACGTTCCTACCAGTGGTTCACCGACGCCCGCTGAAGACCACGCTCAGGCAAGCGCTCGAAGCGAAGTTGTCTCTCCTGACGAACTCCCGCCTGCACCCGACCGATTCCGTTCTGCTCCACAGATGGACGACTCGGCGGAAACTACCCACTCTCCACTTGAATCAAAGGAGGAACAGGATGAGGCCACTGATATCTCCCGGAACCCCTCCGTTTCACCTCCAGATAGCACGGCCAGTGACGAGGTGGCTTCCTCAGCAGACTCAGAAGATGACCAGCCATCCCGCCCCGGTCTTTCCGAACTGCGCAAAGAACTCAACGACCAGTTCGAGTCGATTCGTGTTGTCGAACCTGGTCAGTACGAACTCAATCTCATGGAACTGTACGACCGTGAGGAGTACATTATTGCACTCCAAGAGGACGGCAAATATACGATTCAGGTTCCCGAACGCTGGAATGACTAGCTCCGATATTTTCTAACTACCCAAGACACAGGTCGGGTACCTTTATCCATCTCTCTTGCTAGTATAGCGTTATGCCAGCAATTGAAATTGATGGGTTGAGCAAACACTTTGGGCAGGTGGTTGCTGTCGATGATCTTAATTTGACTGTTGAGGAGGGTGAAATATTTGGCTTTCTCGGACCGAACGGGGCTGGAAAATCGACAACAATCGATATTATTTTGGATTTTATCAGGCCAACAGCAGGCTCTGTCAAGGTTCTTGGATACGATGCACAGGATGAAAGTCTCGATGTTCGTCGCCGGACTGGTGTCCTCCCGGATGCCTACCACGTCTATGACCGACTCACCGGTCGGCAACATCTCGAGTTTGCAATTGAACTCAAGGAATCGGACGAAGAGCCGATTGCAATGCTCGAACGCGTCGGAATTGCGGATGCAGCCGACCGGGATGCCGGTGGCTATTCGAAAGGGATGAAACAGCGCCTCGTGATGGCGATAGCACTCGTTGGAGACCCAGACCTCCTGATTCTTGATGAGCCATCGACTGGACTTGACCCGAACGGAGCAAAGGAGATGCGAGATATCATTCTCGAGGAAAACGAGCGCGGGACGACGGTCTTTTTCTCTAGCCATGTCATGGAGCAGGTCGAAGCGGTCTGTGACAGAGTGGCGATCATCAATCGCGGACAGCTCGTCGCCGTTGATTCGGTTGCTGGGCTTCGCTCGGCAACGGATGCCCGGGAAACAATCTACCTGCAGGTCGAACAGCTCTCAGATGAGATTCTATCACAGATTGAGACAGTTGCTGGTGTCGAGCATGCTGCCATCGATGATGGCCGAATCCGTATCGGTATCGGCGACCGACCAAAGTTCAGAGTGCTCGAAGAAATAGACCGCATTGTCACAATTGAGGACTTCTCGGTTGTTACCTCCTCGCTCAGTGACCTGTTTATCCAGTATACGAACGAGGAACAGGAGGTTCGCGCATGAGTACATCCAATACTCCATCCGGAACATCGACAAAGCGCATTCTCGCTGTCGCGAAGAAAGATTTCAAAGATGCGGTTCAGTCACGAGCCCTGTGGTCGCTGGTCAGCATCTTTGTTCTCTTGTTGCTTGCAACGACCTACGCGTACGTCGAACTTCCCGAAATGTTCGGGCCAACTGACCAGGCCACGTTCGGTGGCTTACTCTTTTTCACAGTGGGTATCACTGGTCTATTCATCCCTCTCGCCGCAATCATCGTCTGTTTCAAATCCCTTGCCGGAGAACGAGAACTCGGAAGCATCAAAATCCTCCTTTCGCTCCCAGTCACTCGCTCAGATATTCTCTTTGGCAAACTGCTCGGACGGGCGGCCGTTCTGACGACAGGGCTTGCCGTTGGATTGGTGCTTGGCCTTGGCTTCGGTGCGGCTTTGCTTGGAAGTCTTGATGCTTTTGGGCTGCTCTTGTTTTTGCTTGCAACGGTCTTCTTTGTGGCCGTGTATGTGAGTATCATCGTCGGACTGTCAGCGGCGACTGGCTCAACAACCAGAGCGACGACCTTTGCTGTCGGCTTTTTTGTCGTGTTCGAACTCATCTGGGATGTCGTCCCGCTCGGTGTTGTCTACCTGCTCAACGGACTGTCTATGCCCGCGGAGTTTCCTGACTGGGTCTTTCTTATCACACAGCTCTCCCCATCGG
>PUNZ01000250.1 GCA_003551945.1 Halovenus sp. | reverse complement strand
AGCGCAGGTCATCGACGAATCGGTTTAACACAGCGGTGTTCCCGAGAATTGCATGCTCGCCACTGTTCCATGGGTCGTCAAAAAACCGGTACCGAGTCTTTTGCTCACCCTCCTCGATGACTGTTCTGGTGCCCGCATCCTCGATAGCTGCCAGCAGATACTTTGGTGCGTGAGCAGCTAATTCCGGTGATGAAAGGAGGAGGTCGACGTACTGATCAAGTGACAAGGGCTCTTCGTACGCTGCGTCGAGCATTTTGTCTGCTGCCGCGATGAACTGCGTACTGGTTGCGCCGGTATCCGCCCTTGCCGTTACAGTGTCGTCACTCCCAGCGTTCCCCGTTCGATACTGTCGTCGGTTGTTTTCGCGTCCCATCCTGTGTCAGTCCTCCATCTCGCTTTTTGCAACTTCGGCACCGGCGAATTCGAGCACTTCCTTTGCGCCACCCTCGGAGTAGCCCTGCTCCATCAGGGCATCTATCCATTCGTTGCGCTCGTCGTCGTCCATATCGCCGCTTGAAACCAGTGCGGAGAAGTTGATGTTGTGCTTTTTGTCCTCCCAGAGTTTCCGCTCCAGTGCACGGCGCAGGCGGTCGTTATCCTGTGGATTGAACGATTCACCTTCGCGGGCACGACGAGAAACCCAGTTGGCAACCTCCTGTCGGAAGTCGTCTTTTCGGTCCTCTGGAAGGTCGAGTTTCTCTTCGACGCTTCGCAGGAACTGCTCATCAGGTTCTTGCTGGCGACCGGTCAACTCGTCCTCGATGGTATCGTCGTCAATGTAGGCCATCACGTGGTCCATGTATTTTTCACCCTGACGCTGGAGTTCGTCCACGTCGTAGGCCAAGGCGTGTCGGACGTCCTCGATGGCGCGCTCTTTGTACTCCTCGCGGACCTGCTCGATGTAGCGGTAGTAGGTGTCAAAGAGGTCCTCGGAGATTGAACCGTGATTTTCGAGGTTTGCCTCAAGGTGGTTGAACGTCGTCAGTGGGGAGAGGAAATTGCGTGACCGGTGTAGCGACTCCATGAGTGCTTCGGCAATTTCGTCGCCGATGAACCGTGGTGAGACGCCATCCATCCCTTCGCCGATATCGACTTTTTCGGCAGCCTCATCCTGCAACTTCTTGACGTCGATGTCGTCCGCTTCGTCAATTTCGCCGTTGTAGGCTTTGGCCTTCTGTATGAGGTCAATCGTTCCACCATCTGGCTCTTCGATGCGTGTGAGGACGCCAAACAGCCCGGCCATTTCGAGCGTGTGCGGTTCAACGTGAATACCGGGGAGGTCGGCATTCCTGAGCATCTTCCGGTAGATTTCGGCTTCGTTCTCGTACGAAAGGACATACGGGAAGTTGATGCGTTTGGTCCGGTCGTTGAACGCCTCCATCTTTTCGTCGCCTTTCTTATCCCGGTACTCGGGCATGTTCGTTCGGCCGACGATGACTTGGTCGATATCAATCCGTGGGTTGTTTTTCGGTTTGATTGTCTGTTCCTGTGTGGCGTGCAGGAAGTCATAGAGGAACTCTCGCTGGAGTTTCAGCAGTTCCTCGCCGGAGAAGATGCCGCGATTTGCGTTACAGAAGGCACCGGAATAATCGAACGCTCGCGGGTCGGATTCACCGTAAATGGCGATTTTCGAGTAGTTGACATCACCGGTCAACTCCGTCTCATCCTGATTTTTCTTATCTTTGGGTTCGAACGTCTCGATGGCCCGTCGCTTATTCTCATCGGCAATGAGTCGGATTACTTCGATGTGGTTGTCAAACACCTCCTTGAGGTCATCATCATAGGCCGCAAGCAGGCGGTCCATGTAGAACTCGCTGGCGGGGTCAAGCGCCTGTTCGTTTCGAATCGTGTAGGGTGCATCTAACCGCTCGTTAAGCTCTGCGATGATTTCATTGCGCTGTGGCTGGGGGAGCAAGACGAGCGGGTCTTGGTTCATCGGCGAGCGAACAACATCGTCTGCGGGGTCTTGGTCGGGGATGACATCACAGAGATTTGTCCACCGGAACGTGTACATCCGGCCTTCGTCTCGGCTTGTATAATCCTCGAAATACCGCCGAACCTGTGAGTCAAAATCCGATTTGCCGGAGCCAACAGGGCCGAGCAACAGCAAAATCCGTCGCTCCGGTCCTAGCCCACGAGCCCCGGATTTGACCTTGTTCACAAACTCGTGGATTGCATCGTGGATGACGCGACCGTAGAAGGTGTTTTTCCCGTCATCAAGAGGGTCTTCGGAGGCGAGTTTGTACTCAACGACGCCAGCATCTTCGTCGTATTCGCTCCCGTAGAAGTCGAACATATCTGCGACCCGCTGGTGGGAACTACGGGCTATCTTCGGGTCGTCGTAGAGCTGTTGTAGATACCATTCGAACGACCGACTCTGTCTGAGGTCGCTTGGAATCGTCTCCCGGTACTCCTGGCTCAGCGATTCGAGGCTCAGTTCATTGCTTGTCATGTGTAATCATACCATAGTGTAGGCGCAACCGACTGCTCCTGACCAGCAATTACCTGCGAGAACTCATCACGGGGTGCGCGGCACCGATACTATATTATATGTGAGTACTGTGAACGTTTAAGCCTATCTCTCATCTCACTCGATTACTTCATGGGATGAGTCAAAAACACGCAGACTGCAGCCATATTTCACCCTTCCTTTCGTGTTACATATATACCAGTTACGTACCCTTTATAAAGGGTGGCTGAAGGACATCACTCTTAGCGCTGAACCGCCAAGGCAATGCATGGAGTTTCCGGAGCTTGCTGATGGCTGGGAAATCTGGCATACTGAACGCCAGAAAGTGGTGTTGACCTACCGCCCCGATGTGTTTGATACGACTGCCTACCCTGCGCCGTGTCTGCCGACGCTTTATCTCACGAAAGGACAGCGTGGGCGACGACCGGGGCCACATTCCCCACCACCAGATGCACCATGGTATGTCACGCTTTATCTCGAACCGGAGGTGAGCGAATCGTGGAAATATGACTCGCGTGAGGAGGCACAAGACGGTGTGCAGTCGCGGGCGGAGGCGTTTGCATCCGGTGAGTATCCATATCACGACCTCTATCAGGTGCCCCGACCGGAGTATCTGGCCAAGTTAGACGAGTTAACGGGACACAACACAGAGTAATCGCGCGCTTCCTCGCAAACCCGGAAACCTTTTGGACTGTCTCATCGTTGTAGCGAACGAATGAGTGGGAGCGAGCCTGCAACAGTCCTCGTCGTTGACGACGAACCGGATGTGGCCGACGCATACGCCGCACAGTTAGAGACGGATTTCGAGGTTATGACTGCGTACGGGGGTCAGGAAGCGCTTGATTTGCTTGATGAATCGGTTGACGTTGTCCTTCTTGACCGACGAATGCCCGGCATTTCTGGTGATGAAGTCCTTGATGAAATTCGCAACCGTGAGTTGAATGTCCGCGTTGCGATGGTAACGGCTGTCGACCCTGATTTTGATATTATCGACATGCCGTTTGACGATTACGTCATCAAACCTGTTTCCCGTGATGAACTGTTCGAGACGATTGAGCGGCTGTTGACCACCTCACAGTACGAGAAGAAATTGCGCCAGTATTACGCACTGACTGCTAAACACGGCACGCTCGTTGCGAACAAACCTGAATCGGAACTGCTCGACAGCGACGAGTTTCAAGAGCTTAAAGCCGAGATGTCTCGGTTACAAAATGAACTTGACGAGACTATTGCACAGTTTGACGAAAGTGACTTTGAGGCCGCATTTCGCGACCTCGATGAGTTGGACGAACCTCGCAGTCTGTAAGCGTTCCCGAGGCACTTTTCCCGTACCGTAAACATAATCCCCTCTCACTCGTAACACGATTCGATGACCCAGCAACTGCCGGATGTGCAGGCTGACCAGCCGGACATTTCTGTCGGATTGAACAGCGTCGGTGTCACCGGCGTCGAAAAGCTTGTCAAAGTCGCTCGACCCGAAAAACGGCCAATTGTCCTAATGGCCGAGTTTGAGGTCTTCGTCGATCTCCCTTCGTGGCGCAAGGGAGCCGATATGAGCCGCAACATGGAGGTTGTCGACGAAATTCTCGAAGAAGCCGTGAGCGAACCGACCTATCGTATCGAAGATGTCTGTGGTGAGACTGCAGAGCGCCTTCTCGAAAAACACGAGTACACGACGAAGGCGGAAGTCAGAATGGAAGCCGAGTATATCGTCCGTGACGAGACACCTGCATCGGGTAAACCAACCCAGCACTCGACGGATATCATTGCCGCTGCCACAGCGACTGAAGACGGCACACGCGAAACTATCGGTGCCCATGTTATCGGAATGACCGTCTGTCCGTGTTCCCAAGGGATGTCGGCAAGCAGAGCACGAGAGACGCTCGAAGAACTTGGTGTCGAGGACGAAATCGCAGAGGAGTTTCTCGACCGCGTCCCACAGCCAGGACACTCCCAGCGTGGCCATGCCACCATCACCATCGAAAGCTCAGGAACGCCGGAGGTCGACTTGCATGACCTCATTGATGTCGCTCGGGATTCCATGAGCGCTCGCATCTACAACCTCGCCAAGCGACCTGACGAGGACTACATGACATTCGACGCACACTCGGATGCAAAATTCGTCGAGGACTGCGTTCGCGCCATGGCAGAAGGCGTCGTCAAAGAGTTTCCAGACTTGCCTGATGACGCAGTTGTCCAGATGAAACAGTCAAACGACGAATCCATTCACCAACACAACGCGCACGCTGAGCGTGTTGCTGAATTTGGGGCGCTACGGAGCGAAGTAAACGGGAACGGCCACGAACTATAACAACAATTCTTTCGAGTTGTCCCACCGAGATTCGAAGTCGGTTTTGATGTTCTCGGCAAACTCGGTATCCTTGAGGTCAATCAGCGCAAACGCTTCTTTCGGATTCAGCGGATGTGGAACCTCGATACAGACCTCAGTGTGGTCAAGCAGCGTGAAGGTACTCGTTACTTCGTCGCTGGTTCGCACCTCAAAGTCACGCTCGTTTTGGAGGTAATGTCGATATCGCCGACCCACACTTTCCGGGAGCGTCTCGACGACATCTGGGTGCAGGAGTGTCGAGACCGAGACGCCACGATCGAGGGCAACCTCTAGCTCGTCGGCAATCCGCTCGCCGACGACATCAAGTTCGAACCGTGAGGTCGGCGTTGCGGCGACAAAGATAATCCGTTCATCCGCGGCAGCAAGTCGCTCGACAAGGAGGTCAACGGTCTCCTCTGGCCCGAGTGCGGCCGTCCAGAACGGCTCATCTACGGGGTCAGATGCTTCGAGTTGTTCTTCGAGCGTCCCTGCGATATTTTCATACTGAGAAATCTGCTCTTCAAGCTCTTCACGTTTGTTTGCCAGCAATCGTTCAAGCGCTTTTTCGGGCTCAACAGCGACATATTTCTTTGGGCGGCTCGCGGTCTGGCTGCGAACCAGATTATGCGTCTCGAGGCTGTTCAACACGTCGTAAATGCGGCCCATCGGCACGTCACTCGTCCGCGACAGCTCCTTTGCCGTCGTCGGTCCGGTTTGGAGTAACGACCGGTAGGCACGAGATTCGTACTCCGATAGTCCTAAGTCCCTCAGGCTAGCCATTGCCTACTATCTCACACCACGGGGATATAAACTCTCCGCCCGTTTAGGTGTTTAAACTTCTCTCACGGGGTCGTCGGTATCATTGGTTCGATTTTCTAGCCGGTCAATAGCGATTCGAGTTCCGGCGGCGTTGTCGCGGTTCCGATAACAGTACCATCACGAACGAGATGCGCCGTACCATCGGCAACTGGTTCATCACTCAGGGGGGTTCGGTCAATCCCCTTTGCGGGGACGACAACGGTCTCGTGGTCAACGAGTCGGAGGGCGGCCCGATGTAAGTCAGCGCCTGCCTCCGTGCCAACAACCAACGCCTGTGGTGAGCGAAGGCGGGCCGAGACGGTTGCATACTGTGCGACTTGTACGCCCATTCGGTCTGTTGCTCCTGCAAACGCAGTGATTGCGTCTTTGGCAGCCAGTTCGTACCGCTCATCACCGGTCAGCAACGCAAGGTCAAGCAATGCGTCCGCACAGTCAGCAGTGGTATCCAGCGGATACAGTACCTTGGCAAGTAAGCCGGGGCCGGTTGTTGGCCCATCACACAGCAACCCCTCCTCGGTCTGCAACGAAGCAATCGTCCAGTCAGCAACCGCGCGGGCAGGTCCCAACTCCCCGAGGACTGCACCGGAGGTTGTCAAACCAGTCAACATACCAGTCTGGTCGGAAAGCAGCCCTGCTGGGCCTGTTTCGTTCGCTGTTCGGTAGTGTGTCACCTCACCGTTATCGATGAGTTCGTCAGTCACGTAGTCACGGGCGCGCTCGGCATACCGCTGTGCACGCTCGTCATCGGTGTATGACCAGTACCGCAAGAGAGCATCGACCGCATAGCCGTTTTTGTCTGCAAGGATGGTCTCATCGACTGGTGGCTCTTCGCTGTCTTCGCGCTCGGTGGCTTCGAGGCGGAAGTATGCTTCATTGCCACCCTGCGCGTTGGCAAACGCTGACCCTGTCCACATCGTGGTGGTTAGATACTGAATGGTCTGCTCGGCGGCGGCGCGATAGGACTCTTCACCAGTGTAGCGGTAGGCATACGAGAGGGCGCGAACAAGTGCCGCATTTTCGTCGGTGAGTTTCTCATAGCGCGGTCCACCCCAGTTTCGGTTGCGCGCAAACCGATAGAAACCACCATCGTAGGTATCAAGAAGGTGTGTCGAAACCGCGTCGGCCGTTCTGGTGGCTTGGTCACGGGCGCGAACCAGCGCGAACTCGATAGTCCGTGCCATCGGAAACTTGACATCGTCTCCCCAGCCGCCGAACTCCGTATCGTAGGCGGCAAGCAGCTGTTCTATCATGTGTTCTTCGATACGGGCCTCAAGTGGCCCTGCAGGTGCGTCGCTCTCTCGCAATGCACGGGGGGTTGAGCCGGCTTTTTCTCCCTGTTGTTCCCAGCGCTTGCGGACACCTTCGAGAATCTGTCGGAAGCCATCGACACCGAGCAACGTTGCCCCGGTGAGTATTGTCCCAGCGGGTGTTAGAAAGACGGTTGAGGGAAACCCACCCATATGATATCGTTCGCGGACCTGTGGGTGTCGGTCAGCGTCGGCACGAACCGGAACAAACCGATCATTGATATGCGCGGCGGTTCGCGGTTCGGTGTAAGTCGTCCGGTCCATCTCCCGACACTCTTCGGACCAGCGCGTCACCAGCGAGAGCAGGAGTGGCTTCTCCGTTCGAGCGGCGATTTCGAAGGGTTCCTCTCCCCACTCGTACCACTCGACGTTCGTCTCCTCGGCGGCAGTATCCATGACACTCACTTACGTGTGGGTGGTTAAAGTCGGCACGTTCTCGGTTCCTTGCGACACGCTATTAGTTCGCTGTCTCACAGTACGAGTATGAGAATACTCGCGTTCGACGGACGGATGGGCGCAAGTGGCGATATGCTACTTGGGGCGTTACTCGACGCTGGTGGAGACCCAAAGGTCCTCTCTCCGGTCGAAGACGCGCTCGGTGTTGAGTACGCTAGCGAGGAAACGGTTAAATCGGGTATCGCGGCTACATCGGTGACGGTCAACCTGACTGGTGGAATTTCTGGAGATGAACATGATGGGCCCGACCACGGTGGGAAGGGCCATGACGAACACGACCACAACCATGAGCACGAACACAATCATGCTCATCAACATGACCACGAACACAATCATGCTCATCAACATGACCACGACCACAGCCATGATACTCACTCAGCAGAGGGGTATGGGCCCCACCGAAGCTACACAGAGGTCGTCGAGATTGTCGAATCAATGGGGCTTCCCGAAGCCGTCGAAGCCGATGCAGTGGCAACGTTCAGGCTCCTTGGCGAGGCCGAAGCGCACGTCCACGGGACGACCCTCTCCGAGATACACTTTCACGAGGTTGGTGCGGACGATGCGATTGCAGACATTGTTGGTGTCTGTCTGCTCATCGATGACCTCGGCGTCGACCAGGTTGTGACAACCCCTGTTTCGACCGGGGGCGGCACGGTTGAGATGAGTCACGGACAGTACCCTGTTCCGGGCCCGGCAACCGTCGAGATTGTCCGACAGGCTGCGTGGGCCATGCAGGGTGGCCCGGTCGATGTGGAACTGCTGACGCCAACCGGTGCGGCGTTACTCGGACAGTTTGCAACCGGCGTTGACACGCTTCCATCGCTTACCGTCGACTCGATTGGCTATGGGGCGGGCGACGCCGCGCTCTCCCCGTATCCCAACGTTCTCCGGGCCATTGTCGGGACAACACAGGGGACGCTCAACCGCGAGGGCATCTCCGTCCTTGAAACGAACCTTGACGATACGACCCCGGAGGTGCTTGGTAGTCTTCAGGAGACGCTCCTTGAGGCTGGTGCGCGCGACGTTTCAATCCTGCCGGCGACGATGAAAAAGTCTCGCCCAGGCCACCTTATCAAAGT
>PUNZ01000079.1 GCA_003551945.1 Halovenus sp. | reverse complement strand
GTCATCGAGGAGGGTGAGCAAAAGACTCGGTACCGGTTTTTTGACGACCCATGGAACAGTGGCGAGCATGCAATTCTCGGGAACACCGCTGTGTTAAACCGATTCGTCGATGACCTGCGCTCAATAGCCGCCGGTCGCGGCAAAGAAGAAAAGATTCTCTGGTTGGAAGGACCAACAGCGACCGGAAAGTCTGAGTTAAAACGCTGTCTCGTCAACGGGCTCCGAGAATTCTCGAAGACCGAACAGGGACGACGATACACCGTTGAGTGGAATATCGCTGGCGTCGACAGCGACCCCGGATTGACCTACGGCGACCACCCGAAAGCAGACGAGGATGATTGGTATGAAAGTCCTGTCCAGTCACATCCACTGACCGTCTTCCCACCCGAGGTTCGTGAGGAGTTGCTTGCCGAACTTAATGGACGGCTTGACGACCACATTCCCCTGCGTGTCGAGGGTGAACTCGACCCGTTCTGCCGCGAGGCCGTCGACTACCTCGAAGAGCAGTACCGCCGACAGGGTGTCGAGAACCTCTTTTCGGCGGTGACTGACCCCAAACACCTACGTGTGAAAAATTATGTCGTTGACGAAGGGCGCGGAATCGGTATCTTGCATTCCGAGGATGATGGGCGACCGAAAGAGCGACTGGTTGGCTCGTGGATGCAAGGTATGCTCCGTGAACTGGACTCACGAGGCCGAAAAAACCCACAGGCATTCTCTTACGATGGTGTCCTCTCACAGGGCAACGGGCTGGTGACAATCGTCGAAGATGCCGCTCGACATGCCGACTTGCTCCAGAAGCTGCTCAACGTCCCCGACGAAAAGCGGGTCAAACTCGATAAGGGAATCGGGATGGACCTTGATACGCAGTTGATTATTATCTCAAATCCCGACCTCGAAGACCAGCTTGACCAGCACACCAACCGTGAGGGAAAGGACCCGCTCAAGGCGCTCAAGCGACGGCTCGATAAACACGAATTTACCTACCTCACGAATCTCTCGCTTGAGACGGAACTGCTTCGACGAGAGTTAACTGACCAGACGAGCGTCTGGGATGCCGCCTCGTGGGATGAGCTCGCCGACTGGATGCGCGAGCCGGTGGTAATCGCGGTCCGCGGAAGCGATGGCGTCGTCCACGAGCGGGAACTGGCACCACACGCAATCGAAGCTGCAGCACTGTATGCGGTCGTCTCACGGCTTGCAACAACGGACCTGCCGACCGAGCTTGACCTCGTTGACAAAGCGCTGTTGTTTGACCGTGGCTATCTCCGTGATGGCGATGACCGTATCGAGGTTGAGGAGTTCGACTTCGACGAGGCCGCCCCTGATGGGAAACACGGCATCCCGATTACGTACACTCGTGACCTCGTCGCCGACCTGTTGCATGAATCGTCCGACCGGTTCCACGAGGAGCTACCAGTTGAGGACGTCATCATGCCACAAGACGTACTAACGGCGATGAAAGAGAGACTCATCGAGGCTCCAGTGTTCACCGAGGGCGAAGTTCGCGAGTATCGCGAGCGCGTTGCACCTGTCAGAGCCTATCTGTTCAGCCAACAGGAAACGGACGTTCTCAATGCGATGATGCAGGACAAACGCGTTGACGAAAAAACGGTCCAAGAGTACGTTCGACACGTCTATGCGTGGACGGAAGGCGATATGCTCGAAAACGAACGTGGCGAGCGCGTCGAACCTGATCCGCTGAAGATGAAGGTGTTCGAGATTGAGCATCTTGGCCGGTTTACCGAAAACGAGTATGCGGGCCACGAGCCCACCGACGCAGTCGAGCAGTTCCGCAGCGAGCAGATCGTAACTGCACTCAACCGCCACGCGTGGCAACACCGTGACGAAGCGTTCACAGTGACTGATGTGAACCCAAAGGAAATACCAGTCATCAAAGCCGTCCTCGGAAGCTACGACTGGAATGACATCAGACGAACGTTCGAGGATTTCGACCCAACCCAGTGGACAGACCCACCAAGTGGAACGGAGACCGAAGCGCTCAAAGAGCAGACGATAACCGCCCTCATCGAAGACTTTGGCTACTCCGAAGCTTCCGCTGAACTGACCAGTCGCTACGTCATGGAACAGGTCGCTTACGATTGGGCAGGCGGTGACGAACAACTGCTTGATGAACTGGGCGATGCCAGAATGAGCGACGCGAACGGTGGTGAGAATTAATGGGACTGAAAGAGGACCTTGAACGGTTCCGTGAAGTGGGCGAAGAGCGCCGGCAAGACCTTTCGGAGTTCATCCAGTACGGCGATCTGAGTGGCGGTCGCCCGGACCAGATACGCATCCCCATTAAGATTGTTAACCTCCCGGAATTCGCCTACGAAAAACGCGATATGGGGGGCGTTGGACAAGGAGATGGCGGGACACCCCAACCTGGTGAGCCAGTGGGTCAACCAGAACCGGGTGACGGTGATGAGGATGGCGACCCCGGCGAGGAAAGCGGCGAACACGAATACTACGAGATGGATCCCGAGGAGTTCGCAGAAGAGCTCGACGAGGAACTCGGCCTTGACCTCGACCCGAAGGGAAAGCAAGTCACTGAAGAAATTGAAGGCGATTTCACGGATATCACGCGGACTGGACCGACTGGAACGCTCGATTTCGAACGCCTGTTCAAAGAGGGGCTCAAGCGAAAGCTGGCGATGGATTTCGACGAGGAGTATGTCAAGGCAGCGTTGCAAATTGACGGTTGGGGCCCGGACCGCGTGTTCGAGTGGGCACGGACCGAAGAAAACATACCAGTCTCCCGTGCCTGGATTGTCGACGCCCACGAGAAGCTCTCAGCCGAAGAGCGGACACAATATGAAAGCCTCGCCGAGATGGAGGCAACCGTCGAGCGGGAGCCGACGCCCGCTCGCATCCGGCGAGAAGGAGTCAAAGACATTCCGTTCCGGCGGGAGGACGAGCGCTACCGCTACCCGGAAATTATCGAAGAGCGAGAGAAAAACGTCGTTGTCGTCAACATCCGAGATGTCTCGGGGAGCATGCGCCAGAAAAAGCGCGAACTTGTCGAGCGGACGTTTACCCCGCTTGATTGGTATCTGCAGGGGAAATACGACAACGCCGAGTTCATCTATATCGCGCATGATGCCGACGCATGGGAGGTTGAGCGCGAAGATTTCTTTGGCATCCGGTCCGGCGGTGGGACAAAGATATCAAGCGCGTACGAACTCGCCAAAGAACGTCTCGATGAGGAGTATCCCTGGAACGAGTGGAACCGCTATGTCTTCGCTGCTGGCGATTCAGAGAACTCCTCGAACGATACCAGCGAGAGCGTTATTCCGCTGATGGAAGAGATTGATGCGAACCTGCATGCCTACGTGGAGACCCAGCCAGCGGGGAACGCCATCAACGCAACACACGCCGAGGAGGTTCACAACCACTTCGGCGACTCAGAAAACGTTGCAGTCGCCTACGTCTCGAACCCCGAGGACGTGACTGACGCAATCTATGAGATACTAAGCACGGAACAGAACGATGAGTGAAAGACCACAGAGCAAACCGATGAGTGAATCAGACGACACAATCTACACGCCTGAAGATATCCGCATGCAGCGAGAGGCTGCAAAACTCGAAGAGCCAGTCAAGAACGCAACCGAACTCGCACGGCGGCTGGGGCTTAACCCGTATCCGGTCAACTACTGGATTGTCGATTACGACGAGATGAACGAACTCATCGCCTACGGCGGCTTCCAACAGCGATACCCACACTGGCGCTGGGGAATGACGTATGACCGCCAGCAAAAGCAAAGCCAGTTCCTCGGTGGGAAAGCCTTCGAGATTGTCAACAACGACAATCCCTCACACGCATTCCTGCAGGTATCAAACAGCCTTGCCGACCAGAAAGCGGTCATCACCCACGTCGAGGCGCACGCGGACTTTTTCGCCAACAACGAATGGTTCGCACTGTTCAGTCGTGACCCGAACGCCGCTGCACAGCTCGCCAGTCACGCCGATACCGTTCGCAACTACATGCATGACCCCGAAATCGACCGGGGCGAGGTCGAGCGGTTTATCGACCACATTCTCAGTCTCGAGGATAACATCGACCAGTACCGGCCGTACGCGCCGATTTCGGTGGATGGGGACGAAAATGGGCCGGAGTTGGCAGCCCTTGAAGACCAACTCGACGAGTTAAATCTCTCGGAGGAGGTCAAACGACAGGTCTTCGATGAAGAGTGGCTCGAATCACAGGCGGTTGATGAGACCGACGTGACCTTTCCACCCGAACCCGAATCGGATATCCTTGGTTTCCTCCGCGCTTACGGGAAGCAATACGACGCAGACGCAGAGAAGGCCGTCGAAATGGAAGACTGGCAGAAAGATATCCTCGAAATTCTCCGCCGTGAGGCCTACTATTTCGCGCCACAGAAGCTGACAAAGGTGATGAACGAAGGGTGGGCCAGTTTCTGGGAATCGCTGATGATGGCCGACGAAAACTTCGCAGACAGCCAGGAGTTCATCACCTACGCCGACCACATGTCGCGGGTGTTGGGCTCGCCGGGCCTGAATCCGTACAGCCTCGGCTTGCAGTTGTGGCAGTATGTCGAAAACAGCGAGAACCGACGTCAGGTCGTCGAGCAACTGCTCTGTGTTACGGGAATTACGTGGCGAAACTTCCACGAGATGGTAGATTTCAACGAGGTACTCGCGTTACTCGAACCGGATGACCTCGTGGCTTCGGTCGACACGAACAGACTTGATGCGATTCCGGCGGATGACCCACGAATTGATTACGAGAGTCTGCGAGCGGCGACAGACGGGAACGTTGACCTTGACCGGTACCCATGGAAGCTCTTTACCTATGAGGGACTTGCAGAGCGTCAGTATTCGCTCGTGAAGCCACAAAACCGCGGCTATCTCTCACGTATTTCACGGGATGAACTAGAGCGTATTTCTCGGTATATGTTCGACGATGAGAAATACGACACAGTTGCGCAAGCCATCGACGCCGTCGACTATACTGTCGGCTGGGACCGCATGCGGGACATTCGAGCCAGTCACAACGACATCACCTTCCTCGATGAGTTCCTGACACAGGAGTTCGTCGACGAACAACACTACTTCACCTACGAGTATGCTCGCTCAGCCGGTGATTACCGTGCAACCTCGACCGACTATCGGGATGTGAAGAAAAAGCTCATGCTGCAGTTTACGAACTTCGGAAAGCCGACCATTGTCGTTTCCGACGCAAACTATCGCAACCGTAACGAACTGTTGCTCGAACATCAGTACAACGGAGTCGCTCTCGATATCGGACAGGCAAGAGCGGTTCTTGAACGCATCTTCGAACTCTGGGGACGGCCCGTTGCCCTGCGAACCATCAAAAAAGAGTTTGACGACCACGATATCGAAGTGGCCCGACGACGGAACAAAGAGCCCAAACCCAAAGAGGTTGGCTGGGAAATCCGTTATACAGGCGATGGGTTTGAGGAAGAAGAAGTAGAGTGGAGCGAGGTCGAACAGCTTGCAGCGACCGATATCGATTATGATACGAAACCCGAGGAATGGCTCGCATGAGCGAGGGGGTTCCAGTAACGGTTGTCCACGACGACAACGAAACCGTCCTCGAAGCAGCACCGGGAACCGTGCTCCGAGACCTCCTGCATGAGCACGGATTTTCGGTCTATGGGACAGCCTCACGGCACGCCAACTGCGGCGGCCGCGGCCTGTGTGGGACTTGTGGTGTGAAACTGACACCGCCGCCCGAGCCGGACCACTGGCACGACCGAGCAGCAGCCCGATTCGGATACCCGCGACTGTCTTGTTGTGTGACCATCAACAAACCGATGCGGGTTCAACTGCTTGAAAAGCACGTCTGGGGGCAACTGCTTCCGCGGAGGGGTGACAACAGGAACAATCCAACGGACGGTGGCTAGTACCGTGGCAGTCGTGCAGAGTCGTCAGAACCGGACACAAAGGGGAGGGCAGCGACCGTCGCCGCTCGGTCCTCGCCGCGGAACCGAACGGTGAGTGAGTCTCCCGGCGAGCATGCCTCGGCAGTCCCGTACTCGATAAGTGCCAACGCGACAGCCTGTTTGAGCGAAGGGCTGTGTGTCGCGCGTAGAATCTCACCAACTGAGCTCTCTCCGTCAGCGACCGCCGAACCAGCCTCAGGAACGTCATCGAGTGTCAGTCCAATCAGCTGCTTGCTCGGCCGCCCGCGGTTTTCGACCCGGGAAACAACCTCCTGGCCGACGAAACAGCCTTTCTCGTAATCGACAGCGTTTCCGAGACCAAGGTTGTTCGGAACCTGTTCACGGAGTTCCGATTCAAAAAGCGGCGTTCCGGCTTCGAGCGTCAGTGAGTTCCATGTGTGAGTGCCAAACGGAACGGCAGCCATGCCAAGGTTCTCGAGCGTATCGAAGACATCGCGGCCGTCGCTCGCTCGACAGACAACTTCGTAGCCCTCCTCACCGGCGAGCGCATCCGTTCGGATAACGGTCACCCCTGCATCACCCATGGACCCACGGACAAACTGGAGATGCTGGTCAGGAGTCTGTTCTGAAAACACGCTTGCGACTTTTTCCGTTGCCTTCGGACCGTGGACGCCGAAGATTACGAACGAGTCCGTCTCAACGTCGATAGTAACGTCTTGGATGAACGTCTTCTCTCGCCACTCTTCGGCAAGCGGTTCGCCTTCGCCCGGTGGCGTAAACACAAGCAGACGCTCACCGCCGTTGTAGATGTAGAAGTCCGTCCGGATACGTCCCTGTGGGGTCAACAGCAACGAATAGACACCCGACCCTTCCGTGGTTGGGACAACGTTTGAAACGGCGTTATCCACATACGCGATACGGTCGTCACCGGTCACAATTAGCACGTCGTATGGAACCTCAGTAACGCCGACACCGTTTCGCACGGCGAGGTGTGCTCGCTCTGGCCGCCCGTAGTGAGCCACCACCTGTCGACCGCCAACCTCCTCGTAGAGTGCACCATGGTCGTCATACAGAGAAGTTAGTTCGCTCATTGGGTGATAGTCCGCGGTCCCGAAGGTTAAGTTCCACGCAAAAAACGTCCGCGCTCAGTCCCGACGCTGAGATAACGCAACGGCCGCTGCACCGAGCACTGCCCCAATCACGAGTAGTGCACCGAATCCAGGTCCATCGTCATCGGCATCATCGGTCTCATCCGCATCGTCAGTCTCATCCGCCTCGTCGGTCTCATCAGTGTCATCCGTTTCCTCGCCGAGGTCACTCACATCATAAACCTGGACCGGCAGTTCGGTATCAAGTCCATCAATGGAGGCCGTAATGTTCTGTTCGCCCGGGGTGTCGAAGCTAACTATCGCCGTCCCATCTGCATCAGTTTCTGCCTGGTCGTCGCCGTTGACGCCAACGGTTGCGTTCGAAACCGGTTCATCGTAGACGTTCGTTACGGTCACGAGCGTTGACTGGCCCGCGACGATTTCATCAGCAAGTGCAGTCACAGTCAACGACGGTGTTCGCTGAATGGAGAGATTAAAGGCCGCGTCTTCTTCGCCGACTGAGATCGATTCAGTCACGGTGTCGTAGCCGTCTTTGCTTACCTCGACATCGTACTCAGTGTTCACGTCAAGGTCGATGCCACGAGTACCGTCGCTTCTGGTTGTGAGAGTGGAGTCACCAACAACCTCAACGGTTGCATCCGCAACTGGTTCAGGCGTCTCAAAGTGGTCATCTTGGACGAGGAAATCAACGCGCACCTCTCCGCTTTCGATTTCGATCGTTTCACTGACCGTTTCATCGTCTATAACGATGGTTTCTTCTTTGTTTAGGTAGCCTTCTTTCGCAGTTGTGATGGTGTAATTTCGCTGTTCGAGCCGTTCGAGTGAGGCTTCCCCGTTCTCGTCAGTTTCAACGACTTCCTCAAATCGGTCTTCCTGTGGGTCAGTCGCCGTCAGTTCGACACCCTCGACGGGTGAACCGTCGTCCTCAACGGTGATATCAGCGGTACCAGCAAGCGACACATCGAGGTCGACAGGAAGTCGAGATTCGCCCTCAGGAACGGTTGCATCCTCAACGACGTACGGAACGTTTCTGACGTACTCATCGTGTTCGATACTAAACTCGACATCTTGTCCCTCGGGGACATCAACAAGCGCACTGCCGCTTGCGCTTGTCTCTTGTTCAGTGGAGCCGTCCTCCCACTCGACGATAAGCGTCACCCGTTCGTTAATTGGGTCTCCATCTTGGTCGACGACAGTGACGTCGACCGTTACTTCATCCGCAGCAGCGGGGCCAACGGCGACGACTGCAAGGGTTGCAAGCCCCAAGCACAACACCAGTACGAGTAAACGGTTCATAGATGTATACATTGGGAGGACTGTTAAATGCATACCGGCTATTCCAGTTTTGTTGGCAAGAAACTAGTCAGCCCGCTTACTTTGACTGTTTGATAACTTCTTCGACAAGTGAGTCGAGTTCGTCATCGGTCGCATTGTAATACGGACCAGCCACCGTTCGCGTGAGG
>PUNZ01000267.1 GCA_003551945.1 Halovenus sp. | reverse complement strand
CGTGGGCCGTTGCGGTTGATGATGAGCCGCTTTTCGGCGATACCCTGCCGTTAATTCCGGATGTTCGAATCGGGGCACTCCTCTGGACAGTCGCCGTGGCACTCGTTGCTGGTGTTGGGCTTGTGGTGGGCGGCCTCTCAGTGGGGAACCTCTTGCTCGCTATTGCACTCGTTTCGCTCTGTGTCGCACCCGTCGCCGGTGCGCTCATCCTCCCCGGCATCTCCTCACCCGTGACGCTTCGGCAGACTATCGTTGGCGGGTTGCTCGTTATCACCGTCGTCGTTGCGGCCCCGAGTATGACGGCAAACTTGCATGGGATGGCCGACGACCCAATTCCCGGCGAGGGTGAACTGACGGTCGCAGATTATGCGATTACGTACGAAGAAGATGCCCCGAACGCCCGACTCTCCGGGTCAAACGATAGCGGTGTCATTGTCGTCAGCGAAGCGCGTGATATCTGGTCGGCCAACGTACAAGATTATCAACTCGAACATCGTGGTGAGGCAACGGTAACGGTCGGGGGCATCGGTTGGCATGAGCAAGTAACGGCCGAACGGACAGGCTGGAATGTAGATGGAAACGGCTCGGTATACGTTGTCGATTTAGCGCATAATGACCGCGAACAACGGTCCTTTACAGCAGACCCAAAAACTGCCGACTCCGAAATTGCCGGACAGTCGCTTTCGATTGCGGCCAGCGAAGAGGCGTTTCTGGTGAACGTCACCCGCGAAGGGGAACAACTTGATTCAGCCGAGATTCCGGCGGCTAACGAAAGCGTACAGGTAGCCGAGCTAACCATTGAGGTAATCGAGGAAGACGACACGGAACGGCTCTTTGCCGAACAGGATGGCACCCGTGTACTGATTGCTGAAAAGGAGTGACGACTGTCTTCTTTCCTGAAGGACGCCGACACGCCTAACTATCGGTCGATATAAAGAGGGATATGAACGATTCAGAGCAGGCCGAGGCGGGAACGGCCGAAGGCCAAGGCCCCGTCGAGATTGACGAGGAGATGGCCCGACATATCGAAAATAAGCGCGAAGAGCTATTCGAGAAATTTGAGATTCCACACGAGTTTCCACCAGAGGTTATGGAAGAGGTCGAAGCCCGGACTGGTGACGTGACCGCGGAAATCGAATCCGAGCTCGAAGACCGCAGGGACCTTCGCGACATGACGACATGGACCGTCGACCCAATCGACGCCCAGGATTTCGATGACGCGATTTCGGTCGAAAAGCGTGAGGACGAGTACGTTCTGTGGGTGCACATCGCAGATGTGACCCACTATGTGACGCCGGATACCGCAACGTGGGATGAAGCGCGACAGCGTGGAAATACCGTCTATCTCCCCGGCTACACCGTCCACATGCTCCCACCAGTGTTGGCAGAGACGGTCTGTTCCCTTGTCCCCCACGAGGACAGACTGGCCCATACCGTCGAGATGCACCTCAACCCCGACACGCTGAGCTATGAGAATATCGAGATTTACAAATCCGTCATCCGAAGCGACGCCCGATTGACCTACGCCCAGTGTGAGGAGATTCTTGATGACCCCGATGCAGCAGGGGAGTTCCTCGAAGATGCGGAGGTTGACCTCGCAGAACGGACCCAGTTGGTCTATGAACTCGCTGACCGGATGCACGAACAACGAAAGGCCGATGGCTCGCTTGTGCTCAACCCGAGTCGTGACCGCGCCCACACCATCATCGAAGAGTGCATGCTGAAAGCCAACAAGGCAGTCACGCACGAACTCATGTGGACCCGCCGCGTCGAGGCGATGTACCGGGTCCACCCACAGCCAACCCCCGACGAATGGAGCGATGCCCTCCGCGAGATTCAGGAGTTGGAAGGCGTCTCAATTCCGGGCGATAAGTGGGATGAACCACGGAAGGCAGTCAACGCAACCCTCGAACAGGCCCCGGGTCGCCAACTCGACAAAATCCAGTGGGCCGTAATGAAGGTGATGCCACGAGCCAAATACATGAACGACCCCTTTGGCGGCCACCACGCGCTCAACTTCGAGATTTACGGCCACTTTACGTCGCCGATTCGACGCCTCTCTGACCTTATCAACCACTGGATTGTCCACTCGAACGACGTTCCCGAAGACCTCATTGCGCTCTGTGACCACGCTTCAGACCGACAGAAAGCGGCCGAACAGTGTGAGCGCGAGTACAAACAGTTCCTTCAAGAGGTTGGACTCGACCCACAGGCTATCAACAACCGCGGTATCGAAATTGTTGAGGAGGCCGAGTAGCCAATATATTTGGGATAAGAAAGAAATATAGTAGTTGGAACAGTAGCAGAAGTATGGCCAGCGACCAGCGAGGAGGGCCACCTCCGTTTGATACCCCGTTCGAAAGTGCAGATACAAAACAACGGGTGTACGGAGCAGTTCTGCACGCCCGTGAACCGATGACGGCCGCCGATATTGCCGACCGGGCGGACTGTTCGGCGGAATCAGCACGGACCCACCTCTCGTTCTATGCCGACCTCGGGATTGTTATCCAACATGAGGGACGACCGGTCAGATACGAGCGCAACGACGACTATTTCGAGTGGCGACGGGTGAACGAGTTGGCACGAACGAACACTATCGACGAGTTGCAAGCCCGCGTCTCGGAGTTAACTGACCAGATTGCAGAGTATCGTCGCGTATACGGGGCTAAATCACCAGCTGAGGTTGATGTCCTCACGTTCGACTCAGCGGAGATCGATGAAGTCTATATCGACCTTGGCGATTGGGCCACCGCGATTGAAGAACGTCGCCTCCACGAACGGGCCCGGAGGAAAGTTGCCGGCTCTACGGCGCCCTCACATAGCTAATATGGTGCCGGTTGATGATGGTGGAAGTCCTGCACCGATAGACCGGCCGGTGTTGGAGCTAATACAGTCGCGATTCGCTGGGAGCCAGATGGTTACGTCAGCGAGGATTATCGAAGATGGAAATCTCCATCTCCGGGTTGCGTTAGCTGAAGAGTACTATCCGGGGAACACCGTCGCTCGGTTCGAAATTCGCTGGTACCGAAACGATGATTTCAACGTTCACTATCAAGAACAGCGAGAACACGACAGATGGGAGTGTCGGTGGGACCGACATCCAAATGGACACAACTCACGAGATCACTTCCATCCACCACCGACAGCCAGTCGTGCCGATGCAAGGGATGCTCAGTGGCCAGTCGACCATCGAGATGTGTGTCGTATCGTTCTTGCGGAGGTTGCAGAACGAATCGACACCTTGTGGGAACAGTGACCGTCAAAGCTAGGCGATTACAGGACGTCTTCACGGACCATCGCATCTGGAACGTACCCTAGGAGGTCCGTCGCAACCAGTCCAGTTCCGTATGAGTTCGCTGCAATGTCACCAGCACGCCCAGTCACATATGCACCAACAGATGCAGCGTGAATCGGCGACAACTGTGCGGAGAGTGCACCGGTAACCCCAGCGAGGATATCGCCGGTGCCGCCAACAGTCATACCCGGATTTCCAGTGCGATTGACTCGGGTTCGGTCCCCATTCGAAATAACGTCGTACGGGCCTTTGACCAGCAAAGTGTGGCCAAGTTCCGCAGCGAACTCCTCAACCTGTTGCTGTCGCTCTCGCCACGCCGTTGCCTGTGGCCCGCCCATCTTGCGGAGTTCGCCCTGATGAGGGGTGCAAATGAGCGTTGCATCCGTTTCGATATCGGGAACACGCTGGAGTGGGTCGGCATCCACGACAGCAATGCCGTCGAACTGTTCGAGCAAGGAGACGGCCGCATCAAGGCTGGCGTCGCTTGCACCCAACCCTGGTCCAAATACCAGCACGTCGTGGTCTTCGGCAAGTGTAAGCACCTGTTCGACGTGGGCTGGTGCAAACTGTGGGCCGTCAAAGGGACGGAGGATGAGGTTCTCACTGTAACCCTGTACCTCTCTGGCAACATTGCTCGGACAGGCGACGCGGACGAGGTCCGCGCCGGCACGCAAGGCAGCCTGTGCGGAAAGCGCCGGTGCGCCTGTGTATGGGCCACCACCGAGAACCAGCACTTCGCCGTTTTCTCCCTTGTGTGAGTCGTGGTCTCTGTCGAGTCGCTGCAAGTCGCCCGATTCGACGAACGTCTCCGCGGCAGCCGGAATTCCAATCTCTGCGACGGTCACCGGAACTGCAAGGTCGGAGAGTCCCGGTTTCGTGTCGTGGAAGGTGACGACGTGGTCTGCATCCACGGCCGTCTCTGCGAGCGTCCCCGTTTCTGCATCCAGGCCCGAGGGCACATCGACAGCAAGCACAGGCGCGTCTGCGTCGTTCATTGCCTCGGCTGCCGCCGCAGTCGGTTCGCGGAGGTCGCCCGTAATGCCGGTCCCGAGCATCGCATCGACGATGAGGTCCGGGTCGTCGAAGCCGACCTGGGTCGAGTCACGAATCTCCTCAGTCGGATACTCAGCCTGCTGAAGCGCCTTCCAGTTCTCCCGAGCAATATCGGTTGTGATTGTCTCGGCGCGGCCAAGCAACTGTATCCGCAGGTTGTACTCATCGAGGAATCGGGCGGCAACGAACGCATCGCCGCCGTTGTTTCCGCGGCCAGCAACGATGGTGACAGTCTCACCGGGGTCGGCCAGTTCACGGACGACCCGTGCAATGGCGTTACCGCTCGATTCCATCAGCTGTTTTCGCGGGACACCGAGCGCTTCAGCGTTCGCATCCACGACCGCCATCTCAGAGCCTGTAATCATATTTGTCTGTTTAGTTGCCTCAAGAATAAAATGCACGTGGAGAGTAACATGAGATATTCGTGCGAGAGAGTTCGTTCACGCCGGCAACGACACCGAACTCACCGGTTGACTTCGAGTTGCATCCCAGAAGATTAACTCATCCACAACCCATTCGATTGGTTCGATTTCTCGCTCCGTGAGTCGTTCGACCGCATCCTGTGGGCCGCCACGGGAGATGGTGACGTGGGGAGTGTAACCGTCTCCTTCGATGCCCTCAATCGGTTCGAAGACCTCCGCAAGCCGCTGATGAAGGGCAACTAACTCCGGCGATTCAACGCTGAGATACAGGACTGGCGTCGTGCCGATAATAGCGTCAGGAAAGTAGTCGATACCGTCGATACGGACGGCAAAGGGAGGCTGACCGGCGATAACTTCGCGGGCCTGTGTTTCGAGTCGGTTGTAGGCCGGTCCGTCGCCGTTGCTGAGGCGCTTGATGTTCAGCGTATGCTCACCCCGAACGCGTGCTCTTGCAGCAGGAATCTCTCGTGCGATATCGCTGGCGAGGGCAGCCACACGGGTCGGAACAGGGACGTTCAGGCTATACACGGCTGAACAAATGAAAAGGAGTGAGATAAGTTACTCGTTCCACAGCAATTCAGTGCGACCGCTAGATGTAATCCAACCACCAGAGAACGATGAGGACGATAATCAAGATACCAATAACGTTGACCAGTGAGCCAAACAGCGAGCCCAGCAGGCCGAGTGTCTGGTTAATGATACCCAAAATCAGCCAGACCGCGACTAGTGCGAGGACGATTTTCAGGAGGTCTTCGACATCGAGCTTTGCACGCATATCAATTGGTTCTGTGCCCGGACTCAAAGCTGTTCGGGACTGTCGCTGATGCGGGGGTCGATGCCAACCTAATTTGTATCAAGAGTGTGAGTGTGTAGGTATAGGCGACCAGCCACACAGTCCGTCTGCGAGAACGGGCTGTCTCGGCTCATCCCCAGCAATGTCCAACAACTACGAAGAAGAACGCACTGCGCCCACGGAAGCGGCTACTGACGAGAGCGGAGACGAACCAGCGGAACAGCTTTCTACCGACGCGTTTTTTCACGTTTCTGGGATGCACGGGCCGACCTGTGAACGGTTTCTTGAGCGACAAGCAACGAGGTTGATTGGAGTGACCGACGCGGAGGCGAGTTACGTCACCGAAACAATCCGTGTCAGCTACGACCAGCAAACAATTGCTCCCATGGAGATTTCGACTGCCCTCTCCGTCGCAGGCTACCGGGCGCTCTCGCGTGAGGAAACGAGCGGTGAATCGACCGCAACAGTGCGTGCCGGAGAGACAGCCGAGACGAGAGCCCTTGAGGATTTGCTTGGCTATCGGTATATTGCTGGCATCCTCTTTGGGACGTTTCTGTTGTTACCCTACGCGATTGTGCTCTATCCACAGCAGGTACTCGAATTACTGGGCCGCCCCGCTGACCTCTTTGCCGGTGGCGTCATCGAAAGCGGGGGCATTCTCCTTGCTCCGCTCTTTTTACTCACAACAGGCGTTGTCGTCTTTTTCACCGGATTACCGCTGTTACGTGGGGCCTACGTAAGTCTCAAGATGAAAGCACCAAACAGCGATTTACTCGTTGCGGTGACTATTCTGGCGGCATTTGTATACAGTACGGTTGCCCTCGGAGCCGGCCGAATCGATCTGTATTTTGACCTTGCAATCATTATCTCAGCCGCAGTCGTTGCCGCAATTTTCTACGAGTCATTAGTCAAGCGACGCGCAATGGATGCACTGACTGAGTTGACCGTCTCACAGGCGGACGCTGCTCGCGTCTGCTTGCCCAGTGGGACGCTCGATGTTGCTGTTTCCGATTTGCGCCCCGGTGACCGAGTGCTCGTGAAACAGGGCGAGCGGATTCCCGTCGATGGCACCCTCGCTGAAGGAAACTGTACGGTCGACGAATCGGTCATCACCGGCGAGTCGCTTCCAGTCGAAAAAGCCGAAGGTGATGCGCTCGTCGGCGGGTCAGTCGTCACCGCTGATGCAGCGATTGTCGAGGTGGGGGACCCACCAACGAGCAGCATCGACCGACTGACAACCGCAGTCTGGCAACTCCAAAGCGCAACGCACGGCATTCAGCGCCGAACCGATACGCTTTCTGGAGCCGTCCTGCCAGGAATTGCGCTGCTAGCAGTGGGTGTCGGTGGCGTGTTGGCCGTTTCAAATGGCGCACTGGCGGGAGTCTTTGGTGCCCTCGGCGTGGTACTTGTTAGCGCACCCTGGGTGCTGGCGCTTGCAACACCGCTTTCAGTCGCAACAAACCTCCAGGCCGCGATTCGCCGTGGGATTGTGGTGTTTGATGAAACTGTTTTCGAGCGGTTAGAAGAGACAGAGACGGTCGTCTTTGACAAGACAGGAACGCTCACGACGGGTAAAATGCAGTTGGTTGAGGCGCACGTCTCGGATGAGTTGTTGCTCGCTGCGGCCACGCTAGAGCGTCGTGCAAGCCATCCCGTGGGTGCGGCGATTGTTGATTCGATTGGGACTGAAACAAGCGACGTACGAGCGGACGAACAGTCGCCCACAGTAAGCGAGTTCAAGACGCATCCACGTGGCGTGAGTGGGATGATTGACGGGCAATTGCACCTTGTTGGGCATCCATCCCTGTTCGATGCGCATGGCTGGCAAGTCGAGCCCTCACTTGCACAACAGGAACAGGTTGTGCGAGAGAGAGGTGAGCTACCGGTCCTTGTGGGGAAAGCGGGCGCTGCTGAAGGGCTGCTTATCTTTGGTGATGAGCCACGCACAGAGTGGGAATCAGTCTTTTGCGCGCTCAGGGCGGCTGATATCTCGGTTATTATTTTAACCGGGGATGACGAGCGAGCAACGCGCCAGTTTGAAGCACACGATGCAGTCGAACGCGTATTCGCTGATATCTCACCGGAGGGGAAAATCGAGACTATCGAGCAGTTACAGACAGAAGGGCACGTGACGATGGTCGGTGACGGAACGAACGATGCACCAGCGCTTGCGACTGCAGACCTTGGCATTGCACTTGGGAGTGGGACGGCACTCGCGTCGGATGCCGCTGACGTTGCACTCGTACAAAATGACCTCTCTGCGGTGGAGGAAACGTTCACCCTCGCTCGGGCAGCAACCCGCCGCGTGACACAGAATACCGCGCTTTCGCTCTCGTATAACGCGGTTGTGATTCCGCTGGCGCTGTTCGGCCTGCTGGGTCCGCCAGTGACGATGGCAGCAGCCGTCTTTGCCTGTACACTTGTTGCATTGAACGCACATCGGCCACTCGTTGGCTGACAGCCACGGCAGAACAGTTTTATCCACAGCGGGATACCTCTCGGTAATGGCCCCCTGGGAGTGTGCAATCGAAGGCGACGACAACGAACCGTTCGAGCGCATTGAGGACCTCATCGTCCATCAGGCCCGCGACCATAATCGCGTTGAGTGTAAAGTCTGTGGGACGGTCGTCCCTGACGGGTATTTCGCCATCAAGCACGCATTCGATGAGCACTCGCGCGCCGAATACGTCCGTGCTTACGATGCAACCGCTGCGGATGTCCGAGAGCGTGAGAAAGTCAAAGACCTCGTCGAGGAGCACGCGGATATTCGTGAAGTAATCGAACGACTCGACGGATGACGAGCGAACGGCGATTGACTGGCAACAAAACAACGCGTTCTTCGATGTCCAACCACAACGAGAGAATACGCAAATGACGAACGTTTCGACCGAAGACCTGCTGAAAACACTCGAAGAGGACGGCAAACACTACCTGGAAGTCCTGACTGAAGAATCGCTGAGTGTCGAACTCGCCCGCTATCCAAATCCAGAGCCGAAAACGCCGCATAAAACCGATGAACTCTATTACATCATCTCTGGGTCGGGGAAAGCCTACGTCGGAAACGAACGCTACACGCTGGAGGAAGGTGACGTACTTTACGTGGAGCAAGGACTCGAACACGACTTTTTCGACATTGACGAGGAGATTACTGCGCTGGTCGTATTCGCCAACACAGAGGAGTCTGTGTTAGGTCGAAGTCACTGAGCACCTCAAATCCACGAAAAACAGGTCGTTGGGCCTACACTCCGGGTGTGCTAGTTAGTCCTCGGTCGTTGTCTTGTCGAGGTCTTTTTCACCAAGGTAGATATCAACGCCGTCCTGGGCAACTTTCTCGGCCAGCACCGCACATTTGACACGCATTGGGGAGATGTCGACACCAAGCATATCGATAACAGTGTCGCGGTCCATGGCACGCAATTCGTCGATATCCATGCCGTGTAACTGCTCGGAGAGCATCGACGCCGAGGCCTGTGAAATTGCACAGCCGTCGCCGCTGAACGCAACCCGCTTTATTTCCTGTTCATCATCATCAAGGACGATATCCATCGTGATGGTGTCGCCACACATCGGATTTTCCCCGGTATGTGAAAGTGTCGGCTCGTCGAGTTCGCCGTAGTTTCGGGGATTTCGATAGTGGTCGAGAATCTGCTGTCTGTAAAGGTCTGAGCCACCGATACCCATTGTTAGCTCATTCTATGTCGGTGACGAGCAAAAGGCTTCGGAGTCCGGCAGACACTCGACGGTATATGAAACACAGCGGTGCTCTCGAATCGCGGTTGTTTTATACGACTCTACAAAAGACTTCGTCTGAGAATATGTGGAGAGCACCTGAAGAATCAAAAAAGAACACCGTAAGAATATCTCGTGGAGGTAAATCGGAGGTGAGCGGGTAATGCCCAAAATAAGCGTCGAGATACCCCAAGAGTTGCTCGCTGACCTCGATGAGCACGTCGGCGACGATGGAAAGTTCGTCAACCGGAGCGATGCGGTCAGAGCCTCCATCCGAAAGACGCTGGACATCCTCGACGAGATTGATGAGCGTCACGGCCGACTGACGGAAGAGGAACAGACAGCGTCGGGTGCCAACACCCCGGGGGGAACTGATGGGAACTGAGACTGCAACCGCGACAAGCGAGCCAGTTACCCTACCGATTCCGCAGTTGACGCTCGCCGCAGTGTTCGTCACCGCCCTTGTCACGGCACAGGTAACCGCCGCAAAGGTCGTCGCGGTTGGCCTACCGGTGAGCCTACCGCTGACAGGCGACCTCATTACCGTCCCTGCCGCTGTCTTCGCCTACGCGATTACCTTCTTTGCCTCCGATTGCTACACGGAGCTCTATGGCAAGCGACAGGCACAGGCGCTCGTCAACATCGCGTTTATGATGAATCTCGTGTTGCTGGTGCTCGTCTGGCTTGCTATCTGGGCCCCAATTGCCGAGGTATCAGATGTCAGCCAAAGCGCGTTCGCCGAGACCCTCGGCGCCAGTACAGGCGTCGTCATGGGAAGTCTGCTTGCCTATCTGGTGAGTCAAAACTGGGACGTGATTGTCTTTCACCGGCTCAAGGCCTACACCGGCGGTAAGTACCTCTGGTTCCGAAATATTCTCTCAACGGCGACAAGTCAGCTTATCGATACCGTGATTTTCATCACGATCGCGTTTTTCATCTTCCAAGGCCTGCCGGTTGAAGCCATTATCGGCCTTATCGTCGGGCAGTATCTGTTCAAACTCGCACTTGTCGGACTGGACACTCCATTTGTCTATCTCACCGTCGGACTCATTCGTTCTCGTGGACTGGCCTAACCGTTCACACCGTCAGTTCTTTGTTCACAATAACAAACGCCAACTCGACGCCAGCAATCTCTCGGGTCGTTCGCTCACGCACTTCATATCCAAGAGACTCATAGAATGAGAGCGCGTTAAGCGACGAAACAAGCGCTAGCTCGGTAGTACCGTGCATCTGTGCCCGGCTTTCGAACTGACGGACAAGCGATCGTCCGATTCCCTGTCCAGTGGCATCCGGATGGACAAAGATGGCATCAATTCGTCCCTCCGGTCGCTGTAACACCCCATAGGCTATCAGGTCGGTTTCACGCTCTGCGACGAGAACATCAAAGCAGTCACTACGGATGGCACGTTTAAACTCCGTCAGTGCACATTCTTCCGGCCTCCATGCCGCTAGCTGTGTGGCATTATAGCCCTCGTCAATATTGTCGATTGCGGCCTGTTTGATGCGAAGAATCGCTTTCCCATCCCACGGCTTCGCCTGCCGAAACGTGACGCCACCCATACGGTTCGTTCTTTTCAGGCGAGCTATATTACTGTTTTCTGCACAGCATGGGTACTCGTTGACGGAAAATCGTTAGTCGGCCGTTTCGCCGGTACGCGTCGGCGCACGGTTGCCGACAAGGTCATAGACCCAGAGCAGTCCAAGGCCAAGCCAGTAGGCAAGGCCCGCAGGGATAGCAACCAGGAACATCGTAAAGATGTTCGCTGGTGAGAAAAACGCAGCCAGCGCGAAAAACCCGAGGACGACACCACGCCAGCTCTTTCGCATACGACGACGACCGATAATCCGCCCATGGTGGAATAACACCATTGTCGCAGGAATCATCGCAAGGATGCCGATACCGACGGTGAGATAGATAACAAGCCAGCCAAAGCTACTGATTCGGTACGCAATCACCATGTTATTGCTGACGACATCCCACGCAAGGAAAGAGAAAATCGTCGGGGCAAGATAGAAAAACCCGACAAGCGTTCCGATTGTGAGTGCAACGAACATCGTCCCGCCCCAGAGCACGAAGACATCTCGGTTTCCGGTCGTCAACCCACGCTGTTCGATGGCCGGCCAGGCGAAATACAGCAGTATCGGGATGATAGAGAGAAATGCCAGCAACGTCGAGAACTTCAACATGAAAATCAGTGCCTCGACGGGATGGAGCACGACAATTTCGACTTCCGAAGCAGTATCACCGGGCATGCCACTGAAAAACGCCTCCACGACGTACCGAATCCCGCCGAGATAGAGCGCCATGAACGAACCGGCCAGCACGACCATGAACGTCGCGACAATCCAGATGGTCTTTGAGGTCAGCGAATCCAGAATGAACCGAATATCGTAGTAGTAGCCACCGATATCGTCTTCGGTAGTCTCCTCTTCGGTAAACGGGTCAAGCATCCCGGCAGCAGTCGAAGTAACGAGTCCGCTTTCTTCTTCTTCCTCCTCATCCGCTTCGGCTTCCTGCGCTTCTTTTTCTTCCTGTGCGTCGTCGAACTTATCGAAGATGGCCTTTGCTTTCTGTGGGTTCTCGTTTTCGAGCGCCTCTTCGGCATACGCAAGCGCTCGCTGTTCGCTTAGTTCGAAGAAGGCTTCAGGAGACGTTGCTCGAATCGCACCGGCACTCATCGCGCCGATATCAATCTCTGCGGGTTCACCTGGTGTCGATTCGGCCTGCTGTTTCGCCGCCTGTACCTTCCGCTCCAGTTCGATAACGCGGAAATAAAAGAGCAACTCGACGGCGACAACGAGCGCCACAATCGTTGCAACAACGAGGGTGACAACGGTCGGCGAGAGCCCGAGAACGCTAAGTTGATCACCGACAGCGAGTCGATAATCCGACCCAATCTCTGCGAGTAACTCGTTCGCCGCCTGTGTCCCCCCCTCAAGCATGAAGAGGTAAATTGCAGCACCGGCGAGGAAGGAAACCCCTGCAATCGTATTCCAGTAAGTCTCGGCCACCTCTCGCATGGTCACGGACTCACTCGCCCGTTTTGAGGTGACCGCAAGCTTTGTCACGCCAAGGCTGACGAAATAAAGCGCGACGAGTGGAACACCCCACATAACCTGTGTGAAGGGGTCAGGGGGCGAAAACAGCGCGCCGAAGACGAAAATACCGACGACAGCATAGCGCCATTTGTCCCGGAACGTTTCGTAGCTAACAATTCCCGTCCGGGCCGCGGCACTCATTGCGAGCGGGAGTTGTGCAGCAAGCCCGAACGACAGACCGAGGAAAAAGACAAACTCCGTCCACATAACCAGCGACCACGTTGCCTGAAAGCCTGCGTTGACCGCGTTCGTCGCCAGAAAGTCGAACATAATGGGGAAAAACAGCAGATACGCGTAGGCAACGCCACCGATAAACAGCGCAATAATCGCGACGACAAACGAGACCTTTTTCCATCGCGGAACGGTCGAATCCGGCCAGAAGCCCCGTCGCTTGAGCGCATCACGGCTATACCAGATGAGAACCGGGATTGCACCGAGAATACCCACGATAATCCCGACTTTTGCCTGCATCAGAATGACGTTAAATGGGTCGGTAACGACAATCTCAGTCCCCTCGTAGACCGGTGTACCGGGTTCCATTCTGGCGTATACCAAATCCTGTTCGAGGCGGTGCCAGACGAACTCACGAAGGGTATAGAACCCGGCAAGAAAGAAGATAACAAAGACGATAAAAATGCGCTTGAGGTGGGCCTGTGCGGACGAAAGCACCCCTCCGACGGTTTCGCGTCCGCTGGCGAGCGTCCTGGCTGTATCCTCATCGAGCGCACCAGACATCTATCTCGGTGTTAACTGATTCGTCGTTATCAATCTATTCATCACAAAACCGGCTTTGAGCACGTCAGTTTCGACGACAAGTCGACAGCGAATCACTCAAGCGCTCAAAATCAGCATTCTCAACCGGATACACCGGAACAACAACTGCCGGGACTGTGGTGTCCAAGGCGACGAAAACGACCACAATACATATACCGGACCGTAGTTTCTGTCAGTTCAAATGCCCTCTTCTTTCCCACGGGAGCCCCCGCAACGACTCTCATCTCTTGCCTCGTGGGGCACAGGCTACCTCAAAACCTGTCTCCAAATCGATACCCGGACGCTTGCGCTCTTTCGGATAACCGCAGCCTGTATCATTATCACTGAGGTACTATTGCGGGCGCGAAACTTCACGTTCTTTTATACCGATGACGGGGTTGTCCCCCGTGATTTTGCGATGGAACGGACCGTCGATTATGCGTTTTCAGTATATTTCCTGACAAGTGATACGCGAGTGGTTGCGCTGCTTTTTGCCCTCCAGATACTGATAGCCCTGCAGTTGCTCGTGGGCTATAAAACACGGGTTGCAATTGTCCTCTCCTTTCTGTTCGTTATTTCGCTCGATTACCGGAATCCGTTTATCAACAGCTACGCAGACACGCTCTTTCGGTTACTCCTGTTCTGGGCGATGTTTCTGCCGCTTGGCGAGCGCTGGTCGGTCGATGCCCTGCTTCGTGACCGGCAACCGAGAGACGCTTTTCTTGGGTTTGCCTCCGCACTCATCCTCGCCCAAATGTCGTATATGTACGTTCGCAACGGAATTCACAAACTGGAGGGTGACCAGTGGCTCGATGGGACGGCCGCCCCGCTGATTCTCTCCCGTGATGATATTACGTTCTTCCTTGGGGAGTACGCCCACCACGCTGCCCCGCTACTTGAGTTCGGAACCTACCTCTGGACGGGAATGATGCTCTTTGGGTTTGTGCTCATTCTCGCTGCCGGGCGGCTCCGCTATCCACTGCTCGTCTTGTATATGGGTGGCCACTTCTCCTTTGCTGTCACTGTCCGCATCGGCATGTTCCCCTACGTTGCAATGGCCGGACTCTTCCTGTTTATTCCGGCTGTCTTCTGGGACGACCTCGGCCGTCTCGGGGAGCGGCTTGGCAAAGCAATTAATCGCAAAACAGGTCTGCAGCTCAGTCGAGCCAACGTCCGTGAACGGGCGCGTCCAATCGAAGACCGCCTGCGACGGCTCCCAGACCTTGCCATCGGGTATCGGGACCTCCGTGCTGGAATATACACCTTCGGAATCTCGCTCGTCGTCGTGACGCTACTGCTCGTGCTGGTGCTTTCCGGCCTCCAGTTTGCGGGCGTAGTGAGCGACGATGCAAACTACGACCGGGAAGTCAATCAGGTCGCAAACAGTTTTAACGTTGACCAGCCGGATTTCAGCATCTTTGCACCGAATCCAGGAACCAACGACCGGTATTACGTGATCGCTGCTGAGACCGAACACGGGGAGGTAATTGATATCTACAACGACCGCAAGAATGCCACGTTGGACAGGCCGGGTGACCAGCTACAGGTCCAGTATGAAGGGTATCGAGAACGCTTTTTCATGAACTCAATCAGGCGGGCGAGTTCGAACGACACACTCCCCGACCGCTATGCAGCGTGGCTCTGTGAGACCGAGACCGGCCCGGATGGCGAACCGATAAAGCGGATGGATATCTGGACAATCACGGAGACAATTACGATGGACTCGCTCAACGACCCTGATGAGCGAGAGCGGAGTCAGCGTATCTCACATCGCTATGCCTGTGGTGATAACGAGGAAGCACCGGTGCCGACCGAGTGATTGCTCGGCCTTCTTGGACGATACGCACACACCGGGTTGCCCCCATGAACTTTTGTCGTAACCGCCGGAAATGAGCGGTATGAACGAATTGGAACGGCTAACCGCACGGTTGGTCGAAATCCCGAGCCACGAAGATGAAACGGCTGCAGGCGATGCTATCGAAGCGTGGTTGCGTGATGAAACGGAGGCAACAGTCGAACGCGATACTCATGGGAACGTTATCGGCCGTCGCGGAAAAGGAGATGAGACACTGGCACTCGTCGGCCATCACGACGTCGTCCCGCCGGACGAGTCACAGGTTGATGGCGAGTCATTTCTGGTGGAATCTAATGATGGTCGCCTCTACGGCCGTGGTGCGGCAGATATGAAAGGAGCAGTTGCTGCCGCGATGTGTGCGTTTCGGGATGCCGACGTCGGGGACAAACGAGAACTCGTGTTCGTCTCGTATACGGGTGAAGAGATTGGCGGCGTCGGCGCACGGGGGGCAATCGAAGACGGGTTCGTCCCCGACTACGCCATTGTCGGCGAAGGCTCAACTGGCTACTCAGCATCAGGCGTGACCGATGTAGCCATTGCCCACCGAGGCCGGAGGGCCAGTACCCTCACCGTTTCCGGCAGCGCAGCACATGCGAGCGAGCCCGAACAGGGTGTAAACGCAATCTATCGTGCAAGTGATGCCGTCGATGCAGTCCGCGAGTTAGAACCGCCCAGTACAACGGTTTTTGGACACGATGTTGTCGGGTCGGCTGTCGTCACCGAGATTGCTGGTGGAACCGCATGGAACGTCATTCCTGAAACGTGTACAGTCACCATCGATGAGCGGACCGTCCCGGACGGCCGCGCGCCACTGGAGGACGTGACAACGTTACCGGGTGTCGAATGGACAGTTGACCAAGACCTGCCTCCGATGGCCTGTGACGACGAATCGTTTGCCGATTTCGTCCTTGAGACGGCGCGTGCTGTCCATGAGGGGGGCAAAAACTCGTCTTCCAGCGAGCCCCAACACGTCATCAAACCGCACGCAACTGACGCTGGCTGGTTGGCTGCAGCAGGGACGACCTGTGTTGTCTGCGGCCCAGCCGAAGCAGGTGAAGCACACACTGCCGACGAGAGCGTCTCGCTTGCTACCCTTGAGCGGTGTCGACAGCTCTATCAACGCGCTGCCGAAGCGTTCACGAGCCAACCCGTGGTTTGATTTAGTTGGTATCCTAACACCGTCTTATGTCTACGGAACCGGATACGTCGACCTATGATGAGTTTCTCGAACATGTAAACCAGTATTACTATCTTGGTGGCGCAGGTTCAATTCTTGGTTGGGACCAGCGCGTCATGATGCCGGATGAGGGGACCCCAGCCCGCTCAAAACAGCAGGCAGCCCTCTCGTCGGTCATTCACGAAAAACTCACTGCCGAAGAGTTCGGTGAGTTACTCTCGGACCTCGATGGGACCGTCTCCGGAGATAAAGCCGCGGTTGTTCGAGAGATGAAACGAAAATACGAGCGCGCAACACGAGTCCCTGATGACCTCGTCCAGCGAATGTCGGAGGCCTCTTCGAACGCCCTTCCCGTCTGGAAAGAAGCCAAAGCTGAAGACGATTTCTCACGCTTTGAGGACACGCTGGCCGAACAGATTGCGCTCAAAAAAGAATACGCCGAAGCAATCAACCCCGACCGCGACCCATACGAGGTCCTGGTGGAAGATTACGAGCCGTACATCCCGCTTTCAGAGATTGAAGAAGCATTGACCACGCTTCGGGAAGCGCTCCCGCCGCTTATCGCGGACATCCGCGAGAGCGACGTTGAACTTGCGGACCCATTCGAGGGAGAGTACCCTGAATCCGACCAGGAAGCCCTCGTCCGTGCGGCACTGGATACCCTCGATTACAACTGGAACCGCGGCCGTCTCGATACCGCTCCGCATCCATTTTCGAGCGGTACGCAGTTCGACGCCCGCGTGACGACTCGCTTTGCCGCCGACGACCCGATGGGTGCGCTTGGCTCAACGATTCACGAGTTCGGTCACGCGAGCTATACGCTCGGGCTTCCCGACGAGGAGTATGGAACGCCGCTCGGTGACTCGCGGAATATGGTTGTCCACGAATCCCAGTCACGGCTCTGGGAGAATCACGTCGGGCGGTCGCTTCCGTTCTGGAAGAACTTTGCCCCTGCTGTCGAGGAACACCTTGGCGTTAGCGCCACGCCACAGGAGCTCTACGAGGCCGCAAACGAGGTCTATGATGATAACCTCATCCGCGTCGAAGCCGACGAACTCACGTATCACATGCACATCGTGGTTCGCTTCGAAATCGAGCGTGACCTCATCCGCGGTGACCTCGATGTAAGCGAGGTTCCACAGGTCTGGAACGACAAAATGGAGGAGTATCTCGGTATCCGACCCGACACCGATGCCGAAGGCTGTCTGCAGGATATTCACTGGACTGATGGGTCGTTTGGCTACTTCCCAACGTACTCGCTTGGTTCCGTTCTCGCTGCGCAACTGTATGCTGCCGCTGAGGATGAACTTGGGAACCTCGATGACGCTATCGAGGCCGCGGAATTCGACGGCCTGATGGGCTGGCTTACCGAGAACGTCCACAGTCACGGCTGCCGGTACACGACGCCTGAGCTTATCGAGGAAGCGACCGGCGAACCGTTCTCAGCCGAACCGTTCCTTGCGTATGCGACGGAGAAATACGGCGAGCTGTACGAACTGTAAGCGATTTTCATTTTTGCCGTCCGAGTAAGAGCTAAGAGTGTTCGGCCCTTGCTAACTTATGTCATGTATTGTGTGTATATGTCCGAACAGTATCTCAAAGACGAGATTGCGAGCGAGCTGTATGGGGAGTACATTGATGAGAACTACCAGTGGCGCGAGGAGTTGCCAGTTCGTGAGTCGGATTCGACGCCTGACTTTTTGAAGGAGAAAGGCGACGTGGAGACTGAACTGTTGACTGGCGAGGGTCGGGAGTAGTGGGTTCGGTAGGAGTGCGCTTGTTTCGCTGGGGTTTTCCCCCACACTAGCATTGAAATTCGGCTCATTGAACCCGATTCTTTGCGGCTCTGTGAGATACTGGAGGCTTTTTCGCCCACGTTTTTTAAGGAGCGGTGCCCGCAGCGAACAACGTGAGCGAGGACACCCGACGCAAAAAAGGTGGATGGGTTCGGGCGTCCTGCCGAACTTGTGAGGCAGGGCTTGGGAGAGCTTGACTCTCCCTGCGGGTTCGAACCGCGTCGAGACGGTCGCTCGCGCTGCGACTCGTCTGGTTCGAACCCGCATACCCATGCACTGCTCGTCACGTTGTTCCTCGCAGACATGGGTTCGGGCGGGTTCGAACCGCCGACCTCGGCCTTGTAAAGGCCGCGTCATAACCAGCTAGACCACGAACCCTCAGTTCAACATACCCACGGCGGGGAATAACAGTTACTTTTTCCACTGGACCCATAGCACACTCATGCGACAGTGGCTTGCGGGACTTGTCGTCATCACACTCGCACTCATAG
Source organism: Halovenus sp. (assembly GCA_003551945.1). GTDB lineage: Archaea > Halobacteriota > Halobacteria > Halobacteriales > Haloarculaceae > Halovenus. The sequence goes on along the minus strand of PUNZ01000267.1, from coordinate 11,469 downwards.
CTTTGCTGCTTTACCTCTATTATCCACCGCTCTGGCTGCTCAGCCCCGGCGAATACGACAATACAACTGTCACCGTTACCGACACCGACGGAGTCGAACTCGGAACCGTCGACGTGAAGATTGCAGACACCCGCGACAAACGCGTTATCGGCTTGAGCGAGACCGACTCACTCGCCGACAACGAAGGAATGCTCTTTGTCCATGACGAAGCCGACACGCAAGACTACGTGATGCGGAACATGTCCTTTGACCTCGATATACTCTTTATCGAGAGCGACGGGACAATCACCGATATCCAGCACGCAGATGCCGACTCCGACGAGACCTACTCGGGGTACGGCCAGTTCGTCCTCGAAGTGAACCAAGGGTGGGCAGCGGAACGGAATGTGACGATAGGCGATATCGTCGAGATTCCAGAGCAGTACCGATAGGTCGGACAGAGGAAACTGATACAGTTGTGGGAGTGATATGAGGCGTATGCGCGGAGAACTACTCGCCGGTGTGAGTGCAATTTGGCTTGGTGTCGTCTATCTCGCCGATGCCATTCTGCTCGGTTCGCTTGCGGCGACAACGCCTGCCTTCACGGAGTTGCTGATTGGAACGCTATTCATTCTGACTGGCGTGTGGGTTCTCAGAGATATCCGAGCACAGACAACCCAAGAGGAGTACGAAGCCGGTCTGCCCGACCTCCTCTGGTATCTCATCGCCGGCGCACTCATCATCGTGGCGATTGGGCGCACTGCAGAACTGTTCGGATTTATCTAGTCAGTCATCACTCAACAATCTCACACGAGCGATAGCGGCCCCAGATTGCTCGCCGGTCAGCGACAAATCGGTAGCCTCGTTCGCGGATGCGCTCCCATCGAGGTAGATGGGTCAGCGCCCGGACTATCGTTCGTGGAATAGCACCACACCGAAGCCCAACCTGTTCGAGTGCGTGGCCACAGGAGTAGACCGCATCGTCAGTCAACAGGTGCATGCAGTTGTCGTACTCATCGGGCAGGCGCGCTTTCTGGTCGGGCGTTAACTCCTCGTAGGAAACCGGCGTAAACGAGCCAAGACGGAGCATCCACCGGACACACCACTTGCAAAATCCACAGTCGTGGTCGTAGACGAGTCGTGGGTCAGCCATATTCCTTATTCGACCCCATTCCTCTTGTGTGATTGGAAATCGGTCATACAGTATCGCCGGACAGATACCAACCAAAGAGGAGCGGCGATACCAACAACGTGAGCGGGACAATACTCCAGCCCTCACCTGCAAGCACCTTATATTGGGAGAGCATCGCGACCGGGTGAACACCCGCTGTGTAACCGACCACGAGTTCAAATCCGACTGTCAACGCGGTCCATCCGATACCGATACCCAGCAACTCGTTTCGGCTGGCCGATATCACTCCACCTGAAAAAGAGGAACGAGACAACGAGGATGAGTCCGACCAGCAACACCGTACTCAGCAGATGAGCGGTATCAGGCCCCAGTACTGAGACAAGAACCAACTCTCTGAACCCGCCATTGAGGACGGCAAGGACAGCAAGCACTAGCCAGACAGCAAAGCGATAGCCAATCCGTACGAGCGGTGAATGTGGCATCAGAGCGCCTCACCTCTGTGCTCGTAAAACGGCCCAATAGGTCTATCCAATGTGGCCCCATGTGGCAGCCAACTGGATAAGAAACCCACCGCCACAGAGTGTGCCTGTCTGACAAACTGTTAAATACGTGCAACAAAGAGGTTATGAATACCATGGGTAACAAGAACAAGACAATCTCCTTTCGGGTGAGTCAGGAGAAGTTCGAGACCCTGCGCGATATCGCCGAGCAGCGGGATATTTCGCTCTCAGCTGTCTTCCGTGATTACGTTGACCTGCTCGTCGCCCACGATGGGCAGGTTGAGGTCGTGCCGGAGCACCAGATTAGCGACTCGTCGACGCCAACGACAAGTTCAAGCTTCCCACCGAAAGTCGAAGTCCCGAAAAGCTTCGTCCGTGAACACGAGCGGCTCGAACTCGAAGCCGAACATCTCCGCGAGCAACTCGAAGAGCACAAACGCTACGTTACACAACTCCGTCAGGAACTTGACGAACACGACCAAGAAGATGTCGTCGACCTCGACGAACTTGACGGCGATACCGAAGAAGACTCACCCTATCGTATTGGCCGTGAGTTTGACGACTCCCTCTAATTTTCTTCCGGAAACTCAAAGACAGCCGCCAGTTCGTTTTCGACGCGCTCTGTATATTCAGTCAACACCCGCTCAAACGCCTCGTTATCCGGACTTACGCCAGCCCGCTCATATGGGTTCTCCGGCAGTGCAAGCCGAAACTTCCCCTCACCCTCATAGAATGGCTCACTTTCGTTGAACACCTGTCGGTCAACGGCTTTCAGGAGCGTTGAGTCAACGCGCCCGTGAAGTTGGTTGTACGCATTTCTGTAGGCAGTTTCAAGCTCCTCAAGATAATAGACGTACTTCTCATCGAACTTCTCCGGGTCAAACTGCGTCATAGCAAAGATATTCTCCTGGACAGACACAGGACTTTCGACAGCAAACTGCGAAAAAAGAAGCCAGTTAGCCGCATGTATATGAGTGCTGTGGAAAACATTCATTTGGGCATGCCACAATCAGTTGGCATATGGATTCGCGTACAATCTCCCGACGGGAGACGCTCGGGACGCTAGGGGCGACTGGGATGCTTGCGCTTGCGGGGTGTGTGGGAGAGGATGATGATGGCGACGATGGCAGCACTGATACGAATGGAACAACCGACGACGATGCGTTTGATGGGCTCCGAATCGGCGTTCTCGGCGCACTCACCGGTGATAATGGCCCAGAGTTCGGACTGATGGGCATTACTGGGTTTCTCAGTGGGCTTGCGTACAAAGCAGACGACGACCCACTAACCCATCCTGCGCTCGAATACACGGATAATGGTCTCACAGCGGCCTCAACTATCGAACCGCCGGAGGCAATCCACGGCGAGGTGATGGAGTACACCGTGAATGATGTCGACATGGAACTTCACTTCCGGGATAGCGCGGATGACCCAGATACAGCAGACGAACAAGCGGTCGACCTCGTCGGCAACGAAAACGTTGATGTCCTCTTTGGGCTGAGCAACTCCGATAGCCTCCTGCGAGTCATCACGAACGTTATTCCCGTCGACGACACGCCGCTATTTGTCGGGCAGGCGACGACCTCCGATGCGACTGCTGATGCCCAACGGTGTGACAGACGTGTCTTTCGGGCGACGGAAACCTCAGCGATGAGCGCCCGTGCCGGGTCTGCGTATATTGTCGATAACCCAGACATCGAGCGCGTGGCGCTGTATGGCGCAGATTACAGTTTCGGCCGGTCCGTCATCGAACATTACCGCACTGCGCTAGAGGATGCCGGTATCGAGATTGTGACCGCTGACGAGGATATCGACGAAATTGTCAGCCAAGGGTTCGCAGACTGGGAAGAAAAGCTTCAGACGGAGGTCGTCGATGCCGACGCTGATGCCATTGTCTATGGCTTTACCGCACAGACGGGTGTGCCGTTCTTCCGTGACTATGCAAGCCTCGTTCCCGGACTCGCTGAGCCGCTGCAGGTGATTGGCGACCTTCCACCGCGTATTTCCACGAACGAACTCGGGGAGAGCTTCGAAGTGCTGATTGAGCAGCAACTTGGCGAGGGTGATATCGACCCCGTGATTCTGGAGACAATTCTCAACACGTTCGGCTTCGGCCCCCTGACGGCCCGCTATATGTGGAATCAGTACGACAATCCAATCAACGACGCCTTTGTCGAGATGCACACAGAGGCTTACAACGTTGTCCCCGACCTGTTTACCAGTTCGGCGTTCACCTCCGCCTCAGCAATTGTCCAAGCGCTTGAGGAATCCGGCGAGGTAAGTTCAGATGCCATCCTCGAAGAGACGTATGGGATGACCGTCGAGGCGACGCCGAAAGGAGAAGGCGAGTATGTCTTCCAGGAAGCAAACAATCAGGCAACCTCACCGATTACGGTGACAGACTTGACCGGCAACATTCACGGCGAGGAGGGGACAGAAGCGTACTGGCCACCGATAATTAGAGCGGGGACGGAAGACGAATTAGCCGAAGGTGGCGACTGGATGCGCGTCGAAAAGGAGGAGACAGCGTTGCAGGCAGATGAAGTCACCTGTGACCTCGATGCGGAGTTCTGACCTGCATGGAAAGCAATTTAGCCAGCCTCCGGCAATGAGTGCCTAATGAGCCTTCCCGAGTCCGACCACGAACTCATTGTGGACCACCTCGGCCGCGAGCCAACAGCCGAGGAGGCGGCGCTGTTCGAAAATCTCTGGAGCGAACACTGTGCGTATCGCTCCTCACGCCCGTTGCTCTCTGCATTTGAATCTGATGGCGAACACGTCGTTATCGGTCCCGGTGATGACGCCGCCGTCGTTGCCCTCCCAACGGACTCCGATGACCCAGCCGACCAGACGTACATCACGATGGGTATCGAGAGTCATAACCACCCTTCGTATGTTGACCCGTTCGACGGCGCGGCAACCGGTGTTGGTGGCATCGTGCGCGACACGCTGTCGATGGGTGCCTATCCGATTGCACTCGCAGACTCGCTTTATTTCGGTGCGTTCGAACGCGACCACTCACAGTATCTCTTCGAAGGAGTCGTCGAAGGGATTAGCCATTACGGCAACTGTATCGGCGTTCCAACGGTCGCCGGAAGCACGGCCTTCCATGAGGACTACGAGGGGAATCCACTGGTGAATGTTGCGTGCGTTGGGCTCATCGAGGAGACCGACCGACTGGTTACCGCAGAGGCCCAAGAACCCGGAAACAAGCTTGTCCTCGTCGGCAACGGGACGGGCCGTGATGGGCTTGGTGGAGCCTCATTCGCCAGCGAAGACCTCGATGAGGATGCAGAAACCGAGGACAGACCAGCCGTCCAAGTCGGTGACCCATACACGGAAAAGCTGCTCATCGAAGCGAACGAACACCTCATCGACGAAGGACTCGTCGAATCCGCACGCGACCTTGGTGCGGCTGGTCTCGGTGGCGCGAGCAGCGAAATCGTTGCCAAAGGCGGGCTTGGCGCACATATCGAACTCGAGCGAGTTCACCAGCGTGAGCCGAATATGAACGGGCTTGAAATTCTCCTCTCCGAATCACAGGAGCGAATGTGTTACGAGGTCACGCCGGAGAACGTCGACCGGGTACAAGAGATTGCCGAGCGATACGACCTCGGTGCATCCGTTATTGGTGATGTGACCGAGAATCGGTATGTATGCACCTTCGAGGGCAAGACAGTCGTCGACGTGGATGCTGAGTTCCTCGGTGAAGGCGCGCCGATGAACGACCTCGAACAGGTCGAACCACCGGAACACGAGCGGGATATCCCAGCAGTCGACCTCGAATCGGCCGTTGAAACGGTTGTCGGGAGCCCAAACACCGCGTCAAAGCGATGGGTCTACCGGCAGTATGACCACGAAGTGCAGGTCAGGACAGCCGTCAGGCCGGGTGATGATGCGGCCATACTGGCGGTGAGAAGCGCCGAAACCGGGCTTGCGTTCACGGCCGGGGCTGACCCCAACTGGACCGCAGCAGCCCCGTATAACGGCGCTCGCGCGGTTGCACTGGAGAATGCCACGAACGTCGCTGCCAAAGGGGCAACCCCACTGGCTGCCGTGGACTGTCTCAACGGCGGGAATCCGGAAAAGCCAGACGTGTATGGTGGCTTTGCTGGTATCGTTGACGGGCTTGCAGACATGTGTCGAACGCTCGATATTCCAATCGTCGGCGGAAACGTCTCGCTGTACAACGACTCACCGACTGGCCCAATCCCCCCGACGCCGACGCTTGCACTCGTTGGGACAAAAGACGGCTACGACGCACCGCCGCTGTCACTGTCCGGCGAGGGTGAGCTGGTCGTCGTCGGTGACCTCGCACTTGCTGGAGAGACAGAGCCACGACTCGGTGGGTCTGAGTATCTCGCAAGCCACGGTGGGAGCGACCGGTTCCCAACGCTGCCTGACAACCCTGCAGAACTCATCGAGACGCTTGCTGCCGTCGCAAACGACGACACAACGCGTGCGACGCATGACGTGAGTCATGGCGGCCTTGCGGTGTCGCTCGCTGAGATGGTTACGGATGGGGTCGGTGCTGACATCGAGATACCAGTGCCCGATACCGCAGACGACCATCTCGGGCCACAGCAACTGTTATTCCACGAACAGCCTGGTCGAGTCCTTATCGAGACAACTGATGTCTCAGCAGTTGAGGCCGCGTTTGACGGGATTGCACCGGTTACTCGACTCGGTGAGCCAACCGACGCAGGCGAGCTCTCCGTTGCTATCGGTGACCATGAGATAACCACGACAGCCGAAGAAATCACATCGCTTCGTGCGGTCATCGAAGAAACGCTCGAATGAACGGACTGCGACTCTGATAGCCGACATCCGATACAGCCTGCGAAAACAGCCGTCGGATTTATATCTCCACGCGGGGACACACGAGCATGGAGATACCGGACCTCGTTACGCAGCGTCTGGGGGACGAAGACGTCACCGCGACGGTTACACTCGGTGACGAAGACGTTGTTTGCTTTACGCCGACGCGAACACTCATTTACAGCGGAGAGGGATTACTCAGCGACGAATCCGTCAACGTATATGACCACGATATTGAGCGCCTGGCCGTTTCTGAAGGCCGGCGAAAAACCAAGTTCACGCTTGAGTACGTGGACCGAACCGAGAAGTTCGCCGTGAGTGCAACACACACTGAGCGGGTGCTCGAAAACCTGATTGATGGTGTCCTCGGCGTGGCCGGTATGCTTGACGAGGACGAAAGCGTAAGCGGCGTTTACCGGTTCAGCGAGTTGACGCTGATAATTACAGACAAACGCCTGGTTAAACATATCGGAAGTGTGGTCTGGGACGATGATTTTGAGGAGTATTTGTTCGCTGATGTGACCGGCCTCTCATTCGAAGAGGGAAGTGTCGCAACACAAGTTGTGCTCTCGGTAGATGGACGACCACAGCGGATTAAAGCCCCAAACGACGAGGCCCCCCTGTTGCAGCGAACGCTCACCGAAGCACTGTGTGCCTACCACGATGTCCAATCGCTCGGTGAATTAAATACAGCAGTGACGACTGAGTCAGTCGACGAGACAACGGCCACCGACTCGGGACTCACACTTGATGAAGAGATCACGCCACTGGTCGGGGACAGGAGTTCGGAACGTGAGAACCATACCGACCCGCTTGCAACGCCAGCGGCTGAAGCCGAACCGGTCGAGGAAACGACGGCCACAGCGACCGAAACAAACGGAAGAGCGTCGCCACCAACGGTTGACAGGGCAGCACCTGCCGACAGAGCGCAGGCACAAGAGCCCACCCCTGACGAAAGCCACCTCAAAACGGTCGAACAACACGAGGATGGCGCTGAGACGGAATCTGAAACACAGACCCGGACCGCCACAACACAGCAAGCGGCAGCGCCAGCAATCGACCCAGCGGCGTTCGAGGAGCTACAGAGCCAGGTGAGGACGCTGACAACTGCGGTCCAGCGACAGAACGAACTGCTCCGTCAACAGCATAAAACCATTCAGCAGTTGCTCGACCAGCGCGAGTAACAGTAACGACGCTCATTCCTCCCGACCGGTTACTTTCCGAATACACGAGGAGCCAAACGGGCCGTGTTCGCCAGCGTCGAACTGCACGAAATGTCCTGTTGTAATAGATGCGCCGCACCGCCGGCAGGTGAATTCCCCGTCACGAGTGACGACATCGGCCTCAAAGCTGACGAACGCACCGCTTTTCGGTCTGAGCAGTCCGTCTTCGCGTTCGATGATGCCGCGCATCTCGGCAGTATCCAAAATTTCTCTCGTGATTGCGGGGTCTGACGTAACAGTTTCAAGACGGTCAACGGCATCCGCAAGCGAGAGTTCGCCGTCTTCGAAATGTGCCAGTAACTCAACGCCGAGCTCGACCGTTTCCCGGATTGGGTCCGTTGAATCAGCCACGTCGTCGGTCACACGCCATACTGAGGGCGGCGACCACAAAGCGTTTGCCGACGGCGACCTGCGTTATCTACAATGAAGGCGGCAACGCTGCGCCAACTAGTCGGCATAGTCGGACTCGGTGGCGTTGCCGCGGTTGCCTTTTTCCTTGCCTCACCGGAAACGGTCATCGCCGAACTCGAAGGGCTGGCCTCTCGACCCGCTTTGTTTATCATTGCGCTCAGCGCCCTCTATCTCATCCGGCCGTTCTTGCTCTGGCCTGTGAGTTCGATTGCGCTCGTCCTTGGCTATCTGTACGGGCCGGAACTTGCGATGGTCCTTGCACTCGTCGGTGCTGCACTCACCGCACTTCCCCCGTACTTGATTGGGCGGTATGCACAGACGGATGTCGGACTCTTTGGTGAGCTTGGCTCCTCCGGTGAGACGGTTGTCAACACCGTGGGAGCATTTCGTGGCGTTGTTGCCGCTCGGTTCTCGCCAATTCCTGGTGACCCAATTTCGTACGCTGCTGGTCTCTCAGGGGTTTCGCTCCGCCCGTTTCTGGCAGGGACGGTTCTCGGGGAAGTGCCGTGGGCACTCGTCGCCGTCTTTACGGGTGCATCAATGCGAACGCTCTCGCTCTCTGAGTTTGCTGTCAGTCCTGAACTCCTGATTGCACTCACCGGTATCGCGATTATCGTCCTCGCTGGACCAATTTACAACCGGGTGCAGACTGCGACCGCGAGCTAACTGAAGCGCCCCTACCAAGTCAGTAAAAGGTATCAGAACAGTCGTAGACAACGCCGTGTTGCGGGCAAATATATTTGCAGTGGCGGCTATACATGGGGGTTTCACAAATCGGACATGGTCGACCGCCAGTATCAGTCATGACGTAGCTCCGTAGTGTCACAGCAAGCGACAGACTGCGCAGTCTGTCACAGTCGTCTCAGTCTCAGCACTCAGACCAGCCGCAAGACTCGCAGGTCTTGCAGCCCTCCGAGTAATACAACGTCAGCGAGCCACAGGATGGGCACTCTGGACTCTCGCCAGCGTCGATGATCGATTGCTGGTCTTCTTCGAGCGTTGATTGCCCCTGTGTAACCGCTCCACCGTCAGTTTCCGGGTCAGCACGCTTTTCGGCTTCCGCGAGTGCCTGTTCGCGCTCTTTCTCGGTCGCCTCAGTCGTCTCTTCGAGCGTTTGTTGCTGTGGATAGGCTCGTTCAACCTCGCCATCGAGATAGCGACGCATTGCCGTGCCGATGGCGTCTGGAATCGACTGAATCTGTTCACCTTTGTCCCAGGCGACTTTTGGCGAGCGGATGCCCTGCAGTTCGTCGGCAATCTCGTGTGGGTCGACACCCGCACGAAGCGCCGTCGAGATAGTCTTTGCCAGCGCCTCGGTGAACGACGCGGTGAAGCCGCCGGAGTTACCGATGTTGGCAAACAGTTCGAACGGCCGGTCCGCTTCTGGGTCCTCGTTGATATTGACATACAGTTTGCCATACCCCGTATCGATGCGCTGGGTGACGCCGTGGAGCACATCCGGCCGGGGCTGTTTCTGAACAAACTGGTTGCTGTCACCGTCAGCAACGCCGAGAATCTGTTCGACCTGCTGGTCGATGACCGCCTGCACCTCGTCGCTTTCGAGGAACGCCTCGATGCCACCGAAGACCTCCTCGATTTGCTCGACAAGGGTCTCTGCGGCCTCCGCTTCATCAGCGAAGTCAGCGTTTTTGGCGCGCGTCGTCAGCACCTGTTTCGAGCGGGTACCGTCACGGTAGTACGTGACGCCTTTCCCGCCGTTGTCATAGATGTGCTCGAAGACTTCGCGGGCATCGTCCATCGTCGAGTCATTTGGTGCGTTGACCGTCTTTGAGATAGCGGAATCAACACCCTGCTGGCAGGCCGTCTGAATGCCAGCGTGTTCTTTTGCGGTGAGGTCACCGGTGGTGACGAACAGTTCGGAGATGCTATCCGGGACTGTTGAGAGGGATTCGACACCATTGAACTGGTTGTTCGCCATCTGCTCTTGTGCCTCCTGTTTGACCTCATCAACGTCGATATCGTTGGCCTCCAAGACGCGCAGGAAGTAGTCGTCGAATTCGACAAGCATCTCGTCGCCTTGCACGTCGCCGGAGACGTTTTTGTAGTAGGCAACGTTGTAAATTGGTTCACAACCACCAGTGGTATTTCCGAGCATGGATGTGGTGCCCGTCGGTGCAATCGTCGTCGTGTTGTGATTCCGGATGGCAAAGCCATCGGCCCACTCGTCGGCATCGAGTCCAGTCTGGTGTTCGAACCACTCACGGTACTCGACTGGGTCTGCGTATTTTGATTTGTCCCACTCGTGGAATGAGCCACGCTCCTCGGCGAGTTCGTGGCTTGTCCATTTCGAGTGGTGGTTAATGTGAGTCATCAACTGACGGGCGAGTTCGTTTGCGGAATCGCTCCCGTATTTGATGCCGAGTTGAATGTAGAGTTGGGCAAGCCCCATGATTCCCAGCCCAATCTTTCGCATCTCGCGGACTTTCTCTTCGATTTTATCGACAGGGAAATCCGACATGGTGACGACGTTTTCGAGGAACCGTGTCCCCATCTCGATACGACGGTCGAACTCCTCCCAGTCGATCGCTTCTTCGAGGAACGCCTCGACCGCTTCGGCCTCGGTGTCGTACTCGTCGGCGTGTTCGGCCGACCAAACGCGCCAGTCAGGGGCGTTCTGTGCGGCGAGCGTCGAGAGGTTGATGTGACCAAGGTTACAGGCTTCGTACTCTTCGAGCGGCTGCTCTCCACATGGGTTTGTCGCAAGAATCCGGTGGTCCGGATGCTCCTCGACGTCGAATGAGTGTTCTTTGTTAACGCGTTCGAGATAGATGACGCCGGGTTCGCCGTTTTCGTGTGCGCCCTGAATGATGCGGTCCCAGATTTTCCGTGCAGGTACGGAGAGGACCTCACCGACCTCAACGTGCTCTCCAAGACCGAACATATCATACAGTTCCTTGGTCTCAGGTGTGGCGATGTGTGGCTCCTCAGTCCGTGGGTTGGTGAAGGTGTATTCCTCGTCGTTTTTCACCGCTTGCATGAACCGGTCGGTGATGCCGACGGAAATGTTGAAATTCGAAAGGTGACCTTCGACAGCGTTCCGGAGGTGTTCGGGGACGCGACCTTCGTCATCAATGAGTTCCCGGGCCTCTTCGAGTGCCTCCGCAAATGAGTTGTGTGTAAAGTCGTCAGGGTCGTTCAGACGGAGCGTGTTTGCCAGCGAGACATCCTTGTTTTTGGCGTGAATGAACTGAATGACGTCGGGGTGAGAAACACGCATGACACCCATCTGTGCGCCTCGGCGGGTACCACCCTGTGCAATCGTTTCGCACATCTGGTCGTACGTTCGCATGAACGTGATTGGGCCGGAAGCAATGCCACCGGTCGAGCCAACGGCATCACCGTAGGGTCGCAACCGCCAGAAGGCATACCCCATTCCGCCGCCGCT
>PUNZ01000234.1 GCA_003551945.1 Halovenus sp. | reverse complement strand
TAAGCTGGACGTTCCTGACACATCCACCGTCTTGGTTTCCAGAGAACTATCTCGGCGGTCGCGGGGCCGGTATCTATCCAGCACTCATCGGTTCGATCTTCCTTATTGCACTCACTGCTCTCTTTACCATCTTCCTCGGCGTTGGGGCAGCCATTTATTTGGAAGAATACGCGCCAGATAACCGGACAACTCGGTTCATCGAAGCGAATATTTCGAATCTCGCGGGGGTTCCGTCGATCGTCTACGGACTACTTGGATTGGCCTTGTTCGTGCAGGCCGCCGGGATGGGCTCTGTGTTGCTTGCCGGTGCACTGACCCTGACACTGCTTATCCTTCCCATCGTTATCGTCTCCTCACAGGAGGCGATCCGCGCCGTTCCGGATTCGCGACGTCGGGCCGCCTATGGGGTCGGGGCAACCAAATGGGAAGTGACCCGTGATATCGTTCTCCCAGCAGCAATTCCGGGGATTATGACCGGGACAATCCTCTCGTTGTCACGCGCAATCGGAGAAACCGCACCAATTTTGATGGTTGGTGCAGCAACAACGATGTTTGTCCCCCCAAGTTCGCTGTTTGACCCGTTTGCGGCAATGCCCATGCAAATTTTCGAGTGGGCATCACAGCCACAACCGGAGTTCCAGCATATCGCCGCCGCAGGGAGTGTCGTCTTGCTTGCTGTCCTGCTCGTTATGAATCTGACTGCAATTTACATCCGTAACCGCTACGAATAACCATGAGCCTTGAACAAAGACAATCCGAGACCGTGACCGGCACAGACCACGACCGAACCATCATCGAATCCCGGGACCTCGATGTATTCTATGGGGACAGTCAAGCGTTGCAGGGGATTAGTATGGATATCCCGGAGACACAGGTGACGGCGCTTATCGGCCCGTCTGGCTGTGGAAAATCAACGTTCCTCCGGTCGATTAACCGAATGAACGACCTCATTGACGCCTGCCGGGTGGAGGGAACGATACGATTTGAAGGGAAAAATATCTACGATGATGATGTCGACCCTGTTGCGCTTCGTCGCGCCATCGGCATGGTCTTTCAGGAGCCAAATCCGTTCCCAAAAAGCATCTACGATAACGTGGCGTATGGCCTTCGTGTCCAGGGGAAAGAGGAGAATATGGACGAGAAGGTTGAGGATGCCTTGCGACGAGCCGCGCTCTGGGATGAGGTAAAGGACCAACTCGATTCATCAGGGCTTGACCTCTCCGGTGGACAACAACAACGATTGTGCATCGCCCGGGCAATTGCCCCGGACCCAGAGGTGATTTTGATGGACGAGCCAGCATCCGCTCTCGACCCCGTCGCAACCTCAAAAATCGAGGACCTCATCGAGGAGTTAGCAGAGGAGTTTACAGTGGTCATTGTGACACACAACATGCAACAAGCAGCCAGAATCTCGGATAAAACAGCTGTCTTTTTGACCGGTGGTGAACTCGTCGAATTCAACGATACGGAGAAAATCTTCGAAAACCCTGAAAGTCAGCGCGTTGAGGATTACATTACCGGAAAGTTTGGATAGCGGTTATCTTCTCCCGACTCGATACGTTATCGGATATCAGCATCGACGAGTTTGAACTCGGTCGAACACGGTTTACCTTCCGCATGCTCATAGACCGCGTCGGTTTCGGAGAGCAGCAGCCGTGTTGCGGATTTCGTTCCGAACTCGTCGCCATGGAGACAGACGCCATACTTGTGGTCTGCGAGCAGTCCAGAACTTCGGGTGAGCCAGGACCGAGCATCCTCTCCCGGTTCAGGAACAAGTGCAGGCTGAAGTTTTTCTGCACTCTCAATTTGGCGCTCACCTGCTTCTCGGTATGACTCTGGCAACTGAAAGACGCCATTTGCACCAACATTCAAAATCAGATGTGTCCCTGGTTCGAGTGTTTGAATTTCACGCTGTCCGTCCCAGATGATGAGAACCGCAGCGTTTGCGTCCACCACAAGCAGATGAAAGCCGTTGTACACGCGCTGGTCAAGTTCACGTTCAACAAGTCGTGCGGCTTCGAGTGCACTCTCACAACAAAGTGCATCCTTCACAAGAAGTCCTCGTGAGCGTGTTCCCTCAATTTCGTTGTCAGTCCACCGATTGGTAATGGTAACCACAACACCGTGTTCGTTGTATCCGGTCCATGTCCCGCCAGCTTCGATATCGAGTGGGGCGACAACAGTCGCGTCCCACTCACGGACTGCAGGAGGCTCTGACGGGCGGTCTAAGAACTCGTCACGGTTTGCGGCCAGTAGGACTGGTGCGTCAGGGAAAACCTGCCAGGCAAGCGTAAGCGTACACACGTTACGTTCTACGCACCGAAGTGTCTAAAGAAATCGGGTATGGGACCGAGGATTATGGCCGCCGAGCGAGCAGTGCAACAGTGAGTGCGGCGACTGCAGCGACGATGACACCAAATCCAGCGCCGTCATCGTCTGCATCGGCATCGGTCACGTCATCTCCAGTGTCAGCATCATCTCCGGATTCCTCGATGGCAACAGTAAGTTCTCCGTGAACGTCCTGTAGGTCATCAACGGTTGGCGCAGTGACGATAGTCACTTGCTCACCGTCTTGTTCGATTGCTGCAGCCATTTCAAATGAGTCCGTATTGAGTTCGTAGACGTGTTCATCATCAGCGACGGCCTCGCCACCATGGATTTCGAGCGCCTCGCCGTAGCTCTCAACGAACGGTAAGGCGTCGGCCTCGCTCGACCACTCTAGCTGCCAGACGGCGGCCTTATCCTCATCATCTTTCGTATAGGCAACGAGTGAATCACCGCGCCAGCCTTCGGTTTCATCGTGAGCGTAATTTTGTGGGTTGGTTGGGTCAACCTGCCCAGGATTGTCGGGGTCTTGGTTGATTAACTCCTCATTTGAGAGCACTGCAGATTGGAGGTCAGGCTCTGCAAAGACACCTGTAATCCCTGCCACACCAATCGTATCTGCTGCAAGATCCTCACCAGTCAGTTCATCTTCCATCGTTATTCGTTCCCAGTCATCGGTACTTTCATCAGACACGTCAACATCCACTGTCTCAACCGCTCCGAACTTTTCTGGGTAGACACTGTACAGGGCACTGTCAGGCATACCATCATAGAGGCTATCGACGCTCTCCCATCCGTCTCCGCTCTCGTAGATGTGTTCAACGAAGTTTGGCCCATCGCTGTAGGGCTGGAAATCTTTGAAATAGAGTCCCCAGCTTGGTGGGGGGCCAGCAGCACCGGGTTCACCATCTTCGGTCACGCATGGCTCATCCCAGAGGTCTGCCTCACAGGCCCGGAGATACTCGTGTTCGATGAGGTGGACATCGCCCTCTATCACGCCGAGTTTTCCTTTATCTTTGTCAACGGTTGGTCGTTCGTATTGACTCAGGTTGAACTGCTGGTCTTGAATTGCATGACCTAATTCGTGAGCGAGGATTTCCTCATCAATGAGGAGCGAATCCGGGTCATCAGAGATGACCACAATTTCGTTTGCCACGAAATCATAATAGCCACCAACTCGGTCTCCGCGGTCTTGTTGGCGAACATCGATTGAGTCCGTCTCAGTATCGACCATCAAGAGGGTCGCCATTTTGGCATTATCGAAGAGTCGCTCCTCATCACCGACCGCGCCAAAGGTTTCCTCCTGTTCTTCTTGGAACTGCTCGCGGTCCATAATCTCAACCGGCGGCAATCCATCATCAGCCGTGATACAACGCATCGCTTCGAACCGCGCTGCCGTTCTCGCACTTAGCTTTTCGAGTTCGTCTTCGTCAAGCCCGTCATCGACGGAGATGTCAAGCGGTTCGTTATACCAGTAGCCCTCAACCCAGCCGATCACCTCATCAGTTCCGCCTTCCGGGGCGGCAAAATCATCGGGTGGCTCAGCAGCACACGGCTGAACAACATCGTGCTCTGATGCAAGCGTCCCGTCAATCAAAGACAGTTCTCCCGAGACATCATCTTCTACAGGTGAAGTGGAATCAGTCGTCGGTATCGCACCAGCCCCGCCAGCAACCATAACCGCCAGTCCGATTCCAAAAACTAGCAGCGGTAACGTAATAGTCAGTGGTCGACTTCTCATTCATCTCAAACGGAGGGCCGAATGAAAATAAATTGTTGGTTTACATAGATAAATTGGTTAGAGCGGTGCCATTTATACGAGTTGCAGCCGTACTACTCACGAAACCAATTATGGTAAGAGCAGCAGCGAAAAAAACGGTTACTCCCGATGAAAAGGAGTGGATAAAAAGGGTTTGCGCTGCTGAGTCACTTGGCGACCTCCGTCAGATAATGGGGGCAGAGTCGGAGCATGAGGCGTATTTCATGGCGAAGCGACGATGGCGAAAGTTACACGAAGAAGGCCTTGATGAGCTATTTCACTCAGGTGCGCTTCCGGGTGTATCTGTAGAAGTTGCCAAACAGGAGTTTATCGTCCACGGCATTACCCATGCGAATACGAGCGAAGAGCGGGACCTCTTACACACCGTTGTTGAGGAGTTTCTTGATGCGGGCGAGGCCGTCTACTGTGAGCAGGGTCTCTGGTCGATGTACTTTCGAGACTATCCAGATGTGTGTGAAAGCGATGATTACCTGTGGGCGGTGCGGTTGTGTAAAGATAACCCGGACAGCAGTCCGACAGTCGCCCAGTTTTCGGAGCCACTCGTGAATGGGTTCGAGACCATCCGAGAGGTTCGTGAACAGCTACGCGAAGCCGCATTTTCGCTAATTGATTCGGGAAGCGAAGTGTACGGTGACCGGTTCGCTCGTGCGGTCGGTGATATTGCCTCGGACCTGTTGATGAGTCACGAACAGTTTGCAACCGCAGAAAGCTACCGTGCCTTTGAACTCTCAAAAGAGGCTGCAACCGATCCGAGCAAGCTTCAAGCGCTACAGGCGTATTACTGGGCAGCGTTCCTGCCACAGCCGCTGGAACGGGAGTGGCTTCGTCGACACGACCACGAACTTGAGTGTATGACGCATGCAAGAAACGAGCGGATTGCGGATTACGGAGTGTACCACAGCGATGCGGACATAGTCCACGTCATCGTCGGTGCTGCACATCTCCCCGGTGTCTGCTACTACCTCAACCAGCATCAGACCGGTGAGCGCAGTCTGGACGGGTTCGCATACGTTGATGAGTAACCAATACGAACAGCGTCACTCCAACTCAAACGAGTCAATAAGTCGCGTGAATGCCTCGACTTCTCTCGCTTCCTGCTGTTCAAGCGAGTCTCGGTCACGAATACGCTCTTTGAGCGTGCGAAGAGCGGTATAGTCATTGGTGAGCAGTTGGTGAGCGACTGTTTTCGGGTCATCGACAACACGACTGACGAGTCCGATACGCTGGGCTTCGGTTGCATCGAGCGCCCGACCGGTAAGTGAAAGTTCCAACGCATCTCCCTCACCCACGATTCGTGGCAACCGCACGGTTCCGCCCCAGGCACCAAACAGGCCGAGTGAGACGCCGGTTTCTGCGAACGTTGCATCTGGTGTCGCAACGCGGATGTCACACGCAAGTGCGAGTTCGACACCTCCACCTCGTGCTGGGCCGTCGATTCCGGCGACGACCGCCCCATCATACGATTCGATGGCACGTGCTGCGGCTTGTCCCTCGCGAATGAACGCTTCAGCCTCGGTCGAAGACAGCGAGGAAACGACAGCAAAATCTGCGCCCGCGCTGAATGCTTTGCCCGCGCCGGAGAGATAGACCACAGGAGCGGTCGCAGTTTCGAAGGTTTCAACGAGTTGTGAAAGGCCATCCCGTGTGAGTGCATTCCGGCGTTCGGGTCGATTGAACGTTACTTCCAAGAGGTCGCCATCTTCGACTGTGTCTATCATAAGCGCGGGTCGGCCTGGGTTTCCAAAGTTCTTTGCCTTTCGCTTCCCTAGGACGTTGTAATGGACGAAGCCGCGGCAACACGTCGGGCTGCACATGATGCAATCGCCGACGTCGAGCCTGCCGGGTTACGCGAACGAATTGCCAGGCAACTCGACGATGGGTCGATGGTTCCCGGGATTGTGACGATTCTGACTGCCCGCGAGACAGGAACTGGACCGGACGGAGCACTTACAGCTGGAAACTCACTTTCGGAGCCGATTGCCTGTCGAGCAGCCGGTGTTCAGCTTATTTACGATGGGTTGCGACTGACCAGAACGCTTGCACAGGAAGAACCGTGGACGGAAACAGACCAATCGACAGCAGCCAACGTAGCCACTGAGGATGCGACGACAGAGGCAGACCTTGCGATTTTAGTGGCCGACGTGTTGGTTGCGCGGGGGTTTTATCTTCTGGCTCGGACGGAAGCCGCCGACAGGGCTGTCGAGACAGTCCGGTCGTTCGGTCGCGACCAGACGCTCCGTGTCGAAACTGGCGAGGCTATCCTCGATTCAAATCTTGAACGAGATGTGCTTGAACTCGCTATCGTCGGGGGAGCGACTCTCGACGGGACTGTGACGCCCGGTTTGCGGGAGTTTGCAGCGGATTTAGGTGAGGAACTTACCGAGGCAAACTTTGCAGCGCTTGAAAATTCACTTACCGATTCCGTTACGGACCGATTGTCGACCGTTAGCACGGAGACCGCAAGCAGTGGCGGGGTTACAACTTCGGTTGACGATTAAATCGAAACGTTCAAACGACAATCACGGCTATCAGCGAATGCGTGCCTGGGTAGCTTAGCGGTAAAGCGCGTCCTTGGTAAGGACGAGAGCCCGGGTTCAAATCCCGGCCTAGGCTTTCTACGACGAACAAAAGTGAGAAGCGAAAGCCACGCGGGAGTTGAGCAGACGAGTCGCAGCCCCGGAATGGTCGAGTGAAGCGAGGCCACACGCCCGGAACGTCTTGCCTAGTTCAAATCCCGGTTAAACTTTTATTCCGTCCCCAACTCACAACAGCAATGGATAACTCACAAGCCGACTCAGAGGTATTTCACTGCGGTGAAACGGTCGAACCGGGCGAGAAAAAGCACATTCGGTACGAGGTCGCAGAGAATTATCTTGGTGACCCAGTTGAAATTCCCGTAACGATAATTAACGGAGAGCAGCCGGGAAAGACCGTATTTTTCAGCGCGGGTATCCACGGCGATGAGCTAAACGGCGTCAAAGTCGTGCAGGAAATAGCCGACCGGTATGAGCCTGAAGATATCCACGGGATCCTCGTGTGTCTCCATGTGTGTAATATCCCTGCATATGAGGCACAACAACGGTATACCCCGGTGTATGACCAGGATATGAACCGGTCGTTCCCGGGCAAAGCTCGTTCAAACACGACCGAACGCATGGCACACCGGATATACAACCGCTTCATTGAGCAGTGTGACCTCGGCATTGATTTTCACACCTCCACACGCAACCGAACCACCATCTATCACACACGCGCTGATTTGTCGGACCCAACGGTCGAACGACTTGCACGAGCGTTCGCGGCCAACGTCATCCTCTACGGTGAAGGAGACGCAGGTGCGCTCAGGACTGTTGCTACCGCCGATGGAATCCCGACAATAACCGTTGAAATGGGCCGAGCACATCGGTTTCAGCCGATCCTTATCGATATGGCACTCGACGGTGTCGAGAGCGTGCTCGCTGAGTATGCCGTGCGTCCCGGCGAGCCAGTTCGGTGGCCAGGCTGGTTCAAGACGACATCCGCAGAAAGTACGAAACGGTGGCTGCGAGCCGATACTGGTGGACTCGTTGAGATGCAATGGGGGCCATATCCCCTCGTCCGTGAGGGCGAGACAATCTGTACCATTTCGGACCATTTTGCCACAGAGAAACATATCGTGAACGCTCCATTTGACGGACTCATCGTCGGCTCGCTCGAAAACCCGGTCGCCGCCCCCGGACATCCTCTCTGTCATATCGTCCAACTCGATGAATGGACTGTCGAGGAGATACAGCGGGAAATAAACCACCAGGAGTTCGACGGGTACCGCGCTCACGGCGATACGTGGAAAGATGAGTGAGCTACTCGGCGAGAGATAAGTCGACAACTGAGAAGGATAGTATACACAACGCAGCAAGTAGGGTATCGCCATCCTTATTTTCACATCGGTACCTGTCCCTGTATGGAGCAGTGGTCATCGCGCCTCGGTTTCGTTTTTGCGGCGATTGGCGCTGCCGTTGGCCTCGGGAACATTTGGCGATTTCCAGCGGTCGTCGGACAAAATGGCGGGGGGGCATATCTCGTCCCGTATCTGATTGCTGCAGTCGCGTTTGCGATACCGCTGATGATTCTTGAGATCTCTGTGGGTCGGTCGCTCAAAGCAGATGTAGTGACGGCCTGTCGCCAGATTCGGTCCGAGTTTGAAATCGTCGGCTGGCTTATCGGTGGCTCCGTACTCGCCGTGTTAAGCTACTATCTAGTTATCACCGGCTGGGTGCTCGCGTTTGTCACCTTCTCACTCACGGGGACGGAAACCAGTTTTAATCAGTTTACGAACACCTACCAACCAATTGGATTTTTCCTCGTTTCGACGCTGTTAGTGGGGATAGTCGTCTCATTTGGCGTTCAAAAGGGAATCGAGCGCATGGCAAACGTCTTGATTCCGCTCACGTTTGTCGTCTTGGTAGGACTTGCAGTCTACGTTGCGACCCTTCCCGGCTTTGGTGAGGGAGTTCGGTTTTTCCTCACGCCCGATGTGGCAGTCCTCTCTGACCCACTCATCTGGAGTGCTGCATTCGGACAGGTTTTCTTTTCATTTTCGGTGGGAATGGGAGTGTTGCTCACCTACGGGAGTTATCTCGGTGCGGATGCCAATATCCCAAAATCGACGGTCTTCATCGCACTCGCTGACCTCGCAGTGGCGTTTCTCGCCGGCCTCGTTATCTTTGGCATCGTCTTTACCGTTGGCGGTGAACCGACTGCTGGAACGGAACTCGCGTTCTCAACGCTTCCAGCCGCCTTCGAGGCGATGCCATTTGGTTCGGTTGTTGCAGTCTGCTTTTTCGGCCTCCTGTTCGTCGCCGCAATTGCCCCGTCTGTTGCGATGCTCGAAGTCGGTGTGGCTGGCGCGATGCGAGCAACGGACTGGTCACGGAAGCGAGCAAGCATCATCGTAACCGGTCTGATTCTGCTTGCTGGACTTCCATCAGCCCTGAGTTACAGCGCGGTTGAGTTATCGGTCTTGGGCCGACCATTTCTCGATGCCTTGGATTCGACAGTCGGCAGTCTTGGACTTCCGCTCGGCGCGATTGCACTAATCATCGTGTTTACCTGGGCCCAAGACGAGGCGGCGCTAAGAGCACAACTCGGCGATTCGGTGGTTTTACCGCTCGTGAAATATGTTGTGCCATTGGTGTTGGCTGTCGTGACAACCCTGAGTGTCGTGTCTGGAATTGATTTCACCGCCTGGCGACGGCTCCCTGGGGCAGGAACCCTATCAAACCTTGATTTAGTGACCGGAACAGCAGTGATTGCACTCGGACTTGCCGTAGTTGGGTGGCTGGTATATCGAACACGGCACGCAGGCCGGAGATCACCGTAAGTTGGTGAACACTCACCTCCCGCTGACCAAGTTACATAAAGCCGTAATCATCAGTCACACGAGAACGGTTTCGCGCCTCTTGCTGGGCTTCGAGTTGGGCTGTCAATCCCTCGTAATACTGGTGAGTCCGGTCTGCAAACTCACGAAGCTCATCCGTATCAACAGCAAACCCGTATAGCTGCTCCAGTCCTTCCACAAGGCGAAGGGCTGCGTTTGCATCCAATGGCAGTCGTGGGTCAACGGAACTGGCGATGACACCAACCCGCAGCGTCGTATCCATCGCATGCGCGATGAGGCTGGCGTTGCTCCCAGTGAGAAATCCACCATGAAGCGGCACAAGTGAACTCCCAGTGAGAACAGATTCTTGATAATCATCAGAAGCAACATAGTACAAGTCATTAACGGGTTCAAGCCATGGAATTGAGGTGAGAAGCGTCACCTCTTCGATGGCTCGTTCATCTATCCATCTCAGCAAATCGCGACCGAAAACATCGGAATGCTGGATGGGAATCGGAAGTTCGCTCAACAGCATCGTACAGTCAAATTCCGGACTGGAAAACAGTCTCGTGTGGTGATAAGGGACACCGTCGACATACGGGGTGACGGCCGGAAATCCAGTCGTCTGAATGTGGCCTGTTTCTTCGAGTGACAGTTGCTCAATCAGATACTGCACCGCGGAGATACCAGCCATCCCTGGCCCCGGAAAGGTCACGATAAGCGTCGATTCAGGCGGTTCCTCGGTGGCAACAGAAATTGAGAGTTCATCACTCATTATCTTGTAGCTCTCATCCGCCAGATATTGGTGTTTCGGCTCCTCGAATCATATCACGCCCAGACTATTGGTATCCACCAGATGGCGAACGCTGCAATAACGAGGATTGCTGGGACGGTGATGATAAGTCCCACTTTTGCCATCTCGGGAATTGTCAAGTAACCGCTCGCGAAAACGATTGCATTGGGAGCAGTCGCAACGGGGAGCATAAACGCAAAGGATGCAGCAAAGGCAGCAGACGCCATGAGTGTGAGCGGCGCAATACCAGTTGCCAGCCCAATACTCAACGTAATCGGCATGAACAACGAGGCGGTAGCGGTGTTCGATGTGACATTCGTAAGAAAGCAGACAACGGTCGTAATGAGAAAGACCAACCCCATAAGTTCAGTGATGCCAAGGTCAACAATCGCATCAGCAATCACGCTATCGAGGCCGCTCACCTGAAAGCCGCGAGCAATCGAAAACCCAGCGCCAAGCAATAGCAACACACCCCATGGGACACGTGTGGTATACTCCCAATCAAGCAACCGGTCGCCATCGACAGGGACGAGAAACACAAGAATCGCACCCGCGATGGCAATCATCGCATCGGTCACAGTTGGCAAGAGCGGTTCAATGACAAACGGTCGAAGAATCCATGCACTGGCAACAAGTCCAAACACCACCAGAACGCGTCGTTCGCCAGTCGTCATCGGACCGAGCTCTTCAAGCTGACGGTCAATAACATCCGCCCTGCCGGGTTGTTTCTCGACTGTTGGGTCTAACACCAGCACGAGCAATGCCCATGTAATAAACAAGAAAACCACGCTAAGTGGAAAGCCGACAAGCATCCATTCGAGGAAGCCGATATCGAGGCCAAGGTTTGACTCGGCAACGCCAGCGAGTACCGCATTTGGTGGGCTCCCGATGAGCGTTGCTGCCCCACCGATAGAAGCACCATAGGCAATGCTGAGCATCAATGCGAGTCCAAACGAAGTATTCGGCAACTCGTCTGGTTCCTCATCAAGTCGATGGAAGAGTTCCCCATCGACCGATAGCGGGTCATTCGGCTCTTCGATATCCTCACGGTCAAGCGGCGGTTTCCGCCGACCACCGACCGCAGTAAGCTCGACGATGACTGCAGCACCAATCGGAACCATCATCATCGCAGTTGCTGTGTTTGAAATCCACATCGAGAGAAATGCCGTCGCAGCCATAAACCCAAAGATGAGTGCCTTTCCGCTTGTCCCGACCGAAGTAAGGATATAGAGCGAGAGTCGGTGGTGGAGATTCCACCGTTCGATTGCCAGCGCGATGAGAAAACCACCAAGTAGCAAGAAGACGATGGGGTCGGCATAGGGAGCCGTTGCACCGCTGACCGTCATCACACCAGTGAGCGGAAAGAGAACGACCGGCAATAACGAGGTGACAGGAATTGGTATCGCTTCGGTTACCCACCAGATAACGACCCACGTCGTACCTGCGAAAACCGCGGTCTCCTCCGGGGAAAGCCCAAACGGCGATCCGACAAGGAGAGCTGTGAATAGCAGTGGACCGAGAACCAGCCCCATTGTTTGACGAGAAAACCACGACGTCGCGTTCACAATCCAACCACAAAGGAGAGGGGTAAAACTCCAGCGAAATCAAATGTGTTGGGGGACCGTACACCCCGGAATAAAAAGAATCGTTACCACGTCCCGTGGAAGGTATCGAACTCGAGGCTGTCGAGCGGTTTCTCACCGACAGCAATCTTGTATTCGCCCGGAGTCAACATGGGGCTGTGAAACTGTGGGCCATCATCAGTCGTGATGCGTGGACAGCCCGTGTTGACGTAGGCGTCAAGGCCGAAGTTGCGCAGTCGGTCCGGTGTGATTTCGTCCATCGTGATAAGGTAGGCGTCTTCGTTATTTTCGACGATTTCCTGTGCCTGTTCCCAACGGCCCTGTCCAATTTTGGTACAGAAAATCACACCCCACGTTTCAGCATCCATTGCCTTGTGAACGGAGGCATACCGCTGTTTCATGAACTGCTCGTTATCAGCGACGGTAACAACGTTGTTGACTGGGTCCGCGATAACGACGTGTTTTTCTGGGTGTTCCATTGCCAACCCGAGTGGGTGGAACTTTCCACCACCGACGTAGAGAATCTGGTCGGCATCAACTTCCGCCGAGGCATAATTACAGCCGAGCACTTGTCCCTCATGGGTGAGGCGGTCATCGCCCCGGCGGGTGTGGACGGAGTATCCAAGCCCCTCTAAATACTCACGCATGTCTTCGAATTTATTCATATGCTGGGCCGTGGTGACCAAACCGACGTCAGGGTCCTCATCCGGCGTTGTCAGTTGTTCGTCGATAGCTTGCTCCAGAATGGGGAACACGTCCACGTTTGAAAACAGCGGAACGTAGATGATTTTGTCCGACTCTTTCATCGGCGAGTGGCCAAAGTGAACAAACACGTCAGTACGTTTCATCAAGAAGGTATCGAGGTCACAGGCGCCATAACATGGCTGGCCCGAAATCATCACGTCAACGCCGTCTGGTAACAGTTCACGGAGGTCGTCTGCAACGCCCGGACCACGCCGTTTTAATCCCTCTGGAAACTGCAGACCTACCGTAGCGGCATCGCGTTCGTCAACGGCTTCGGCAATACGGTCCAGTTCGTAATCCCACTCGCGGTCGTGTTTGAGCGACATTCCGGTATTTCGGAGGTCACCATCAGGCCGGTTCGATGACTGCTGACTCATTTCGAGGTGATAGCGGGTCTATGCGTATAACGGCCGCGTTTTCGAGAGGCATGTAGCGTGCGGCGTCTCAATACCAGTATCAACATCAACTGCCTGGAAGTTGGAGAAATCACCACCATTTTACTGAACAGCAACCAATGACCCTTAATGCGCGATGATGTCGAACAGCAGCCAGTAAACGAGAGGGGCCCGATGGATGGACAGAAATGAAGTACCCGCTGACGGACGTCGAGACGGTACGAGAGGAAGGCTCGTGGTTGTTTACCGTACACGACGGCAGTGACGAACGCGAGGTGGTGCTCGTTCCATGTGATGATGCAACAGCGGAACCTGTTCAGGCCTGGGTCAACCAGTGCACGCATGAATCACAGCGGCTGTACCGTGATGACAGCGGCATTATCACTCGAAATGGGAGTATCGTTTGTCCGAAACATGGCTCTGCCTTTGATTCATGCTCGGGTGACTGTGAAAACGGCCCTGCCGCGGAGACAACACTCCGGTCAGTTGAGATTACAGTTGAACACGGCGAGATATACCTTACTGACGACGATGTTCGATTCTCTCATGAGGGTCCTGCAGAGAACGATGACGATGACCCACCGGACACAACGACCCATCTTCGATTTTGAGTGGCCGACTGTCAGAACAAGCAAAGCGTGGAGTCCCCGAACGAGAGTGAGAATCCCAATTGAGATACCTGTTACACTGGCAAAATGGATTATCCATCCATCGGGTAACACACCCCAACTCAGTAACTGATACTGGCACCTGCACAAACCACCGTTTTATTGTAGGTGCCGGTCATAGAATTCTGATATCAATGAGTACCGTCACAGGAATCACGATGGCGTCGATGTCTTCGTATGCGATTTTGGGTTGTGGAAGCGTCGGCCATGCCGTCGCAGAGGAGTTGGTTGCCGCTGGGAAGGATGTACTTATCCTTGATGCAGATAGTGGACGCGTAGAGGCACTCCGCGACCAAGATTTGACCGCACGTGAAGCTGATATCCGCGACGCAGATGTCGCAGCGGACGTGACCGACCGAGATGTTATTTTGATTCTTTCATCGGACCTGGATGCCAATGCGACGGCCATCGAGAACATTCGAGCGCAAAACACCGACCAGTTTATTATTGCGCGTGCATCCGACCCGGTATCCGTCGATAGACTAACCGATGCTGGAGCAGATGTCGTCATTAACCCAGCGTCGGTCATTGCGGATTCAGCATTGAGAGCGCTCGAGACAGGCGAACTCGAATATAAAGCCAAACAGTTGTCGGATGTTATCGACCGGACGGACGGCCGAATGGCAATCCGCATTCATCGCAGCCCGAATCCGGACTCCATAGCAAGCGCAACCGCCTTGCGTGCAATCGCCGCTAGCCGCGATATCGAGTCAGATATCATTTACGACGGCGAAATCGGCCACCAAGAGAACCGAGCGTTTGTGAACCTGCTAGGCATTGAACTCGTCTCCGCAGAGACGGTCGACCTTGAGACGTACGACACCGTGGCGCTCATCGACCATGCAAAAAACAACGATTCGGAACCTGAATCGAGCGTTGATATCGTCATCGACCACTTCGAACACGACCACGAACACGATGTGGCCTTTGCGGATATCCGACCAAACCTCTCGTCGACATCAACGATTCTGACGAAATATATCCAAGAGTTAGACCTCACGTTAGACCAAGAAGTGGCGACAGCGCTACTCTATGGGATTCGTGCCGAAACTCTTGATTTCAAACGAGATACGACGCCGGCGGATTTGACTGCCGCCGCATATCTCTATCCATTTGCAGACCACGATACCCTCGAGCAGGTCGAATCGCCTTCGATGTCACCTGAAACGCTGGATGTTCTTGCTGAGGCAATTCGCAACCGTGAGGTTGAAGGGTCACACCTTGTCTCGAATGCTGGGTTTATTCGCGATAAAGAAGCGTTGTCACAGGCGGCTCAGCACCTCCTTAATCTCGAGGGCATCACAACGACGGCTGTGTTTGCGATTTCAGATGATGTCATCTACCTTGCTGCCCGCTCGAAAGATATCCGGCTGGATATCGGCAACGTTCTTGAAGATGCGTTCGCAGAGATAGGCGAGTCTGCAGGGCACTCAACGGAGGCAAGCGCCGAGATTCCGCTCGGTATTTTCACGGGAATCGAAATAAGCGAAGATACCAGAGAGACGCTACTCGGACTGACCGAGGAAGCGGTAAAAACGAAACTGTTTGATGCGCTTGGCGTAGAAAGCTCTGAGAGCTCAAACGGGAGTTAACACAATCCAATCGGTCACCGACTGAAAATAGAAGCAGTAACCAACTCAGGCGTGTGCTTCGGTTTCGTCGTCTACCTCTTTCTGTCGCTGGATATGTTCAACGATATCGCTTACAATAATGACATCGCCGACTGATTGGACCCAGCGATACGGGACGATAACGCCGCGTGCGGAGGCGGCTTCAGTGGCGAACAGTTCACGGTTCAGTTGATGAAGGGCAAGGCCAGTGACTTGTTGTCTATCGAGTTCAAGGCGAAGGTCTTCGACCTCCCCAAGAAAGACACCATTGCTTGTATACACTTCCCGGCCGACTAGGCTCGTAATCTCCTGAGGTGCAGCGTCGCGGTCCATACTGGGAACTGGCGGGCCGCCGTCTTAAATTCTTGCGCTTGTCAGACGGACGTCCGACACCGGAGACGATGTGTTTAAATGGGGCGAACGGCTCGTATCTACCAGTTCTTAGGTGAGATGGGATGTCCGAACCACAGCAAAATGAGCGGGGAGATGCGTCGGCGTTGCGGACACCAATTGTCGCAGTTCTTGGACATGTAGACCATGGCAAGACGAGCCTTCTCGATGAGGTTCGCGGCTCGGCAATAAGCGAAGGTGAGGCAGGAGCAATTACCCAACATATCGGGTCGACTGCCGTGCCTCTCGATGTGATTTCGGATATTGCGGGCGAGCTCGTGAACCCTGCGGATTTCGACCTTCCGGGTTTGCTCTTTATCGACACGCCAGGCCATCACTCCTTTTCCACGCTTCGTTCTCGCGGCGGGGCGCTCGCTGATATTGCCATTCTCGTCGTTGATGTAAACGATGGCTTTCAGCCACAGACACACGAAGCGCTCGATATTCTCAAACGAACCTCGACGCCGTTCATCGTCGCAGCAAATAAGATAGATACGGTTCCGGGGTGGAACCCGGAACAAGACCGGCCGTCGAAAGTGGCCATCGAGGCACAAAGTGACCGCGTACAATCCGACCTAAACCAGCGCATCTACGAGATTATTGGCCAGCTCTCAGAGCAAGGGTTTTCGGCCGACATGTACTGGCGAGTGACGGATTTCCAGGCAAACATCGGTGTGGTGCCTGTCTCAGCAATGACTGGCGAAGGGGTTCCCGATTTACTCACCGTCTTGATGGGGCTCTCACAGCGGTATATGAAAACCGCAATGGAAATCGATGTGGATGGCCCCGGTGCAGGAACGGTTCTCGAAGTCAAAGATACGCAGGGATTCGGGGCGACGATCGACGCTGTCGTTTATGACGGAACCATCCGTGCTGATGATACAATTGTCGTGGGTGGCCTCACTGGCTCAATTACCACTGACGTCCGCGCGTTGTTACAGCCAAAACCCCTCGCAGAGATTCGCTCAGACGATACGTTCGACAAGGTAGACAGTGTTGTCGCCGCACAAGGTGTGAAAATCGCAGCCCCGGAACTTGACGATGCGATGGCCGGTGCGCCGGTACGAGTCATTCGGGACAGAGACCCCGCCGAAGTTGTCAGCGAGGTCGAAGGGGAACTCGCCGATATCGAGGTTTCGACACAGGAAGAAGGAATCACGGTCAAGGCAGATACGCTCGGCAGCCTCGAAGCACTTGCAAGCACCCTCGAGGAATCTGAAATCCCGATAATGCACGCCGAGGTTGGAGATATTGCACCACGAGATGTTCGACTAGCTGGTACCGCAAACGTTCCGCATCACCGTGCCATTCTCGGCTTCAACGTCGAACTCCACGACGATGCACGCCGACTGGCTGACCAGGAAGAAGTCGAGCTATTCCAGCATGACGTCATCTATCGACTTATTGAGGAGTACGAAGAGCACGTCGAGGCAATTCAACAGGCCCAACAAGAACAAGTTCTGGAAAACATTACGCGGCCCGCACGGTTTGAAATTCTCCCAGACCATACGTTCAGGCAGTCTGACCCCGCTGTTGTCGGTATTGAAGTTCGTGGAGGATTGCTTACTCGAAACTCCTCAGTCGTAGATTTCACCGGCTCCGAGCCAAATCGCGTTGGTATTTTGAAAACCATTCAAAACGAGGGTGAAGATGTCGATGAGGCCCGAACTGGCGAGCAAGTTGCGGTGTCGATTGATGGTCCAACGGTTGGTCGACAAATCAAAGAGGGTGATGAGTTGTGGGTTGAGATCCCCGAAAAGCATGCGAAAATTTTAGAGCAGGAACTGACCGAGGAGATTACTGGCGACGAACGAGAAGTACTGTCGATGTATCTGGATAAACATCGAAGCCGCGACCCATTCTGGGGCAAGTAATCGAGACAGTTTGCAACCAAGCTGATTTTTCACCGTCACTGTCTGAGTCTCAGTAGGTCGCCATATCACGATGATTGATTGCGCCAATACAATTTTTTATTATCGAATATAAAAATATAGTTCGCAAAGACAGGTTTTATGTCGCTGTGGAGAGAACAATATACTGTATGAGCACCCAAAAAACCGTCCTACAACCGTTCGGTACAGTCGAGGAAAACAGCCTCCGCCTCGATGCCGACAAGGCCGAACAAGTTATTGACGCACTCAACACTGACCTCGCTGCAACGTATGTCCTGTATCATCAGTTGAAAAAGCACCACTGGAACGTTGAGGGAGCAGAGTTTCTCGAACTCCATGAGTATCTCGGCGAGGCTGCTGGGCGTGCGGAGGAAGCAGCCGATATCATCGCAGAGCGTGCACAGGCACTCGGTGGAACGCCTGTCGCTGGGGGGAAAGCACTCGAAGAACACGCACCGGTTGAGCCAGAAGGGGAGGACGTCTATGACATTCGCACCTCGCTCGAAAACGACCTCGAACTCTACGGAGAAATCATCGAAAGCCTCCGCGACCATGTTGCGCTCACCACGAACTTAGGTGACCATGCCACCGCCCAACTCCTCCGTGAAATTCTGGTCGAGGTTGAAGAAGATGCTCACCATCTCGAACACTACCTCGCAGATGATACGCTGGTGACCGAATCTAGCCTTCGCTAAGCTCACGAAAGACCATTGTAGTTATTGGGATAGCCCGTCTTACCAAGGTATGGAAAGCAAATCCGTGGAACAGCACCTCCTCACACTCTTGATTGAAAATCCAAAAGCATCGATTGGGGAGATTGCCGAACAAGCGGACGTATCCCGACCGACAGCGCAAAAATATATCCGGAAGCTCGAAGACGACGGAGCAATTGTTGGGTATTCCGTCGAGTTAAACCCGAAGAAGCTTGACCATCAGAGCATCGCGTTTGTGGGCATAGACGTCAAAAGTGAGTCCTATGTTGCGGTGACGAAGGAACTACAGGAACTCGATGAGTTGATGGCGCTCTATACGGCAACGGGAGACCATATGTTGATGGCGGAGCTACAGGCGCCGGGAAACGACGAACTCAACCGCATCATCAGCCAGGACATTCTCTCGATAGAGGGAGTGACTGCAGCATGTCCAACAGTGCTACACGAGCGAATCGTTTAGCTTTCCAGAACTGTATTTATTGTCTCACGTAATTCGGACGGGGTTGTCACGACGCTTTGGTCGCCTCCGTCAACTCTGGCCATTCGTGGACCAGCACCGCCCAGGTCAGCATAAACCTGTTTGGCTGTCGTGGAATCCGCATTATACGTGGCTCCAGGACCATCAGTGATAACCACCACATCGGCTGCCTCACTAAGTCTTGCAGCCTCCTGCTGTACCGCTGGCCCCGGCTCTGTAAATGCAGGGGCAGTAACGGTCGGAATGCCAAGTTGCGCTGCGAGGCTTGCACTGACATCACCTGCTGGCACGACACCCAGTGTCACCTCATAGCCGGCCCGCCAAAGGGTCCGGATTGCAACCGTGGCACCCGGCCCGCCACCAACAACGTGAACCCGTCTTGACTGCGTGGGTCGGTCATGAATGGCCGATACCGCTGGTGTACCTGTCACCGGATTTTCCGAAATTGCAGTCTCGATACCAAATGCCTCATCCAACGCGAGGCTCGACAGGACTGCTTCGGGCGAACCTTCCGCACGGATACCACCATCTGCAAGCAGGACAAGCCGGTCACAGAACCGAGCCGCAAGGTCGAGGTCATGGATAGCCGCAATAGCAGTCCGTTCTCCACCAACAACGTCAGTCACTAGTTCAAGAACCTGAATCTGGTGATTAATATCAAGGCTCGCCGTCGGTTCATCAAGCAAGAGAACGGCGGGATTCTGTGCAAGCGCGCGAGCAAGAAGTACACGTTGTCGTTCGCCTCCGCTGAGCGAGTCAACAGCGCGGTCACGCAGTGAAAGCGTGTCAGTCTGGGCCATCGCCTCCTCAACTGGCCCGATATCGTCGCTCCAATCAAGACGCGACCGATGTGGGGTCCGACCCATCTCCACAATCTGCTCAGCAGTGAACGAAAACCCAACGTGTGTGTTCTGTGGAACCGTCGCAACGGCCTGACTGAGTTCCTTGGCAGAACACTCGCCGACCTGTTTTCCTGCGACCGTGATACGGCCACTATCCGCCCCAAGCACCCCGTTAAGGGTTCGGAGTACCGTTGTTTTACCCGCCCCGTTTGGGCCGACCAGTCCGACAAACTCACCCGCCTCAACGCTGAGCGAGATGTTTTCAAGGACGGAGACATCTCCAAACGAGACCGAAACACCATCGAGAGAAATCATAGCTCATGCACCTCCCGGCGACGGAGCAAAAACAGGAAAAATGGTGCACCAACGGTAGCAGTAATAATCCCGACAGGGACGACTGCGGGTCCTGAACGGGCAATAGTGTCTGCAACGACGAGGAAAATCGCGCCAGCCAGCGCGCTCGTTGGCAATAAAATCCGATGGTCAGGGCCGACCAACAGACGCATCATGTGTGGCACGATCAACCCAACGAACCCAATCACACCCGCTACGGCAACCGCCGCTGCAGTAATGACTGCGGAGCCAGCAAGGAGCAGTTTTTTCGTTCGCTCCACTTCAATCCCGAGTGCCTGGGCATCTTCTTCCCCAAGCAATAATACATTCATATCGCGGCTATAGGCCAACAGAATGAGAAAGAGGCCAACAACCAGCGGTACCGTTGCTTCAACCTCACTCCACTGGCTGTTCCGAAGATTCCCCATCAACCAGAGAACGACCTGTTCAAGGCTATCACCCGCCCGAAGCATCATATACGAGATGACTGCACTCAAGAATGCCTGGATCGCAACACCAGCTAACAACAATGTCGCAACCGGAGTCCGGCCGTTTTCCGTAGCGATAAGATAGACTGCAAAGGCAGTAATCAATCCGCCCGCGAAAGCGGCTGTCTGGAGGCCGAATGGCATTGTCAACGGAAAGACGATAGTTGCGACCGCACCAACTGCAGCACCCGAGGAGACACCGATAATTGAGGGGTCTGCCATTGGGTTGCGGAAAAAGCCTTGCATCACCGTCCCCGCCGTGGCCAGAGCGAACCCAACGAGGGCGGCGAGCGCGATGCGCGGGAGGCGAAGCGTGCCCACAATTGCTTGGTCGCTGTTTGCAACCTCAAACGAAAAGACCGACCGGTATGTGATATCCGGCACTGGGACAGTGGTACGAAGACTCCCAATTCCTGCACTGGTCGATTCGAGACTGATGCTCGCGGGAACGGCAATCGTGTTGAGCGTTGCTCTGGCAACTGTCGGAATGTCGAGACGCACAGAACCAATGGCTGCGCTAACAAGCACCGCCACCCAGAGCAGCACGAAGAGGGCGACCGACCACCACAGCGTCCGAAGGACGAGTCGCATTGTATGCAAGTCTATTTACTTTAGTTAAATATTTATTGAATCGGTGGGGAGAGAGGGTATGCGGACAACAACCCGATTGATTGTCGTCGTTGGATTACTGATGCTCGTTTCGGCAGGCATTGCTGGAGCAAGCGCAGCAGACACAAGCGTTGACCAGCAGGAACTCACCTGTGAGTTCCCTGTAGAGATGACTGACGGAAGCGGAGAGACAGTAACTCTCGATGAAGAACCCGATGAGGTCGTTGTGCTGGCTGCCAGTGGGGCCCAGTACATGTGGTATATGAATGCTGAGGACAAAGTGACGGGGGTACCGAATTTCCACGCCACACAGTACATTGACGGATTAGATGAACGAACGAATGTCGTTGATGAGATGGGTTCCCCAATCAACGAGGAAGTTGTTGGCCTTGACCCAGACCTCGTGTACGCACCTAGTGTCGTGAGCGACGACGATGTCGAGGAACTTCGGGACGCTGGACTGACTGTCTTTCATGAGGAAATGAAAATAAGCGTTGAGGACACCTATGATGTCATAGAGCGGCTTGGACAACTTGTTGGTGAATGCGACGCCGCAACGGAGACGGTTGCGGATATGCAGGCTGCCTTTGAGGAGTTTGACCGTGTTCTCGCCGACGAAGAGCCAGTCTCTGTGTTTTATTCGCTCGACCCTGAGTCAGGGTTTACCGCAGGTGCAGGAACGGTTGAAGACCAGTTGATTTCAATCGCTGGTGGGGAAAACGTTGCAGCGGACACCATCGACGGCTATGCTGAAATAAGCGAAGAGGAAGTCGTTGATGCCGACCCTGAGTGGTTGGTAATCGGTGAAGACCGTGAACTCCCACCGGAGGCTGAAGAAACAACTGCCGTCCAAGAAGACCAGATTGTGCGAGTCAATACGAATTTCATTAGCCAGCACGGGCCAGTTCTCACCGACCCAACCGCTGAGATGGCATCACACTTCCATCCTGAAGCCTACGAAGAACTGGACCAAGACCTCATTAGGCTCATCGATGAGGACACATTTACAACTGAACCGCTAGCCGATACCGACGATGAGGAAACTGATGATGCTGATGAAGCGGCCGACGATACAACAGATGCGGATGATGATGGGGCAGGAATGACGGTCCTAACTGCAGCACTCGCGCTCTCGCTTGTGGCACTCATTGCACGAAAACGGTAGAGTAAACCAAACTCTTCTCAGATTAGTTTTCTTCGAGCGCAGGATACCACGCAAGCGGATGGTCTGCTGTTATTGAAACTGCGACTGGCTGGTTGTGTTCGAATGTTTCGACGTGGTTGTGGAGACAGCGAACGGTTGCGCCGTTGTTGAGTTCGACCCGGTAGACAAAATTCGGGCCGTTGTACTGTCGGTGAGTAATGATGCCATCAGCGGTCGCCTCGTTCGACGGAATCGCTTCGAGGTCATCCGGACGAAGGAGAATATCAAGCGTCGCACCGTCGTACGCATCGACAGGCCCGTTAAGTTGCTCGACGCTCAGCGTCCCGAGGTCAGTTTCGACGATGTCTCCGTTGACCGTTGCCGGGACGAAACTCGCCCGTCCAAGGAAACTCGCAACGAATCGTGATTCGGGATTTTCGAAGACCGTTTCGGGTTGACCGACTTGCTCAAGCCGTCCATTATTCATAATAGCGACCCGGTCGGAGATTGACAGTGCTTCCTCTTGGTCGTGTGTGACCGAGATAGCAGTCACACCGGTTGCCTTGAGAATGCGTCTGACCTCTTCGCGCATTTCAACACGGAGGCGAACATCGAGGTTTGAGAAGGGTTCATCAAGCAAGAGGACAGCAGGTTCGGGGGCCAGCGAACGAGCAAGTGCGACGCGCTGTTGTTGCCCGCCGGAGAGAGCATCCGGGCGCTTGTCTCGGTGAGCAGAGAGTCCGACAAGTTCGAGAAGGTCATCGACACGGGCCTCCGCTCGCTCTTTCTCCCAGTCTTTCAACCCGAACGCGACGTTTTCAGCCACAGTAAGATGCGGAAACAGCGCAAAATCCTGAAAGACCAGGCCAATATCTCGCTTTTCAGCTGGGAGGAACTGCGTTGAGTCGGCGACCAGCTCATCGGCAATCCGGATTTCGCCGCTGGATGGCTGTTCAAGCCCTGCAATCATCCGAAGCAACGTTGTCTTTCCACAGCCGGATGGTCCCAGCAGTGTGAGAATCTCGCCATCTCGAACAGTGAGCGAAAAATCAGATACTGCCTTTTCTTGCCCAAACGCTTTCGTGACCGAATCAAGCATCAGTACGGTATCGCCGATCGTCCCTTCTTTCAGAAACGGTTCCGTCTGGCTGGTTGTCGTACCAGTTGAGACCGCTGTATCGTACTGATTGGGCTGTATACTTTGCTTTGACATGGTTACCTCTCTTGACAGTGACAAACAAAACGAAGAACCAGATTCGTTGTGCGCTCCGTTTCAATCATTGCTCTCTAGTTTTTAGGCAAGCCAAAAGTATCTATCGCTCTTTACCAGCCGGTGAACCTATCGTAGCGATGCCCCGCCGAAGAATTATCACCGTAACGGCCGTCGGTCCCTCCATGGATGTAGCCGTTATCGGTGCCTCGATGACTCAGTTCGGGAGCCACGATACCTGGATACGCGAATTGCTCGTTGATGCTGCAGAGGACTGTCTGGCTGCTGCTGGTGTCGAACGAACCGCTGTAGAGCACCTCTATGTCTCAAACATGGCAAGTGGCGAGTTCGAGGGTCAGACGGGGATAATGAACGCACTGGCCCAAGATATCGGTGTACTGCCAGCCTACACACAACGAGTCGGCCAGACATCAGCATCCGGGGGCGCAGGACTGCTTGCAGCCTGGCAATCAATCGCCGCCGGCGCAAGCGACATGACGCTTCTTGTCGGTGGTGAAAAGATGACCCACCTCTCAACAGGTGAATCCGCCGATATCATCTCCTCGATAACCCATCCGGTTGAATATAGCCATGGTGTGACGCTTCCGACATTTGCCGGGCTAGCCGCTCGTGCATATCTGAATGAGACAGACGCAACGCGGGAAAGTCTCGCCCACGTCTCGGTCAAAAATCATGCAAACGGGGCAAAGAACCCATATGCCCAGTTCCGCAAAGAAATCGACGTCGAGACGGTGTTATCAAGTCCCGTTGTGGCAGACCCACTCCGACTGTACGACTACTGTCCGGTAACCGACGGTGCCGCAGCACTACTTTTTTGTCCGGTTGACATCGCCCGACAATACACCGATGAGTTTGTTCGTGTGGCGGGAGTCGCAGGGGCAACAGATACGCATGTCGTCCACGAGCGACCTGACCCGACATGGATGACAGCAGTCGAAGAAAGCGGAACGAAGTTGTTCGAGCGCACAGGTTATGGGCCCGAAGATATCGATATTGCGGAGCTTCACGACATGGTGAGTCTGCTCGAACCACTCCAGCTTGAGGCCTTTGGCTTTGCTGAACGGGGTGAAGGCTGGCGCTGGGCAGTTGAAAAGAGAACAACACCTGATGGCGAACTCCCGGTCAACCTTTCTGGTGGTCTCAAAGCACGCGGCCACCCCCTTGGGGGAACCGGGGTTGCACAGGCAGTGGAACTCTACTGGCAGTTGCTCGGTCAGGCAGGTGAGCGACAGGTCGACGCCGAACGTGGCCTCTGTTGTAACGTCGGTGGGTTTGGCAACTGTGTCACAAGCGCGATTTTCGAGGTGGGAGCATGACGAACAACAGCAGTGAGCGTGAAGGGACAAAATCGAGACTCCTCGTCTATCGGTGTGAAAACGGACACCTTAACTACCCTGCCCATCCGTCCTGTACGACCTGTGGGTCGGAGCTCCGGGAGAGCGTCGACATCACCACAAAATCTGGTGAAGTGGTTACATGGACGCGGGCGACGACGACGCCACCTGGGGTGCGCGAGCCCAATACCTTGGCTATCGTGGAATTTAGTGTCGACGGAGAGACGGTTCGTATACTCGGTGGCGTAGTTGACGACGTGGCAGTCGGGGATTCCGTAGAGCCTGTCTTTGTCGAACAACTCCGTGACCCAGAAGAAGCGATTCGTCATACCGACAGCCAATCCTGGAGCGGCTTTCGATTTCAGCGGGTAGAGAGCGAGAACTAAGGCCTTACTCAAAGTCGTATTCGAGGCTTACGTACTCGTTTTCGTTGAGCGTAGAGAAATAAACATCATCAAGGACAGATTCGTTTGTTGCTTCGAGAACGACCGGCGGTGCAACATCATGTTCAAGCGCTTCAACCCAGCGTCCAAGACAGACACACCACCGGTCACCCGGAGACAGTCCTGGGAACGCCAGTTCTGGGCGAGGCGTACTAAGGTCGTTTCCACGGCGTTTACTAAATGTGAGAAACGCGTCGGTCATCACTGCGCAAACTTCGTGCCTGCCGGCATCTTCATCGAGGTCGTGACAACAACCATCACGAAGGTAGCCAGTCACCGGGTCTGTGCTGCAGGGTTCCAGTTCCGTGCCGAGAACGTTCGTTTCCTCACTCATTGAGTTTTTCTTGGGACTGCAGCACTAAGGCGGTTCGGACATCTTGACCTCCTCCCACGACAGAAGTCGTGGGCTCTCTCCTGCTACCTCTGTAGCCGGCACGTCTCCATGTTTGTAGAAACAAAAGTGCTCGTCCCCGCATATCAAAGCTGACTGCCAGTGGTTAAGAGACGGACTGGACAATTTCGTTCAGATTCGTTGAACTATCGACAAACGTTCACTCAGGGGACGGAAAACCAACCGTGAACTTTGTATTTATCCAGCGACTCAGGGAAAGTATGTCAACAGTTATCCCGCCAACCAAGCGCCAGTGTGAGCGTTGTGGGCGGAACGAAGTATGGGACGGCGAACAGTCAACGTGGGTTGCTGTACGTGAAGATAGTCAAATAGAATTCGGAAAGCCACATTGTCTGCATGAATGGGACATCGACGGCAGCTACAATCCGTTCGAAGGACATTCATAACACCCCCCGTTAGGTTCGCGGTGGTTCCAACCATGCCAACCGTCTACATTACTGCGCCACCTGATGCCGCCAAAACACTTGCTCGGACACTCGTCGACGAGGAGCTTGCTGCTTGTGTGAACATGACGGAAATTACCGCCATCTATCGCTGGGACGGTGAGATTATCGAAGATGATGAGGTCGCACTCCTTGCAAAGACGACAGCCGACCGGTATCAAGCACTAGCGGATAGAGTCGTAGAACTGCATCCGTATGAGGTCCCCTGTATCGAGCGGTTCGACGAAGACGATGTGTTCGACGGCTACGCCGAGTGGGTAGCCGACGAAACGTCGTCATGAAACACCTGTTTCAAGATTTTCCAACAACTTGCCGACGAAAAGGCCCAACCGCGGTGAGAGTTCATCGGCCGAGGATGCGGCCGTTGGTTGTGCAGCCAGCGTGTCGACAAAACGGTCCGAATGGGTCATGGCGTGGATGCTGTCGACGACATCGATAATGAGCCCTTCGTCCGACGTATCGAGGTCCGGGTGGCGTTTTGTAACCTCTTCTGCATAGGAGATTGTCCACGAGTGGCCGCCGACGGCATCGAGCGCATCACTGAGTGGTCCGACCTCAAGTGGACCATCAGCCGTCCCAACATAAATTACGCCGTCTTCCACAAACGTCCCATACCTAGCCATCGGATTCTTTCTTCTCAGCCAGTATCAATCAACGTTCCCCATACCGGCCGACAGAGCATAGAAAAGAGGGTATCAGCTGGCCGACGTACGGCAGAGAACCACATAGCAACCCCGCAACCGGCCGTATTATGTAGCTGGGCAGATGAAGAAGTTCGTATGGACCTCTCGGTAGTTATCCCGACACTTAACGCTCGAGATGAGCTGTGTGAGTGTCTGGACGCCCTTCAGACCAATGCACCTGATGCAGAGGTGATTGTGGTCAACGGCCCATCAGCTGATGGAACTACCGGGATGATTCAAGAACGGGATGACGTCGCAGTGCTTGTCGAACTTGCTGACCGGACGATTAACGCCGCTCGAAACGCAGGGATTGACCGAGCAACCGGAGAGACGATTGCGTTTCTCGATCACAGGTATACGATTTCATCAGAGTGGACGACGGCAATTACTCATTCGCTTGAAACAGACGCATCAGTTGTTACCGGGCCAAAGTTAGCACGGATGCACGGGGAACAATCCACTGAATCACCCGAACAGCGAACGATTGCTGGCCGAACGGTGACATTCTTTGAATCTGGAAATGTGGCGTTTGACCGTGAGGTGTTGGATGAACTAGATGGATTCGATGAGTATCTGGAAATTGGAGGGTCACGGGATGTCGCCCACAGACTCGTGAGCATTGGTCAGTCAGTCGCCTGGAATACGGAGATGTCGGTCATTAAAGAAACAAGCACCAACAGAAAGCGCCATGACGCCGCGTGGGACCGAAAATATCAGTCATTGGCGTACCGACTTGTGAAAAATTACAACCTTCGGCCAGCAGTGATTGCCCGACTCGTACGACACGCCACGCAAGATGGTTATGGCGAACTGACAGAGGTGGGACGTGGAAAAAAGCCGATCTCCGCATGGGTGAAAAACGGCTTTCGTGTCCTCTCAAATATCGGAATCGGCTGTAAAGATGGTCTTCTCAGTCGCCGACGAGACAGGACTCCCCGACGCAATCCACAGGGGCGCTCAGCACGGAGTGATCGGGCGGTTACAGTGTACGATTGGCGGTAACCCCTCGGCGTCACGGGGCGAGTTCGTCGATAATTCGTGAGGCGTTGTTCGAAAAGACACGTCGCATCGCATCTTCTGGGATATTGAGCGTGAGTATTTCCATCACTGCAACATCCGGGTGAACCGAGGGTGCCCCACTCCCGAAGAGCACTCTATCAGGATGTTCCAAAATGGCGCGCTCAAGCGGGTCACGAAACCGAACAAAGCTCGTATCGACATAACAGGCCTCATACCGACTCAACAGCCCAATCGTTTCGTCCATCAGTTCCCGGTTGAGTGGATAGCCCCCACAGTGTGCAATAACGACCGGAAAATCATATTGGAGAAACGTGGACTCTATTTGTGCTGGCGTAAACTCAACGCCCCCATACGTAATCAGGGGCAGACCCACGGATTCGAGTTTCTCAAGCACCGCTGCATCAGGAACTCCGTCCGTCGCAGGGTTTGTCATGAACGCAACGAATCGGTCCTCGTAGGCAAACTGTTCGATATCTTCAGGAGAGGTGTGGTCATTCCCTCGGGAACGAGCAACATTCAGAACCGACGCAGTCGGTCCCGTTTGTGGAACCAGCGCACCGTTGATTCGGGCCGCGGCCGTAAACGGCCGCTCTACTGCCATCCGAGCAACCGCGTTGTTCGCTTTGAGATATGACCCATCACGTTCAGCCGGATAGGCGATGGCTTTGACGACCCCCGCCTGGTGTAACTCCCGCTCAATCATCTCCGGGTCGCCGCTTGCATCCCCTCGCCTGTTGGCATCCGGTTCGACCACGAGGTGTGTATCAACAATTCGAAAGCCGTGCTCCAGTTCGAGCATCTATCTCAGTAGATGGCCGGAGGGACTTAATTCCCGCCGAATCGGCCTACCGGATGTGGTAAAATTTATATAGAACCGCAAACCACGAATAAGTGAGGAACTCAACAATGTCACAATCTGGCCAGCGACGCATGGGAGGACAGCCATTATTTATTCTGAGCGAAGGTGCAGAACGAACACACGGTGGAGATGCACAATCATCCAACATCGCCGCCGGAAAAGCCGTAAGCGAGGCCGTACGCACAACACTCGGCCCACGCGGCATGGACAAGATGCTCGTCTCCGATGACGGAGATGTCGTTATCACAAACGACGGCGCGACCATTCTCAACAAGATGGATATCGACCACCCAGCAGCACAGATGCTGGTGGAAGTCGCAGACACGCAAGAGGAGGAAGTCGGAGACGGAACGACAACAGCCTCCGTTCTTGCCGGAGAGTTACTCTCGAAGGCAGAGGACCTGCTCGACGACGATGTGCACCCAACAACCATCGTCGAGGGGTATCACGAAGCCTCTCAGCTTGCACAAGATGCCATCGAACAGCAGGTTCTCGATGTAAGTCTCGATGATGACCTGCTCGTTCAGGTTGCAGAATCCAGTATGACCGGAAAGGGAACGGGAGATGTCGCCGCAATTGACCTCGCAGAGACCGTAGTCGATGCCGTCCGACAGGTTGAATCCGATGTTGGTGTCGACCGTGACAACATTACGATTCACACCCAGACCGGGGCATCCTCAAGCGCAACCGAGCTCATTCAGGGAGTCGTCATCGATGAAGACCGCGCAAGCGAAGAGATGCCACGTGAGCTAACCGACGCCTCTATCGCGGTTATCGAAGCTGACCTTGAAGTCAAAGAGAGCAACATCGACGCGGAGTATCAGGTCTCGAACGTCGACCAGTTGAACGCCGCTATCGAAGCTGAAACCGAACAGCTCCGGTCGTACGTCGAAGCAATTGCTGAGACGGATGCTGATGTTGTCTTTGTGAAAGGCGACCTCGATGACCGAGTCGCTGCACTCTTTGTCGAGAAAGACTTGCTCGTCTTCGAAGATATCGATGGTGACAGCGCGAGCGCAATCACCGCCGCAACTGGTGCAAACCGCGTTGGCTCCGTTGAAACGCTCGAAAACGAGGACCTCGGTCAGGCTGACTCGCTGAGCGTCAGAAAGTTCGGCGACGATGAACTCGTCTTCCTCGAAGGCGGGTCCGCAGCGGAGGCAGTAACAATCTTCGCTCGCGGCGGCACCGAACACGTTGTCGATGAACTGGAACGCGCACTGACGGATTCACTCGATGTCGTGACCGCAGCACTCGACGCAGGCGGCGTCGTCCCCGGTGCTGGTGCAACCGAAGTTGCCACAGCGAACTACGTCCGTGAGAAGTCTGCCGGCATTGAAGGCCGTAAGCAGCTTGCAGCCGATGCATACGCGGACGCACTGGAAGTGCTTGCTCGAACGCTTGCAGAGAACACAGGAATGGACCCGATTGACGCACTCGTTGACCTACGAGCCGAACACAACGACGGGAACATCGCAGGCATCATCAGCGAAGGCCAGACTGGACGCATTGCCAACCCTGTCGAGTACGGCGTGCTGGACCCTGCAGCGGTCAAACGCGAGGCAGTCCAGAGCGCAACTGAAGCGTCAACGATGATTGTCCGTATCGACGACGTCATCGCATCCAGCTAACGAACCAAAGACGCTGATATTCACGTTTTTTGTATATTCGTTCCGTAGCCGTGCGTATGGAACTCCTTGCGCCGCTTGCGTTCGGTGCTGTAATCGTGTTAATTTTGCTGCTTGCTGCAGCATGGGTGTACATCGACGCCCCAAACCACGAGATGAATCCACGAAAGTGGGCGGCAATTACCTTTGTTATCCCCTTCTTTGGATTCTTCGCGTATATTTTCGAGCGTGAAGAACGGATGCCAAATCCCGACGCAGAGCGGCGTGAAGAACACTTCGTTGATGGGGCCTTCGAAGTGCACAAATCCCGTGCTGATGATGCACCGTGGATTTCAAGCGAGACAGCAGACGACGAATCCGAACAC
>PUNZ01000146.1 GCA_003551945.1 Halovenus sp. | reverse complement strand
GATACGCTTGCCCTGTTGGTGCTTGCTGTCGCCGTTGCAATTCACGGTGGCGCGAGTGGAGCGGTCTTCTGGACGCAGTTTGCTCTTGGACTTTCCGTTTTCTTCGTCGGTACGTGGGTTGTTGTTCCGCGGATTAGCCGCTGGTTTTTCCGCCGGAGAGCCGAAGAGAGCTATTACGACTTTCTCTTTGTGATGATGATTCTGTTCATCGTGGCGATGCTTGCAGAACTTGCCGGCGTCAAACACATCATTGGCGCGTTTATCGTCGGGCTAGCCGTAAACCGCCTCATCCCGGAATCCGGCCCGTTAATGAATCGGATTCAGTTCGTCGGGAATGCACTGTTCATCCCGTTTTTCCTCCTCTGGGTTGGGACACTTGTCGATGTGTACGCGATATTCGCAGGGAGCGAGACGCTGCTCATCGCCGGTGGACTGTTAGTGATGGTTGTTCTCACAAAACTCGCTGCAGCGGCAATCGCTGGGCAACTGTATGGCTTTAGCCGTAGCGAAGTCCTCGGGATGTTCGGACTCTCCGTTGGGCAGGCCGCAGCAGCACTCGCAATCGTCATTGTCGGGGCAGACGTCGGCACTCCCGGCTTTGATGAGCATATGCTCAACGGAACCGTGCTGATGATTCTCGTCACTGGAATCGTCAGCCCGCTCATCGTCGAACGGGCCGGAAAGCACCTCCGACAGGCAAGCGAGCAGGAAGCCTACGACCCAGCGGATGCCCCACAGCGGATTCTCGTCCCGTTCTCTCGCGACTCTCACCACTGGCAGAC
This sequence comes from Halovenus sp., assembly GCA_003551945.1. Taxonomy (GTDB): domain Archaea; phylum Halobacteriota; class Halobacteria; order Halobacteriales; family Haloarculaceae; genus Halovenus. Next base: position 8,072 of record PUNZ01000146.1, on the reverse strand, counting down.
GCTCGTTGACCTTGCGCTGTTTCTCAGAGACGAGCGCTCTGGACAGGCGCTTCATACGGTTTCGGTCGTTCCGCCCGGAGAAGACCACGATACCGAGGAAGCAATCGCACGACTCGAAGCGGAGATGGAAGAACGCCAAGAGTACACTGCAAGCGTCGAAGTTCCACTGGAAACACACACGCGAGTCAATCATAATATTGCATCCGGCATTTCCCGGTCACTCGTTGAAAACCGAATTTCAATGCTCATCATCGGCTGGGATGGGGCAAACTCTCGGAAGCAGACCGTCCACGGCCATATTATCGACCAGGTGCTCAACCGTACCCCACAGCTCACACTCGTTGCCCGGCTACGCATTCCGCTCAATACCACTGAGCAGATTACGCTCATCCTGCCGCCGGGTATCGACCACAACGATGGCTTTTTCGAGGCGTTGCATACCGTCAAACGCATCGGCGAACAGACCGGTGCCCGTGTTCGCGGTCTCGCTGTAAACAGCAATGCAGAGCACCTCGACCGCCTGTATGAGATGACCGAACCGGAGGTTCCAGGCGAGATTGAGTCGGTTGCTGATTGGCAGGACCTGCTCGAACTGCTCAATGAGAGCGTTTCAGATGATGAACTCGTCGTGGTGATGAGCGCTCGACGCGATGATTTCGGGTGGAGCAGTGAACTCCAGACGCTTCCAAAGAGCGTCTCGACGCTCACCGAAGGGAACTTCCTCATCGTCTATCCATCGAGCAAGAAGCGAGAGGATGACCGGCGGTTCTTCCAATATCGGTAATCTACCTGTCTTGTGAAACGCGTCACTTAACACGCCGGCGCAGTATATCCCAGGGTATGGAATTCTGTGACGAATGCGGCTCGATGATGAAAACTGAGGACGGTGTCTGGGTTTGTGGGAGCTGTGGCTATGAGAAAGGTCGTGATAAGGACAACGAGGCCGGAATGGTGACCACGACTGGGCAAGAAGAGACGGAGATTGTCGATGTGAGCGATGTCGAAGACCAGGGTCGCCCGACAACCCGAGCGCAGTGTCCAACCTGTGATAACGACCGTGCCTACTGGTATATGCAACAGATTCGGGCGGCCGACGAGAGCGAAACCCGGTTTTTCGTCTGCACCGAGTGCGACCACAAATGGCGGGAGGACGACCACTGAACCGTGCCGGGTGACCCTGCCCCACCGGTCGTTCCCGAAGACGACCTCGCGGCGACTGGCTGGGAACTCGTCGAGGAGTCCGTAGAGACGATGGCTCAGCTGCCGGCGATGCAGGTTCGTGGAACGACGCTCGAATACGACGATCTGCGGATGCGGAGCGCTCTAGAGGCAGCAACTGATGGCGAACTTAGCCACCGGATTCGCTTTTTTGCGGCGACACGTCTCGGCTTTCGGCCACAACTGCCGGTTGGCGTGACTGCGGCGATGGTCGGCACACAAATCCGGAGCGCCGCAACCGACAAATTCATCGACCGGCTCGAAAGCCACGGGTTGACCGATATCGACCGACAGGACAGCACCCGCCTCCGGGTCAACAATGGCAAACGTGCTCGACTCAAGCGGTTTCGAGCTATTGACCCGTTTGAAGGGACGGAGGCGACGCTCCCACTTGACTGTCTCATCGCCATCTGGACAGACAGAAAAGAGGCGATGATTCTGACGGCGGGTTATCCTGCCGTGTCGGTGAGCGAGCGGACGGGACTGGAAGACGCAGACGACGTCCTTTCGACACCCAGCGAGACACTTCGTGAGGAGGTTATCTCTTTGTTGAAGGCCGTTGAGTGAGTTTCTGACTGTTTCTCGCTGCCTGTGAAGCCGGTGGACTAACAATCCGGGAGCACGAACCGGGGTGTATGGTTGCGCTCGATTCCAACGACGTCCTCGAACAGGGAGATACAGCCCCATCATTTACACTGCCGGGAACCGACGGTGAGACCTACTCGTTGTCTGATTTCGACGAGTACGAGGGACTTCTTCTGGTCTTTACGTGTAACCACTGTCCCTATGCGAAGGCGAAATTCGACGAGATGAACCGCCTGACTGCGGAGTACGATGATATCGCTGTCGTAGGCATCAACCCGAACGACGCCGAGGAGTATCCTGACGACGACTTCGAGACGATGCAGGAACGCGTGGCAGAGGGGACCATTGCATGGGATGCCTACCTCCGCGACGAGAGTCAGGAGGTCGCGGCCGCGTATGGGGCCATGTGTACGCCCGACCCATTTTTGTTTGCAAACGACGGTGGCGAGTTCGTTCTTGCCTACCACGGCCGACTCGACGATGCACAGGACCCCGATAGCGAGCCTGACACCAGAGAGATGAACGAGCACATCGAGACCCTGCTTGCTGGCGAGGAGATTACCGACGAGTTCCAACCCTCACGTGGTTGTTCGATAAAGTGGAAAGACGGCAACGAACCAGCGTACTGGGACTGAGGCTGTCGAGTGTCGGGATTCTCAGGAGAGGGTTGACCGACATTTCACACAAGTACCTCGGTCGTGCCTATTTCCCGTGTTGGGTATCCGACCAACACAATTATGCTGTTGGAAAACGGACCAACACATAGGGAATGGCGAATGAAGTACTCTTTCAGTATACGCACGTCGAGGCGGGCCTCGTTGAAAATGTCGTTCTCCGACAAACAGCAGACACCGAGACGTATCCGTCTGGCTGGAAGTATACACTTCATCTTGGAACGCTCGAAGACCTGACGCTCCTTCGGTACGATAACGCTCACGAGGATACGAAAGGACACGAACTCATCACCGACTGAGGGCGACCGTGATGACGTTGCGTTCCCTGGAATGGAAGAACGCCTCCTCGAATTCTGGGCAAGCGCAGATGAGTACTGGGACGCTGTCGACGGCGACCCACCCAGATACGATTGAGCCTACCTGTGCCATCCACCGCATCCATAACCATGACCACACTCCACATCACCGTTGGCAACAAAGAACAGCTTCGACAGGACACACTCCAGTTCGTTCAGGCTGTAGAGAACGACGAGTTGAGCAAAGCTGAGCACAAACAGCAACTGCAGTTTGGAAGTTATGAAGACCTCATCACCACTCTGACGCCACTTCGACTTGAACTCATCCAGGCTATCGCCGAGAATACTCCCCAGAGCATGCGTGAGGCTGCTCGTCTTGTTGACCGCGATGTCTCAGACGTTCACGGCGATTTGAAGCAGCTAGAAGTGCTCGGTGTAATCCGTCTCGAAGAGGGAGGTGCTGGAGGTGCAATCCAACCGGTTGTTCCTTTTGACCAAGTCGAGATACACGTTGATTATCCACTCGTTAGCGATTCTGATGGGGATGAGGGGGCTACACACGCGTGAATTGAATTTCTGCCGCTGGCCCGTCCAGTGATTTTCGAACCGTCGCCATTATACGCCATAGCGTTGATGAACAACTAACATGAGCAAACGCGACCAACGAAACCCTGTCACCGTTATTGCGGGTATCTTGTTGCCTGTGGTCCTCCTCGTCGGCCTTTCCGAAGTTATCGGCCTCACTGATTTCTTCTCGCTTACCTCGTATCTGCTGTTCTTTATGGGTCTCGGAATTGGGCTGGGGATTGCCAGTCGGTTCTATTGACTGTTTCTCAGTCCCGCTCAAGCGTCTCGACTGTATCAATTCCATACACTCGTGCCGGTGTCTCGACGTGTGCACGGGTAATTGCCTCGTCATAGCCTTGCTCCGCCATCCACTCGACGCGCCGAGGCACCGTTTGTGGGCCGAGAACGGCACCGGGTCGGTCCGGGTCATCCAAGAAATCAGTCTCCATCAGGAATGGATTGCCGGTTTCGACGATGCGCTCTAGGTTTTCTTCGAAGGCGACCACGCTTGGAATCGGCCCTTGTACGGGGCCGTCAGAAAAGTGTTTGACAACCTGCTCGCGGGCTAATCCACGCTCTTCGGCCCACGAGGCAACCTCCTCGAAATCCCCACCACCTTCCGTATGCAACTGCACGGCACAGCCGGTCTCCGCGGCGAGTTCGAACGCGTGGCGCATGACCTCATTCGAGACCTCCCAGATATCCTCTGGCACATCGTAATGTGGTCGGCCAGATTTGATTGCGAGCGCCGGGCCATCAGCGACAAACTCCGCGGCAACGGTGAGTCCCTCTTTCATTAACTCGCCCGCTTCAGCCGGTGTATAGCCCTGTCCATTGAGTTTCGAAATCAGTGCTGGGTGGACGCCAAGCACTGGCCACGCCCGCCCGGGAAGGCGCTTCGATGCCTCTTTGGTTACTTCGCAGGTCAACTCGAACGTCTCCCGGAATGCTTCCACACCGTCGACGGGCCCGACGAGGTTCCACGATGGTTTATTCAACACGAGCAGGTGTGTTCCGCCCGCCTGTGCAAACTCCTCGGCCCATTCGGCACCCTCGCCGTTGATAGGGTCGAGATGGAGATGATTATCGAGAATAGGCGACTCGCTCATGGCAGACAGTCGGAACGGAGAACGCAAAAGCGGTTCGAAGCAAGCAGGATTTCCTCCGAGACGCCGGCAGAAACGGCCCGTGCTGCGCAACTTATACCGCTGGAGCGGCTTACCCCCAATAATGACACGACTTCGTATCGCGCTGCTCAACACCACCGAAATCGACACGCACACGCGTCGGAACTTTCGGCGCGAGGTCGATGCCGACCTTGTAGAGTATCATGTCGCAGATGGTCACCTTCCGGAGACCTACAACTTTGATGCGTGTATCGTGACCGGCTCGCGGGCGTCCGTCTACTGGGACCGCCCGTGGATAGGCGAACTGAAAACGTGGGTCGGCGACGCAATTGAGCGCGGCTTGCCGTTCTTTGGGGTATGTTTCGGTCACCAGCTACTTGCGGACGTGCTCGGCGGGCAGGTTGAGGATATGGGCGAGTACGAAATTGGCTACCGCGAGATTTCACAGACGGCGGACTCGCCGCTCTTTTCGGGTATCGACACCGAATTCACGGCGTTTACGACGCACTCTGACCATGTCTCACGACTTCCACCGGGTGCTGAACTGCTCGCCGAGAACGAGTACGGTGTCCACGCCTTCCGAAAGGGCGACGTCTTCGCGGTCCAGTTCCACCCCGAGTATGATATGCGAACGGCTGCAGACGTTGCAAGCGGCAAGGAAGAGTTGAGCGATGAACGACTCAACGCAGTGCTCGATGGTATCACGAACGAAAACTACGCAGCGGCGTGTGAAGCAAAGATCGTCTTCGAAAACTTCACAGCCTACGTTCGCGAGCAGCTACCAACACAATCTTCAGAGGCTGTGACGCCAGCAGACGACTGATACACAGTCTCGAAAAAGTGACCGGGAGTTTTTTGTCCGTTGTTGGACGTTCAGGGCGGTTCAACTGGAGAGCGATGCTTAGGCGCGGTCAACGTCGAGTTCGTCTTCGAGCTCTTCAATCCACTCGGAGTCTGCGAGTGCCTCCATCTGTGTCCGGAAGTGCTCTTCACAAACACCAACTTTGACGCTGTCTTTTTCGACAACGACATCCGCACCTGCATCGCAGTAGTGACACTCCATACACATCCTTGGCGGTCATCCTAATTGAACCCTCCGGAGCATGGGAACGCTGCCGGCTTCGATGACGCCACGGAGTTTCACACCTTTGCACCCGCATAGCTTTATTTCACCAGGAGTGAATATAACACAGAGAGTGAATGATTGACCGGTATCAGGGCGACGCCACGTTCCTCTATGCCCTCGCGCGTGATTCGGACGTTACCGAACTCGTCGCGTATATGAAACGGAGCGATAGCCCTGCAATCCGGGCACGGGCAGCCGAATTGCTCGGTGATTTTTCGTCGTTGCCCCAACCTGAGCAAGAGGAAGAGCTTCGACGCGAACTCGTTGAGACGGCACTCAACGACGACAACGAGGAGGTCAGGGCAATGGCAATCGACGCCCTCTATCGCCATGGGCAAGACAGTCTGGAGCGGCTCATCGACAGACTCTCTGAGGATGACCTGAGCGATGCACCCGACTGGGTTATCGCGGAGACGCTCGCTTCGTGGCTTGACAACGACCGCGCTGAATTTCGCCTTGTCGCCGCGACTGCGCTTGGCGACCTTGGTGATGTGAACATCGTTCCTGACCTCATTGGGCTCTTTTCCGACCCTGATGCCCGTGTTCGGATGCGGGCGGTCCGGTCGGTCGGACAGCTTGGCGACCCAAGAGCGATTGAACCGCTCCGAAATCAACTCACAGACAGGCGGACGATGGTTCAGCGTGAAGCCGCCTACGCACTGGCGGGGATGGACGACGAACGGGCGCTTGAAGCGCTGGTCCCTGTCGCTCGGGCTGATGATGAGGGGTTGCGACAGATTGCTGTCGAGGCGTTGGGGAGATTCACCAATTTGAAGCCCCTCATCGTACTTGTCCAGGCCTTGCAGGACCGTTCGCCAGCGGTCAAGCGAACTGCTGCAGTCGCGCTTATCGACCTCTTTGCCGACGCACCCGCAGATACCGCCTCGGAGATGCGGGCGACGATTGCTGACCAACTCGAACGCGCCGACTCGGCCGAGGTTGTTCCGCCGCTGCTTGATGTCGTGCGCCAGACAGACCGACCACATATCCGTCGAAACGCACTCTGGTTGCTCCCACGAGTGACTGACGAAAAGCGTGAACCGACCGTCACCGACCAGTTGCTTGAGCACCTTGCTGATGAAGATGAAACTTGCGCAGGACTTGCAGCATCTGGCCTTGCGCTGCTTGCTGAACGGCTTACAGAGACGAAGATTGAAAAGAAGCTTCGCGTCTATGTCCAACACGAACGGGGCACCGAGCAGTCACGGAATCGAGCGGAACAGCTTATTGAACAGCTGACTCCCGACATCAAACGCGAACTGGAGTCAAAATCAATTGATTACACGTACGTCCGTACCCCTGCAGACTACACCCGGAAGAAGCGACAGGGGGATGAGTGGGACGGATAACCGTCCGACGGAGCGACTATCGCTTTCCGTGTCGAAACGCCTTTATTCGTTGCTGACTGACCAGTCAGTCAATGAGTGATGAGCCACTGGCGGCCGATGAAATCCTCGATGGCGTCTACCGGGCGCTGTGTGCTCACGGATACGCCTCGCTGACCATGCAAGATATCGCCGATGAGTGCGATAAGAGTAAATCGCTATTACATTATCACTACGACACGAAAGAAGACTTGCTGGTTGCATTTCTCTCGCGTATGATTACGGATTACGAGGAGCAACTTGAGGACGAAGTGGATGACTCGCCGGTTGACCGGCTTGCGTTGTTTCTCGCCCAGTTCGTGTTCACTCCCGATGAAGAGGAACGCCAATCGTTCCATCTCGCTTTGCTTGAAATGCGCTCCCAGGGACCGTTTAACGAGCGGATGCGCGAACAACTCGTCCGGAGTGATGAGGTGTTACGTGAGACCGTTGCAGATATTCTCCGTGATGGCATCGATGAAGGGGTGTTTGATGCGGTCGACCCCGAGCAAACCGCTGCTTTGCTTGTCGCCACACTTGATGGCGGACGGACCCGCCAGGTAACGCTCAACGAAAATCCAACGGATGTCAGCTACACGAGAGCTGTCGTCGAACAGGCAATGACACATATTGTCGAACCGCTGCTTGCATCCGATGTCGAACTGCCCCCACTTGATGAAACGCTTGCGAAACTCAGTGCTGTCGATTCCGACGCAGACGTTGACGACGTGGATGAACCGCCTCACTCTAGCGCACAGGAGTCTTGAGTGACAGGCCATCGGCGAGTCGCTGGCTGCTCCGAGGTCGCCCTCCGGCACTGACTAGCCCCTCTCCACATAGATGTCCCGTAAGTTCAATCCGTTCCGTTCGGTTATTCGCCTGCTTTCCGCGCTTTGGCGCGTCGTGAGAGCACGCTTTCCGAACCCAGTCAAGTTCACTATTCTCTGGATAGGATTGCTTCTCGCTCGCTTCGGATTTATCGACCGAGCGCGAGCCGAAAAGACGACTGAACTTGCATGGCCACGTGTCTTGACTGGTATTGCCCGCATGTCGAAAAACGCGGTGGACGTGGCAATGGTTGGCGTCGCAGTTGGAACCTCGGCCGTTGCCGGTGT
>PUNZ01000156.1 GCA_003551945.1 Halovenus sp. | reverse complement strand
TCACCTGCGGCAAGGTCGTTGGCGAACACTGGGAGGAGTTCAAGCACCGCACGCAAGAGGCAGAAGAGCCGGAAGACCCGGCCGAGGTCCTTGACGAGCTTGGCATTGAGCGGTACTGCTGCCGCCGAATGCTGGTCTCACACAAAGACCTCGTCGACGTGGTCGCTCCATATCAGTAACATGGCACGTACACAAAATCGCTACGAGAAGGCACGTATCATCGGTGCACGAGCACTGCAAGTAGCATACGGCGCGCCGGTGTTGATTGATACCGAGCAGACCCAACCGATTCTCATCGCCGCAGAGGAGTTCGACCAAGATGTACTCCCCTTTACGGTGCGGCGAGGTGAGACACAGTGACGCTCATCACCGATGTCGCGTTGCGTCGCGTCCTCGATTCCCGTGGCAACGCTACGGTTGAGGCAGACGTCTACACTGAAAGCGGTGGCTTCGGTCGTGCTCGAGCGCCATCCGGCGCAAGCACTGGCGAGTTCGAAGCGATTGAACTCCCTGCACACGAAGCGATTGCCAGCGCACGCGAAGAGGCCGTTCCGCGCTTGGTCGGCGAAGTGTACGCCGGTAACCAGCGTGATGTCGATGCGGCGCTGCACGCTGCTGACGGAACGGACGATTTCTCCGGCATCGGTGCAAACAGCGCAGTTGCGCTCTCGATGGCTGCAGCACACGCTGCAGCGGACGTGACAGGCGCACCGCTCTTTCAGCATCTCGGCGGAACCTTCCGTGGGAACTCCTTCCCGGTTCCGCTCGGAAACGTCATCGGTGGCGGCGAACACGCTGCCGATGCGACGGATATTCAGGAATTTTTGGTTGCCCCGATTGGTGCGCCATCAGTCGAGGAAGCAGTCTTTGCAAACGCGGCCGTCCACGAGACGGTTGCTGATATCCTTGCTGACCGCGGTGTCCCGTGTGGGAAAGGTGACGAAGGTGCGTGGGCACCAAGCATCGACGACAGCGAGGCGTTTGAGATTGTTGCTGAAGCCACTGACATCGTCGAGGATGATGCCGGATTCGAGATTCGGTTCGGACTGGATGTTGCCGGTGCAGAGCTCTATGTCGCCGACGCCGGTGTCTATGAGTACAGCGAGACGACCCGCAACACGGATGAACAGATTGCATACCTTGCTGACCTCGTTGACGAGTACGACCTCATCTACGTGGAAGACCCACTCGATGAGAACGACTTCGAGGCGTTTGCTGCGTTAACCGACCGTGTTGGCGACCAGACACTCATCTGCGGCGATGACCTGTTCGTCACGAACGTCGACCGGTTGGAACGAGGTATCGAGGATGGTGCGGCAAACAGCATCCTCATCAAGCCAAACCAGATTGGCACGCTGAGCGATACGGTCGATGCAATCGAGTTGGGTGTTGAATCTGGCTACGAGCCGGTTATCTCACACCGAAGCGGTGAAACAGAGGATACGACCATTGCCCACCTCGCCGTGGCGATGGACGCCCCGTACATCAAAACTGGTGCGGTTGGCGGCGAGCGGACGGCGAAGCTAAACGAACTCATCAGAATCGAGCAAAACGCATGAGTGGAAACGAAAACGAGAGCCTCGACGCGTCCGAGACGGATGCAGAGGCCGAGACGGAGGAGGAAACGCCCGCCGAGGCCGACGAGGCCGCGGCTGAAGAAGAAACTGAAGCAGTTGAAGCCGAAGATGTAGAAGCTGAAGCGGCTGAGGAGGCCGACGAAGCGGATGCAACCGAGGAGGCCGAGGACGCTGACGAGGAACTCGACGATGGTCCAGCCCTCGACGAGGACGTCATGTCCGATGAGGAGGCTGACCTGCTGATTCCGGTCGAGGATTACCTCGCAGCTGGTGTCCACATCGGAACCCAGCAGAAGACGAAGGATATGGACCGGTTCATCCACCGCGTCCGAACTGATGGCCTGTACGTGCTTGACGTCTCGATGACGGACAAGCGCATTCGCACAGCCGCCCAGTTCCTTGCGAACTACGAGCCGGAACAGATTCTTGTCGCGTCCTCGCGACAGTACGGTCGGTTCCCAGCCGAAAAGTTCGCTGATGCCGTCGGGGCACGAGCACGCACTGGTCGGTTCATCCCAGGGACGCTCACCAACCCGAAATACGACGGCTACATCGAGCCAGACGTCGTTGTCGTTACTGACCCAATCGGCGATGCACAGGCTGTCAAAGAGGCAATCACGGTCGGTATTCCTGTGATTGCGATGTGTGACTCGAACAACACCACGAGCAACGTTGACCTTGTTGTTCCGACGAACAACAAAGGTCGCAAAGCGCTCTCTGTGGTCTACTGGCTGCTCGCAAACGAGACTCTCGACAACCGCGGTGCTGAACCTGTCTACGGTCTCGACGACTTCGAAAGCGACATCTAAGCCGGTTTGGGTTCGTCTTGTTGACTGCGTAATTTTGCCGAATTTCCAACACTGACAGCGAGTGTCAGCAACTGCGCAAAAAATGTTTTGTCGTCGTTACTCCGGCAGGTGGAACTCGATAGCAGCACCCTGTCCGAAGCCGACACATTCCGTTGCAAGACCGAGTTCGGCGTCACGTTTGTGCATCTCGTGAATGAGCGTGACGGGCAGGCGGGAACCGGTCGCACCGAGTGGGTGACCGATTGCGATTGCACCGCCGTTGACGTTGTAAATGTCGTCATCGAAGCCAAGCTCTTGTTGACAGTAGAGACATTGGCTGGCGAACGCTTCATTCAGTTCGACGAGGTCGTAATCATCAGTCGAACGGTCGGAATCCTCACACAGCCCTTCAACGGCTGGGACGGGGCCGATACCCATCTCGGTTGGGTCAACGCCGGCGACGTTGTGGTCGCCAACCTCGGCAAGCACCTCGAATCCGTGTTCTTCGGCGAAGGCTTTGCTGGTGAGCAACAGCGCGGATGCGCCATCCGAAACTTGTGATGCGTTTCCGGGTGTGACCGTCCCCTCAGCTTTGAAGACGGTTGGGAGGCCGGCAAGCTTTTCAGCGGTCGTGCCGGGACGCAGTCCCTCGTCTTCTGTAACGGTTCCATCTTCCGTTTCGATTGGGACGATTTCGTCATCGAAGCGGCCTTCCTCGGTGGCCTCGACAGCGCGCTGCTGGCTGCGAGCGGCGTACTCGTCCTGGGCTTCACGGGAGATATCGTACTCCTCTGCGACCTTTTCGGCGGTCATACCCATATCGAGCTGTGCAACGTTGTAGTGGTTGTTCAGGTCTGGGTGGACGTTATGCACGTTCTGTCCCATCTGCACGCGACTCATCGACTCGACACCGCCAACAAGCAGACAATCACGCTGCCCGGCGGCGATTGCGTCTGCACCGCGCATGACGGCCTCTGCGGACGATGCACACCAGCGGTTAATTGTAGTTGCTGGCGTCGCCTCGCCGAGGTCAGACAGCAGCGCGATGACTCGCGCAAGGTTGTTCCCCTGTTCCCCTCGCTGTTGAGCGCAGCCCCACAGCAGGTCATCGACATCCTCACCGGTCAGGTCTGTCCGGTCGAGAATCTCGTCGATAAGCGCTACTGAAAGGTCCTCACTGCGAAGGTCCGCATACACACCATCCTCTTTCCCCTGTGGTGTCCGTACGGCCTCAACGACAACTGGCGTCTGTGATGCCATAGCAGGCCTTGTTTGATTGGAACGCTGTTAAATTATCCGCTTTCCGCCAAGTACTGCGGTGTTCACAAAAAGAGGTCGTACTGCTCTACATCGAGAGTTTCTTCCATCGACTCGACCTCCGATTCGAGTCGGTCAATCTCCGCTTCGAGTCGCTGATACCGGTCAGTCGCTTCTAACTCTGCCGCTTCGAGTTCGACTTCGAGGACGTTTCGCTTGAGCTTCAATGCATTGAGCTCCTGTATCTGCTCGTTGTACGTTGAGATGGTCAACGCACGGTCGACCACTTGTTTCAGTGTCTCTTTCGTCACTGGTTTGACCACATAATCGTCAATCGCCATCTCCGTGATATCAAAGTCAGGGTCGACGGCCGTCAACATGATAATTCGACAGTCCAGTCCACGGTTTCTGATAGCCTCGACAACTTCGTCGCCGGTTGTTCCCGGCATCCGACGGTCCAGAAGAATCACATCAACGTCCTCATCGATAACCTGTAACGCTTCTTCGCCGCTGCGTGCAATTTCGGTCTCATAGCCGTCCCGCAGTCGGAGGGCGTAGGTTTCTGCAACACGCTCTTCATCATCGACAATGAGGACGGATGGCAGGTCGCCGGAATCGTTCACACCACTACTGTACAGCGAGTACCCATTAAACATACTGGACATTCTCTCGGTCTCGAGGCGTCCATTCGCTCTGCTGAGCCACCAGATACAATTACTCGCAGTGAGTACGTGGGTGCATGGCTCCGAGTTCCGCGCCGACAGTCCTCGTCGTTGATGACGAGCAAGCCGTTGCAGATGCATATGCGTTACAGATTGAATCGGAGTATGAGACGCGGATTGCTTACGGTGGTGAGGAGGCACTGGAAACAGTTGATGAAAATGTCGATGTTGTGTTGCTTGACAGGCGGATGCCTGACCGGACGGGCGATGAAGTACTGACAGAACTTCGAGAACGTGGACTGGATTGCCGGGTCGTGATGGTGACGGCTGTCGACCCCGATTTCGATATCCTTGACATGCCATTTGATTCCTATCTGAAAAAGCCGGTCAAACGCGTGACGCTGCTCGGAGAGATTGAACGCCAACTTTCGGTCCGTTCTTACGATGCCCGGTTCGATGAGTTCCTTGAACTGAGCACAAAGCTTGAAATTCTTCGTGAAGAAAAACCGGCACAGGAGTTCAAATCGGATGCCACTGTTCAGACGATACAGCAACGAGTCAAGAAACTCAAATCAGAGCTTGACGAAACCGTCGCAGACTTTGATGACCCCGCACAGGCATTTTCTGATTTGGTCTAACAGCTCAGTCGAAAGAGAGGACTCTTTTTGCGCCATGGCATCTAACGGGGTTCATGGAGCAACCAGTGGAAGTTATCGGCGTCCCGATGGACCTCGGTGCCGACCGGCGTGGTGTCGATATGGGCCCATCGGCGATACGATATGGTGGGCTGGCAGACGAACTCGAACGAATCGGATTAACCTGTCTTGATGGCGGGGATTTACCCGTCCCTCGACCGGAAGAACGCGACCCTGATGGACCTGCCCACGGCGCCCGGGCAAAGTATTTCGAGGAGACGCAGGCGGTCTGTGAGCGGCTTGCTGACCGGGTGAGTGAAGCGGTTGCGGCTGACCGATTTCCGCTTGTTCTCGGTGGTGACCACTCTATCGGTATCGGGACGGCAAACGGACTTGCTGACGAACGTGTTGGTATCGTCTGGGTGGACGCCCATGCCGATTTCAACACGCCGGAGACAACACCAAGCGGGAACGTTCACGGAATGCCGCTGGCTGCCATTCTTGGTGAAGGCATGTTCGGCACCCTTTCGTGGGCACATGCGCCGAACGTCGATGCAGCTAACGTTTCCCTTGTGGGTGTTCGGTCAGTCGACCCGTCCGAACGAACGACGCTGACCGATAGTGGTGCAACTGCCTATACGATGTCCGATATCGACGACGAGGGGATTACGGAAGTCATGGCGAAAGCACTCGAAACGGCAACAGCAGATGTTGACCGGCTGTATGTCAGCTTTGACCTTGATGTGTTAGACCCAACGGAGGCGCCCGGTGTTGGAACACCGGTCCGTGGGGGTATCTCTTACCGCGAAGCCCACGCTGCCATGGAGCTAATCCACCGCGAAGCGGGTGATGTTCTGAGCGCACTGGAACTCGTGGAAGTAAATCCAGTCCTCGACCGGGAAAACCGAACTGCGGAGCTTGCCGGTGAGCTTGCGGCAAGCGCACTCGGTGACTTGATTCTGTGACTGTGGTGTTTGGAGGAACGGCGCCCTGTGTGAGTGACCCACAGCATCGGGGCTGAAAAGGAATTCTTAAACCTGCGGCCACGGAGTAACGAACATGGCTGATACGATTGAAGCACTGGTACCCGGTGGACAGGCCAACCCGGGACCACCTCTCGGTCCGGAACTTGGACCAACCCCGGTAGATGTGCAGGCAGTTGTACAGGAGATTAACGACCAGACAGCTGCATTCGATGGCACGGAAGTACCGGTGACCATCACCTACGAGGAAGACGGTTCCTTCGAGATTGAAGTTGGTGTCCCACCAACGGCTGAACTCATCAAAGACAAAGCCGGATTCGATACGGGAAGCGGCGAACCCCACGAGGAGTTTGTTGCTGACCTGTCCGTCGAGGAGGTCAAACAAATCGCTGACCAAAAACTTTCTGACCTGCTGGCGTACGACCTGAAAAACGGTGCGAAAGAGGTCGTTGGCACCTGTGTCACGCTTGGCGTGACTATCGAGGGCGAGAACCCACGCGAATTCAAAGAGCGCATCGACGCTGGCGAGTACGACGACGTTTTCGCGGAATAATCTCCGGGTTCTTTTTGCTGGGTGCTGCGACGGACAAAAGCGCTTTTGCACTTCGACGGACGAGAGACATATAATGGGGCTTGAAGAGGAGATTGCGGAGATTGAGCAGGAGATTCAGGACACGCCCTACAACAAGTCTACCGAACAGCATATCGGCCGTCTCAAATCGAAACTTGCGGACTTGAAAGAGACGCTGGCAAAACGCCAGTCATCGTCCGGCGGCGGTCCTGGCTATGCTGTCGAGAAGACGGGCGATGCGACGGTTGCACTTGTTGGGTTCCCGAGCGTCGGTAAGTCAACGCTGTTGAATGCGCTGACGAACGCCGACAGCGAAACCGGGGCCTACGAGTTTACGACGCTTGATGTAAACCCTGGGATGTTGCAGTACCGTGGAGCAAACATCCAGTTACTAGATGTTCCCGGACTGATTGAGGGGGCTGCAGGCGGTCGTGGTGGCGGCCAGGAGGTACTGTCCGTTGTCAGAACGGCCGACCTCATCGTCTTCGTTCTTTCGGTGTTCGAAATCGACCAGTACGAGCGGCTTCATGAGGAGCTATACAAAAATGGTATTCGCGTCGACCAAGAGCCACCCCGTGTGTCCGTCAGAAAGAAAGCGAAAGATGGTATTTCGATTACCGCAAGTGTCGACCTAAACCTCGATGAAGAAACGATTGCGAGCATTCTCCGCGAACACGGCTACACGAACGCCGACATCACCATTGGTGAGCAGGTTGACCTCGATAGACTTATCGACGGCATCCGGGATAACCGAGTCTATACGCCATCAATTGTCTCCGTCAACAAAGCCGACCTCATCGATGCCGACTACCTCGAAACGGTCAACGAAGACCTTCGTTCGCACGATATCGACCCCGACGAGGCGGTGTTCATCAGCGCTGAAAAGGAGAAGGGGCTTGACTCGCTGACCGAGACCATCTGGGAGGAACTTGGGCTGATTCGGATTTATATGGATAAACCCGGCCGTGGGGTCGATTATGAGGAGCCGTTGATGCTGTTCAAAGGCGATACCGTCGAGGATGCTTGCGAAAAATTAGGTGGTGAGTTTGACGAGCGGTTTCGGTTTGCGCGTGTGAGCGGGCCAAGTGCAAAACATGACGAACAACAGGTCGGGCGTGACCACGAACTCGCGGATGAAGACGAGTTACGAATTTTAACGAGCTAACGGTTCGTTTCCTTTTTCTCGACAGCTTCAACCGTTTCATCGACAACCGCTTTAATCTCCGCTACGCTTGCATCCGTTTTGAACGTTGTGCCGCCGTAATGCGTCCGTGAGACGGTATATCCCGCATCGTCGAGTGCAACGAGAAATTCATCCATCGAGTTCGCGGGCAACGTCCAGCGTTTGAACAGCCGGTGTTGGTCGTAATGTGTCGGTTGGTCATATTCAGCCGAAAGCGATTCGAGCAGACGCTCTGCGCGGGGTTTGGTTCCGAACTCATCAGTCACCTGTTCACTGACCGCCTCGACAAACGCGGGCTCACAGGTTCGTCCAAGCCAGACAGGGCCTGCGGTCTGGACGTGATGGCCGCAGTGACCACACTCGCTCGGGGGGTTGGCTATCAGACCGCGTTCAGTTGTCCGGGTCAGACAGTGCTGGCAGTGATGAATATACCCAATCTCTTCGAGCATCGCATCGGCTTTCTGTGCGCCGCGGTCGAGCTCGAGATAGGTCCGAACGTAGTGTTTCGTTGCATGCGTGAGCAAGGGACGCGGGGCGATATCGTACCGTGCGCCGGTTCTGATGAGTGCGGATAACAGGATACGAACGCCCATCTCAGCATGATACTCCGTATTGCGGGGAACGGCGCTGTAGCTTCGGACGCCGCTTTCGAAGTGTGCACCACAGAGCGGTGCGGTATCGGTTGCCGTCACGCAGAGCAGATTTCGAGTGCCCCGAAACGCGGCGTCGATGAATGGAATCGGCGTCCCAAAGGGGTCGATATCGACCACATCGAAGTATTCGTCGTGCAAGAGGGCGTTGACATCGCGGTGGCGAACGTCAGCGGTCACGGCATTCTTTTCGAGATTCCTTTGACAGAGCGACAGTGCGTCTTCATCGACATCACAGCAGGTCACCTCCCACCCGTCTGCTGCGGCACGAACGCCGCGAACGCCGCTTGCAGTCATCCCATCGAGATACGTCTCTGCCCGTGGCTCGCGTTTGCGGTACGCCCGCAATGTGGCTATTGTCAGGTCTCGGTTGAGTTCCTGAACCGGATTGAAAAAAACACCGCCCGCTTTCCCCTCTTTTTGTTCGGGAACGGTGAGCGAAACAGCGCCTTCCTCGACGTGCATATCTCCATTCGGAGATGGAGTGCGAAAAGCGATGTGTTGTGTGGCGAGCACACAGGCCGAGTCAGAGGAAAATGGAAATCAGCGCAAGAATGAGGAAGATAATCACGAACCACTTTGCGAC
>PUNZ01000209.1 GCA_003551945.1 Halovenus sp. | reverse complement strand
CTGTTGCCACTTTACTTACCGAACGCTTCAAGAGTAAGCCCAGTGTAGCTATCGCCCGGAAACACAATATAATACCATGTCATCACTTGACACAATTCGTGAAAGCTGGGCGACGCGGGCTGGCTTCATTCTGGCGGCAGTGGGTAGCGCGGTTGGATTAGGAAACATCTGGCGGTTCCCGTTTCAGGTCGGCCAGGAGGGCGGCTCGGCCTTTCTCCTGATGTATCTCTTTTTCATTCTCTTGATTGGGTTGCCTGCGATGCTCGTTGAGTTTACTGTTGGTCGACGAACCAACCGAAACGCTGTCGGCGCGCTCCGTAAAATCGGCGGCCGTGCGTGGCAGTACGTCGGTGGACTGTTCATCCTCATTGGATTTATTATCCTCTCGTATTACAGCGTCATCGGCGGCTGGGTGCTCAGATACTTCGGTGGGAGTTTCACAGGTGGCTACACCGCAGATTCAGAAGCCTACTTCTTTGAGATTGCCACCGGCTTTGATGCGCTGCTGTTTCATGCCATCTTTATGGCTTTGACCGTCGGTATCGTCGCGCTCGGTATCAAGCAGGGTATCGAACTCGCGGTAAAGTTGATGGTTCCGTCAGTTATCGTCATCATGGTCGGACTAGCTATCTACGCGGTGACGCTCCCCGGCGGAACAGAAGGATACACCTACTACCTTTCGCCAGATTTCGATGTGCTTGCCAGCGAATGGCGCTCAATCGTCCCGGCTGCGGCCGGACAGGCGTTTTTCACCCTCTCGCTCGGGATGGGGGTAATGATAACCTACGCATCGTATCTCTCGAAAGATAGGAACCTTGCCGAGGACAGCGGCGTGATTATCGGCTTCGACACCGGTATCGCTATCCTGACTGGTCTTATCGTCTTCCCACTGTTGTTTGCGGCTGGAATTGGCGCTGCGGACCCCGGTCCTGGCGCGATTTTCGTCGCGCTGGCCGGTGCGTTCGCCGAAATTCAGTACGGACTGGTGCTCGGCGTCCTCTTCTTTGGAATGTTCGCCGTCGCCGCGCTTTCATCCGCAATTAGCCTGCTTGAAGTGGTTGTCTCCTATGCCGTCGATGAGTATGGGATGAACCGACCGGTTGCAACCGGCATCATCGGCGGCGGTATTTTCCTCCTTGGTGTACCGGTTGCGCTTATTTCCGACGGCGGCAACCCAATTGTCATTGACCTCTATGATATACTTGCCGCAGAGATTCTCCTCGTCATCGGCGGCATTCTCGTGATGGTGCTGGTTGCGTGGTTCAACGCAGATTTGGCCCGTGACGAACTCTCGAAAGGAATCGGTCGACTCGGTGCGCTTGGGTCGCTCTGGATATGGCTCGTTCGGGTCCCAGTTATCGCTGTCCTCCTCATCTCGCTCGGCCTTGCCTTCCTCGGCTACTACGAGTTCCTCTCGGACGAATTCATTCCGTTTGTCAGCGGGTAGTCCCCCGTCTCACCGCGGGAATAGTTATTTACAACTGTCTGACACAGTTTGACGTATGGCACACGAATCCCGATTCGATGAACAGACGGCGGTTGTCACTGGCGGTAGTTCCGGAATTGGTCGTGAAACAGCACGAGCATTTGCTGCACAGGGTGCATCGGTCGTCGTCACGGATGTCGACGTTGAGGGTGGCGAAGAAACAGCCGACTTAATTATTGACGACGGTGGCGAAGCCACGTTCGTCGAAGTCGATGTAACGAGCGATGAGGACGTTGCGCAGATGGTTGAAACGGCGGTGTCAACATACGGCGGACTCGATGTGGCGTTCAATAATGCCGGCATCGGTGGGACGTTCGACGAAACGGCCGATATTTCCCCGGAGCGCTGGCAGACCGTCATCGACGTTAACCTCACTGGCGTCTGGCGCTGTCTCCGGCACGAAATCCCGGCAATGAACGACGGCGGCGCAATCATCAACACCGCTTCAATCCTCGGCAAGGTTGGCAGTGCAGCAACCCCCGCCTACACCGCCTCGAAACACGGTGTGGTGGGCCTGACGAAAGTTGCGGCACTCGACTATGCGGAGGAAAACATTCGCGTCAACGCGGTCTGTCCCGGCTATATCGAGACACAGATGCTCGATGATGCCGGTGTCACACAGGACGAACAGATGCTCAGTGATGTTGTCGGTATGCATCCACTCGGTCGGCTTGGGGAATCCTCTGAAATTGCTGATGCCGTCACCTGGCTTGCATCTGATGAGGCATCCTTTGCCACTGGCGAGACGCTCGTTATCGATGGGGGCTATCTGAGTCAGTGAGCTGTCGGTTGTACCGCCCGGAAAGCAGTGCATACTCACACACACTTTTGGAAATCCGTCCATAACCAAATTTGGTCGGTCTGTATCTCGCCACCAGTGTCCGTTAGTACCCTCACTCGCTCAGCCTCGACACCTGACTCATCTCGAATTGGAGTTCGTTCTCGAAGAACACGCATTAACAGCCGCCCTCAACAACGAGCAGCCTCAACGCTCTATATCCTTATCTTACTCCTTGTTGCCTTGCTCGCGACAGGGGTTGTGTTGGGCGTGCTCTTTCAATTAGGTGCTGAAGAACCCGGTGAGTTCGCCATTGCGGATGTCGAGCCTGGCAACACGAGCATCAACGAAAATGCCACGATAGCCGTCAGCGCAACCGTTGAAAATACCGGTGACACGCCGACGACGGAAGTGGTTTCCATTGCACTCGGTGATGACGAAGAGCGCACGTCCATACAACTTGGACCGGGAGAGACCGAAACTGTCGAACTGGCGGATATTCCGGCGGAGCAGTTTGAGTTGGGGACGATAACATACGATATCAGGACAGAAGACGACGACTATACGGGGACGCTGGATATCCAGAGCGACCGGCCACCGGTGTTTGAGGTATCCGACCTGACCCCACAGGATATTGCTATCGAGGATGACCACCGCGAGAACGTCTCCGCGGAGATTACGAACACTGGTGGAGCCACCGGTAATCAGACCGTTGAACTCCGGTTCGATGACGAACCCTTCACCAACACAACCATGGAACTCGAACCGGGTGAGAGCGAGACATACACGGTCTACAATGTCCGATTTGATACGCATGACCCTGGCGAACAGGAATATGGCGTCTTCACCGCAAACGATAGCCAAACGACGCTGATTGACGTTCCGGAATCTGCAACCTTCGAACTCACTGACTTTGAACCGGGTGATGTGACTCTTGACGATGGTGCTACCCTGACGACTGAGGCCACAATCGAAAATACGGGGAACCTCACAGCTAACCGAACCGTCGAACTGACAGTTGGAAACGACACTGTCGCAACCGATACTGTCGAACTTGACCCTGGCGAGGAAACAAGCGTCGAATTTGCTGATGTCGAACTTGACCCAGATGGTGTTGGGACGGAGACATACGAACTCTCGACTGGCGATGCTGTCGAGACCGGGACGCTCATCTTCGAGGGTGATGAGCCTGGAGAACTCGAAATTACGGCCTTCGAACCTGGTGATACGACGCTCAACGACACGCGGTTTAACGCCTCAGCAACCGTCGAAAATACTGGTGAACAGACGGTGAACGAAACCGTCTCTTTCGAACTCGATGGAAATGAGCATACCACTACAGAGGTTTCCGTTCCGCCGGGTGAATCGGAGGAAATTATGTTGTTTAACATCTATGTCGGTGGGCTTGATGCTGACGAGGTCGAGTACGGTTTTGTGACCGAGGATGATTCCGACATGGCGACGCTCGAACTGTGACAGCAGTGGCTGGTTGTGCTACCGACGACTATCACGGAGGATAAATGGTCCCATTGCGAGCGTCTGCTTTGCAACTGTCGAAATTCGAAGCAAGGAGAGGATAAACACGACGAACGGGCATATTCCGACGGTGAACGCTGCACTACTCAGCCAGACGAGGTTGTCGATTCCAAACAGTGTTCCGGGCAGCGTCGTCTCATCCACGTAGAGAATCATCGACCCCATCACAAGTAATGCCGGAACCGAAATAACGAGCAAGGCACGCGAGAGGTCTATGAGTTCCCACTGAAAGTACAGCGTCTTGAAGTGCTCTCGTGCCGGGCCGACGAGTGTGAGCGTTTCGATGAGCGTTGAGAACGCTTGCACCGTCTCACCCTCACCGTCGCTCGGTTCGTGCTCGTGGTAGCCTACTTCACGCTCGTACTCCCGTTGAAGCTGTCGTCCACGAGAGAGATACCATGAATAGTTGAACTGCAACATTCCCCAGATGACGTCAAAACTCCCAAACTGTGCCCCATCCAGCGTTTCGCCAGCTGCTTGTGCTTCTTCCGTCAGGGTAGCTGTATACGCTCCAATCTCGTCAGAGAGCTCATCCGAGAGCGTGTCTGCGGCCGCTTTTTTCTGTAATTCCTCCGCCTGTCGTTCGAGTCCCGAAAGCATCATGCGTAAAAACGCCGCTGGCTCTGGTGGGCTTGTCATCCACTCTTCGAGTCGCGTATCTGAGTGTTCGGCAGTGGATGTCTCTCTGATTTGCTTTTCGACCGCCTGCTGAAACTCCAGTGACTCCTGCATTCGTTCACGCTGGTCACCAACCGCTCCCAGTTCCTGTGAGAGGACGAGTTGATTAATCGTAACCACGATTGCTGTTCCCGTGATGATTGCACCGATAAATGCAGCAAACAGCGTATCGAGCGTCTCTTGCTCTGTCGCAACCGCTCTGAGCGGGGTGAGGTTTAGCTGGCTGATCGCAACAAGCAGGACAAATGCCAGCAGCAACACGCACCCGGTGAGGAGCCATCTGTTTGCCCGCAAGAGCAACCACTGTCGTGCGGAAGGACGGTGGTGGCTGGCTCCGCCTTCGGTCGTGCGCTCACTCATGCGGTAGGTTCAAAGCTATTGCACAAAGTCTCACGGGTGCCATTGCTGTTGCTCACGGCTGATGGCCACTGCTATGCGCTTCAGAGTCTGCAAAAAATTGTCCGCACGACCGATTATTCGACGATTATCGGGTTACGACGCCATCCGCTAGCGGGTTCGTCCCATCCAGCGTTGTCACGATGGTCAGGCCAGGGAGGTCCTCTTCTTCATCATCAATCTCTTCCTCCTCTTCTTCCTCTTCTTCCTCATCGTCAACCTCCTCCATCTCTTCGTCTTCCTCTTCTTCTTCGGATTCTTCCACTTCCTCGTCGTCGTTTTCTTCGTCTTCGTCTTCCTCGTCGTTGTCGTCGTCGTTGTTGTCGTTGTTGTTATCGTTATTATTGTCGTTGTTGTCGTTATTGTTGTTTTCTTCAGGGTCTGCACCGTTCGCAACGCCGGTCACGTATCCTGTTACGCTCGTCCCGGCGCGGAGTTCACGCGTGACGGTGAGGACTGCGTCTCCGTCAGATTCGACCACAATCTCGTACTCGCCAGGTTCAACTGCATAATAGTCGCTGACGTCTCCGAAGTCGACATCTTCGACTAAGGTGTCGCCATCGACGATAATGTCGACCGGTCCAGCATCAGGTGAAGCGTGCACGAAGCTCACTTCTGCTTCGTCTTCCGGTGGCGTTGCGTCATCATCGCTTTCGGCATCCGCGATGAGCAGCGGCTGGAGTGCTGTCCCATCAACGCCTTCTTCGTCGTCATCGTCACCAGGCTCGCCACCGAGCAGTCCAACCGCAAGCGCGGAGTACCGGACGCCGGCTTCAAGTTCGACATCTTCGACTTCGATGACCGGGTCAGTCCCGCCGAACGGCGCGATTTCAAGATCATACGTCCCTGGCGGAAGCTGGAGATAGGCGTCGTTTGGACCGGGGCCAAAACGAGGATAGCTCAATGACCCAACGGTTGGATTGAGGTCCGGTGTCTTGCCCACGTAGACATCAACGTTCGGTGCATCCGGTGAGAGATGACCACACCGAAGGGCGGCGAATTCTGCATCTTCATCTACTTCCTCTTCCTCCTCTTCTTCTTCCTCTTCTTCCTCTTCTTCCTCCTCCTCTTCGTCATCTTCGTGTTCATCTGCACTGACAATCGCTGCCCCGCTCAGTACTGCAGCAGTTCCACCGACTCCGATTCCCTGTAGTACGCGTCTCCGCGTTGATTTCGTACCTGTCATGCGTTCCATGTTGACCGTCGCTGGGTTCGGATATTGTTACACAGGGCTAATTTCGAGAAAGCCACCTGTACCATCGAGCGGTCTACAGACGGCGAATACAAGCCGGGCTTACCCGCATGAATGCGTGACAAACAGGAACGAATCGGTGCTCTCTCGTAACTAACGAACAACTTTCGCGCACCAGCCGGGATACATCGGCAGCGACTTCGCCACCGGTACTGTCTGGCCCGGACGTTTATACCCGTTCACCACCTAGCTGTCTGCCAGTGAGTGACAGGACGGCTGCCCTCGATTCGGTTATCTTCGGAATCGATATCCAGAGTGGAGATATTCGTGGCGATTCACCCTCCTATGCCCTTGTCGTCTTCGATGGGGAAGAACTAGAACGGGATGTCGTCAGCTACCGCAAACTCCGCCGGCGAATCGAACAGGAAGCACCCGCAATCGTTGCGACTGACAACATGTACGAACTCGCCGAGAATAAGGACGCACTCGTCCACTTTCTCGGGTGGCTCCCGACGGAAACCCGACTCGTCCAAGTGACCGGAGCCGAACAACCAGAGACGCTCTCTCGCGTCGCCTCACGCCACGGCGTTCCCTACGGAAAGGCCCCAATGAAAGAGGCAGAGGCGGCCGCACGGCTGGCCGCGGCGAACGTCGGCCACGAAGTGACTGCCTTTACCGACACGACCGAAATCAAAGTCTCCCGCGGGCGCTCGACCGGAAGCGGTGGCTGGAGCGAGGATAGATTTACCAGACGGATTCACGGCTCTGTCAAGCGCCGAGCACGAGAGATTGGCTCCACACTGTCGGATGCTGGCCTTGATTTCGAGCGCGAGGTCACCGAAAAGTACGGCGGGTTTTCGAACGCGATTTTCACCGTCGAGGGGACGCCAGCGGATATTCCCGTCTCGAACGAGCGGTCTGGGGATGTCCGCGTTGAACTCAACCGCGTTCGTCGGGACGGCATCGAGTTCAAACCGCTGGCGAAACGACGCGACCGCGTTATCGTTGGTATCGACCCCGGGACGACCACTGCAGCCGCTGTCGTCGGTCTCGAAGGCGAATTGCTTGATGTGATGAGCACCCGAACAGCCGATACAGCGGCGGTCATCGAGTGGATAATCGAGCGCGGCCGGCCGATTCTCGTCGCTGCGGATGTCGAACCAATGCCAAACACGGTCGAGAAGATTCGCCGAAGCTTCGATGCCGCCGGCTGGGTACCACCTCGTGATCTCCCTGTTGATGTGAAAAAACACCGCACACGTGAGGAAGGCTACGATAACGACCACGAACGGGATGCCATCGCCGCAGCGTTCGGTGCATTCGACGACCACCGCGACCAATTCGAGCGAATTGCGGCGAAAGTTCCCCCCAGACAGGACCTGGGGCTGGTGATTGAGCGGGTCGTTGCGGATGAAGAGTCGGTCGAAGCCGTGCTTACCGACCTCTCCGAAGACGAAACTGAGGACGAGGACGAACACGAACACACTGAACGGGAATTGACGGCCGAGGAGCGACGGATTCGCAGACTGGAAACACAGGTTGAGCGGTTACAATCGTACGTTGACTCGCTCGAAGAGACGGTTGAACAAAAAGACGAAACGCTTGATGAGTACGAACGTCGACTCACAAGCGAAAAAAAGCAAGAACGACGCAAAGCGCGAGAACGGCGCGAAGTCACTCGACTGGAACGTGAGAATGCGCGGTTGAAGCGAGAACTTGATACAAAGGACGAGCAAATCGAGGGGCTTGAAGGGAAACTCGAACGCCTCAAAACCCTCTGGAAACTGGACCACTCGAATTTTGCGGATGTCTCGGAAAAGAAAGCGGGACTGGTCCCTGTCAAGGTTATCGAGCAGTTTACGATGGGTGCAATCGAGGAGGCTCACGAAAGCTTTGGGCTCGCTGAGGATGATATCATCTTACTCCGTGACGCAAGCGGCGCGGGCCAGTCAACGGCGGAACGGCTGGCGCGGGTCGAGCCACGGTTGGTCCTCCGAACCGGACAGCTGTCGGATATGGCTGATGCGGTGTTGTTTGAGAACGACATCCCGGTTGCGCCCGCGGAGTTAGTAACCGTCCAAGAGGTTGATGAATTGGCTGTTGCACGTGAACGGGAGGTCGAGGACGCTATCGAGGATTGGCACGAACGGGCACGCGAGCGAAAACGCCAACAGCGGACCGAACTCGTGGACCGCCTTATCAGCGAACACCGGGCGGACCGACCCGACTAATTCGGGTGGAAGTGGTGAGCCACCATTCCGGTAGATAATTACAACCATCACGACGAGGTGATAGCATGAACGCTGACGATTGCTGGGATGCGGAGACGCTTGGAGTCAGTGGCTGTGAGGCCTGCCCTGCGCTGGTCGAATCACGCAGTCGCATCGTTGATGGCGTCGGTCCTGCTGATGCGGACTTGCTGTTTGTCGGGGAAGCGCCCGGTGCAACGGAGGATGAACGTGGCGAGCCGTTTGTTGGCCGAAGTGGTGACGTGCTGGATGAGGGATTGCGTGCGGTTGGACTTGCCCGACAGGATGTTCGAATCACGAACTGTGTCCGGTGTCGCCCACCAAACAACCGCGACCCGAAAACGGAAGAACGAGAGAACTGCCGGAGCTATCTCGACCGAGAGCTCCTCGCCGTGAAACCGGAACTCGTGATTACGCTTGGAAAGGTTCCGGCGGAGCACCTGCTTGGACGAGCAGTCGCAGTTACCAGTGAGGCTGGGCGGATTCACGAACTCACAATCGGTGACCATACCCAGCGACTCCTTGTTTGTGTGCACCCCGCAGCGACGTTATATGACCCTAGCCAGCGAGAAACGTTCAACAGCGCCCTTGAAGCCGCTTCAGAGTACGCTGGTGATGGTGG
>PUNZ01000123.1 GCA_003551945.1 Halovenus sp. | reverse complement strand
TGGCGAGTATCTGTCCCGGAGTCTGTCAACCCGAGCGGTCTGTCAGTGCGACCTCGGTATCCGCGTTCCCATGCATGCATCGCATCTTGAACGCGAATATTCAACACCTCACCAGGAATGTCGCTGTTGGTCTCCGCGACTGTAGACTTTGTGACCGACCCATAGCCAAGGGTCGCGATGCCGGCTACGCCCGCAGCCTGCATGAACGTCCGTCGGTTCATACCCGTGGTATTTTCTGTCGTTTCGTGGTCTTTCCTGTCGTCCTGAGACATATCTCCACCTGTACCATATCGGTATATAATAGTACCGTCGATTCAAGTATATTAGATTTGATAGGTGTGAAAAACCACCAGACTTGAGCTATTTGAAATCTAGATAAACAGTTCGAAATTCGTCGAAAGTCACCGAATGTTTCGTATTTATATATGTGTCTCCCCGTTTGATTGAGAGATGTGAGAGCGACTCGGGATATGAACCTGTCCTCACGCGGCAGATGCGCGCCGGTCGGTAGCCGGAGTGTCATCTACGCAGAGGAGACTGACTCCTTGGGGGGAGTCAGAGAGAACTCGGGTGGCACCTTACTGTCCAAGCGCTTGCACGCACGTGCAGACACGGTAGCCCCTGCACCTGACAGCTTCGTTGCTTACTCTCCCATCACAGCAACAATGTCTACACGTGCTTGCGAGTGTCGACAAACCGATTTGGCGACGGTAAACGGTCCGTCGTCAACGGCCTCCCGAGAATGGGGGATTCACACTCGGGGGGTGCCCGTTGTAGCTCTCACATACGCTCCGCAGACGGTGGGAATATGATGCCTCGAATGCGCATTAGTAACATACGTTATGGGGGCCGAAGCGTTCGGTATCTTGGTGGGATTGGTATCCTGATTGCCGTGGCACTGCTGAGCATGAGTGTCGCTTCTGGGGGGGAATCAATTGGCACCCACAGTTACGCATCGAACGACTCAGTAACTGAGTCTGAGGAGGACCTGTTTGTTGCTGTTGAGAGCAACGAGACGGGAACACTCGGTGAAACAGTTAACATAACGCTGGTTGCGCTATCGCCTAAGGAAGACGAAGTGATTGATTGGTTTGAGATACAGATTGTATACGACAACGCCTATCTCGCATTTGATACTGCAGGCGAGGCAGAGGCAGGCCCAGTTACCGTAACGGATGGTGGGCCTGGCTACGCCGTTTTTGAAAATGAATATGAACTTGGTGACGTGTTTTTTGACTCAGTCACAACGCCTGTCGAGGTTGCAACCCTCTCATTTACCGTCATTGGAAGCGACGGTAATGCGACTATTACTGCAGACGAAGACTCAGCAGTCGGTTGGGGAGTCGATTTGGCCCAGACTGAATACGATGTTGAATGGGACAGAGAAACCGTCCACACGCAGGTCCCAAATGGAACTCTTTCTGGTATGGTGATGAATGAGTCGGGCGACCGGGTCCAAAATGCCACAGTTACCAGTTCAGATGCAACGGTAACTGCAACGGATGGGACGTATACCCTCTCACTGCCCGCGGGGAACACAACGCTCACCGCATCTGCCCCTGGGTACGAACAAGAAACAGCGACGACCTCGGTGTCTGCTGATGAATCAACATCGCAGTCTTTCACACTCACCGAATCCGGTGATGATTCCAATGGGGACAACACATCCTCTGAAGACGAAAAAGAATCAGACGAGAAAGACGGTGGTGATTCAGAGAAGGGCGAAGAGAACGGAGACTCAGACGACAAAAACGAACCAGAAGACGAAAACAACACCAATGAATCGGACTCCGATGAGCAGGAGGATAACCAGTCCAAACAGCCTGATGATGACGATGAGTCAGAAGACGCTAGTGATAACGAGGATAGTTCCCCGTTTTCGGCGTCACCCGGTGCGAACGCAAGCAATGACAAATCCAGTTCTCAAAGCACTGAAGAATCCAATACGACTGATGAATCGACGGCTGCGGACGAATCAGGGACAGACGACAACACGAGCAGCGAAGGCAATGATGACACTGAAGTAAACGAATCTCACTCGCGTTCATCGAGTACTAACAAGTCAGATAGCTCACAGAGTGAGTCAAAAAACTCCACTACTGACGCAGAGCGTGAGAGCCAGATCAGTACTGAAGGGAGTTTGAGTCTGGCAGCTCCTGCAGAGTCTGTCAAGCCCGGAGATAGTTTGTCCCCTCTCAACAACAGTTCGGACAATGCTGCGAGCTCGGAGAGTGAAACCGTAGAATCAGGCGTATTCATGCGCCTTGGGCATGGGGTCGGCACCACAGGCATCTTCCTTGCAACAGCCTTGATATTGTACAGTGCCCGTCGAACCGCAATGAAATGGTGGTAACACCATGGTCACTCACGCGCTAACCCGAACTGTTCCTGCCCCCCGTCCGGATACAGCACGTGATAGATTTGTACAGTGCTCACCCTCACCTGCTAATTACACGGTCTCTTCCCGTCTTGTGGTAAGCGTGACTTCGGATGCCTGGAGCGACCAAGCATTGCTTACCCACAGTAGCCAGGCCTTATCCAGTCGAGCGACACAAATAAGCGGCTCCCAGCCGAGTTTCGGAATAATGGTCCCGTCCTCGCGTCAGCTCTTGCTGTCGCTTGTCGTCCTCACCCTCGCGGTTACAGCGACCCCGCTTTTGAGTGATGGCGTGGTTGGGAGCGAGACGGCTGTCAGTGCCGATAATGGGTCCGAAGACATTGATGTCGACGATGCTGATACAGCCACGATGTTGGTGGCAGTTGATGACGGTGGTGATGCTGAGTGGGCAATCGAATACCGATATATCTTGGATAGCAGTGACTCAGAAGAAGCATTCGAGGCGGTTCAGGAACGAATTACTGAGAATTCAGAAACATACGAAGAACGCTTTCGGGAAGGGATGATACAGACTGCCGAGATGGCGATGGAGGAGACGGGAAGAGAGATGGAAGTCGGTACTGTCGATACAACGGTTGGCACTGACCCAATCCCACAAGCGAGTGGTCAGTATGGCGTCATCTCATATGAGTTTAGCTGGGACGGATTCGCGGAAGTCGGTGAAGGTGCACTTGGGGTAGGAGATGCAATCTCTGGGTTCTATCTCAGTGAGGATACGGCGCTCGTCATTAGTTGGCCCGACTCCTATGAGCTTGCAGAAGACCCTCGGCCATCCGGCGACGATGAAGACTCGACTCGGGTCGTATGGGAAGGCGAAGAACGATTTTCATCCGCTGAACCGACGCTCACCCTTGAGAAGCCGGAAGAGACAGCCAGTGCAACCAGTAATGAGAGCGATGTATCCGGATCATCAGGTGATTCAGATAGTGACACAGCAGAGGATGGTGGGGCCGAGTCAGCATCTGATGATGGAGCGACAACATCGACTGTTACTGAATCACCATCCTCAGAACGCTCGCTGATTGGAATCGTACTTGCACTGCTTGGCGTGGTTGTTGTTGGGATAGCTAGCTTGTTCGTTGTTCGGTCACGATTCTCAGCGACAGAAACCGACGAACCAGCGGCGAACAGCCTCCTAAGCAACGAGGAGCGAGTGCTTGCGGCGCTTGAGGCGGAAGGAGGCCGTATTAAACAAAAACAACTCGCCGAGCGATGTGATTGGCATCCCTCAAAGACGAGTAAGGTCGTTACGTCGTTGAAAGAAGATGACGTTATCGACGTCTTCCGTATCGGCCGAGAGAATATCATCACACATCCTGATGAACAACTGGGTGAGACCAATGAGTGAAGGCATCGACAAAAGCAGAGCCAAGCAGTTCCGGTTTGGTATTCGAGTGTTCGCTCTCATTATTCTCCTCGTACTTGCGGGTCTCGCCGTGTCCACGGGGGCAATCGCGGATGGCTCAACGAACGAAGACTCGTCAAATACGAGTGCAAAAGACAATATGAGTCCCGGTGCTGCCCTTGCAGGAACGATAGGCGGTGAAAAAGAATCTATCGAGTCAGAGCTCCAGTTCGAAACGCAGGTAGTGGCATTCAATAACGCGGAGACAGCAAGCGAACAACTGGACGTTCTCAAGCAGATGCAAAATGATAGCGAGACAGTACTCAACGAACTGGAAGCCTCCCTTCTCTCATTGAATGAGACAACTCATCAGGGCGAAGCTGCCTATCAGTCATCCACGCTCTGGGCGAGAGGTGAAGGCCTCACCACACAGCTATCGGAGTCAAAGCCGCTAGCAGCTGGGGTGGACATGCTCGCTGTGGATTCTATTGAATCACAGCTCGCAGGCTTACTTCAGCAAACAGAGACGGTTACAGATGAGCGACAGCTGTTCGCAACACCAGCCGAGTACCATCCTGCACCGGTTGCGACGGGGACAGTGCCGGAACCAATTCAACCAACTGCTGCGGACTTTGAGAGACTGGCGTTTACATCTGAGCAGTTTATCGAAGCCAACCTAACTGCAGAGGAGCTCGTCGAATACGGCTTTACTGTCGACGACCTCCATGAATTTGGCTTCAATGCAACGGAGTTGAAAGCAATCAACGCAACTGCTGATGAGTTCGAAGCTTTTGGATTCGAAGCCGAAGACTTTGACTCGTTCGGGATGACAGCAGCCTCGTTTGAAGGCTTTGGATTTGGGCCAGAGGAATTCATCGAATTTGAGTTTTCCGCGACGGAATTTTCCACGCTTGAGTTCGATGTAGATGACTTTGAGCGGTATGATATTACCGCCGGAACCTTTGAGGAACTCAACCTAACGAGCGAGGAAATTGTTTCACTCGACCTCACAGCAACAGAATTACAGACGCTCGATTTCACGAGCGACCAGTTTACAACGTTGGACTTTGACGCTGGAACGTTCGATGAGCTTGGGTTCACTGCGGAGGACTTCGTTGCAATTGGATTCACAGCAGATGAGTTTGACGCGCTCGGGTTCAGTGTCGATGAGTTTGAAGAGTTCGCGTTTACAGCCGCTCACTTTAACGAACTGGGTTTTGGCCTTGAGGCGTTTGAAACACTGGGAATATCCGGTGACG
Source organism: Halovenus sp. (assembly GCA_003551945.1). Lineage (GTDB taxonomy): Archaea > Halobacteriota > Halobacteria > Halobacteriales > Haloarculaceae > Halovenus. The sequence continues at coordinate 3,973 of PUNZ01000123.1, read as the reverse complement.
ATTTTGAGACCATCGGGTTTGAAGCGACAGATATCAAAGTCCTTGACCTCTCTGGCCAGGAGCTCACGACGTTAAATTTCACTGCCAGTACGCTTGAACAGCTTGGCTTCACAGCTGACGAGTTAAGCGACCTCGACATAACTGCCAGTGACCTCAACGCGTTAGAGTTCACTGAAGAGGACCTTGTTGCGTTTGAGTTTTCGGTGGGGACGCTTGAGGACCTTGACGTCACTGGTAGTGACCTTGCGGACCTCAACGTCTCGGCGTCCTCACTTGCGTTACTTGGATTTGAGAGCGAAGACTACGAATCGTTCGACTTCACCGTTGCCACATTCGATGAGTTAGGATACACCGCAGAAGATATCGAGGAGCTCGCTCTCACAGATGAGACGTTGAAAACAATTGGATTTGGGCCTACTGAGTTTGAAGCGTTTAATTTTACACCTGAGACATTCGACACGCTCGGCTTCACGAACGAGTCGTTCAAAGAACTCGGCTTTACGAACGAATCGTTCAAGAACTTCTCATTTACGCCTGATGAGTTCGAGAAATTCGAATTTACCGTTACGGACTTTGAGACGCTCAATATCACTGCGGATGACTTCGACTCCTTTGGATTTACCGTGGCCGACTTCGAAACCTTCGGGTTTGGACCGGAGGAGTTCGTGACATTATCCTTTACTGTTGATGACTTCGAGACATTCGAGTTTACCGTGGCGGATTTTGAACTACTGGGCTTTTCACTTGAGAATTCTATCGATGAGTTCAGCGCACTCGGATTCACGCTCACCGATTTACTCGACTTTGGCTATTCGCTCGATGACATCATCGGGCTTGACTTACCAGAAGGCGACGGAAGCCTGCTATGATACTGGGTCAAGAAGCGAACGACCGGTCATTTCCGCTGGCGTCTCGAGAGTAAGTACTGACAGGATTGTCGGAGCAATATCTGCAAGGATGCCGCCCTCTCTCACGGTCAATCCACCAGCCGTTCCGTCGCTATCGAGATAGACAAACGGAACCGGGTTGGTCGTGTGTGCAGTCTGTGGCTGTTCAGGAGTTCCCATCTCATCGGCGTTGCCGTGGTCCGCTGTGATGATGACTTTCCCACCGGCCTCTTGTATGGCCTCAACCAGTCGACCAAGCTCCGTATCGACGGCTTCGACAGCCTTCACGGCTGCATCGAAATTACCTGTATGTCCGACCATATCTGGATTGGCATAGTTGAGAACAACGACATCCGGGTTGTCTGTCTCAATAATTTCAGCCGCGGTCGCGGTTACCTCCGAGGCGCTCATTTCTGGTTGTTGGTCATACGTCGTCACCGGTGGACTCGGGACAATCTCCCTCCGTTCCCCAGGCAACTTCGCTTCCTTGCCGCCGTTGAGAAAGTACGTGACATGGGCGTATTTCTCGGTCTCTGCAATCCGAAGTTGTGTATATCCGTGTTCAGAGAGCACCTCACCGAGCGTTTCGTCGGGATAGTTCGGTGGAAACGCAACCGGAAGCTGGAACGTTTCATCGTACTCCGTCATCGTGGTTACGGTTATCTCCGGAGGCTGTGTTTCACCTGTCCACTCCGGTTCAATATCTGCGAGCATACGGGTAAGTTGCCTCGCCCGGTCAGCACGGAAGTTTACAAATATGACTGCGTCACCGTCTGAAACGGGCTTGCCACCATCAATACACCATGGTTCGATGAATTCGTCGGTGATGTCGTTCTCATAGGACTGCTCAACAGCACTCACCGCAGTTGGAGCTGTTTCAACGCCATCTCTATGAACAATTGCATCGTATGCAAGCCGTGTTCGGTCCCAGTTTTCGTCACGGTCCATTGCATAATAGCGACCAGTGACCGTCGAAATAGTACCTGTTCCACGGGAGTTGGCGTGTGCCTGAAGTTCAGCGATGAACTCCCGTCCACTGCGAGGGGCGGTATCGCGCCCATCAGTAAACGCGTGGGTTGTTGACTCCACGCCACATTCAGCAGCAAGGTCAATGAGTGCGTGAATGTGTGCTTGGTATGAATGGACACCGCCGTCGCTTACGAGACCGAGAAGGTGAACCGTTTTTCCACGTTCACGTGTTGATTCAAACACCTCGCGGATAACCGGATTTTCATCGAGTGGCGGGTCAATTGGTGATTCAAACGTCGATGCTTCGTCGCGCCAGCGGGCAATCGAGTCGGTGATACGAGCAGATTCTTGCGTGACAACACGGCCTGCTCCGATGTTGAGGTGTCCAACTTCGCTGTTGCCCATCTGCCCTGCAGGAAGTCCTACATCGGTGCCGTGTGTCGTCAGCGTTCCAAACGCACCTTGCGTTCGCAGTCGGTCGAAATGAGGCGTGTTGGCTGCTGAGATTGCATCTCTTTCCCCTTCATCGGAGTTAAGTCCCCAGCCATCAAGAATAACGAGCCCGAGTTCCATATGGAAGGCTGGCAAGCGCTGTACAGGAACGTTTCGGATTGTCCGTTACAGCGTATTTGCCTCTTTGGCTGCTTCCATGACTTCTCGGTATCGGTGACGAATCGTTACTTTACTCACTTTTGCAACGGTTGAAACCTCTTCTTGTGTTAACTGCTCACCAGAGAGTTGCCCTGCACCGTATAACGCGCTTGCAGCGATTCCTACAGGGTGACGCCCGCTGTGAACTCCTTTCTCAACAGCAGCATCAACCAGTTCCCGTGCAAGCCGCTCAGTTTCGTCCGTGCACGCAAGCTCAGATGCAAACCGACTCAGATACTCTGCTGGATTCGTCGGGGCGATATCGAGCCCGAGCTCTCTCGCTAGATACCGATAGGTCCGTTTGAGCTCCATCTCCTCAATACGGCTAACGACCACCATCTCATCAATTGACCGAGCCACACCACTCATCCGTGAAGAGGCATAGAGCGCTGCCGTGGCCATCCCTTCAATAGAGCGACCCGGAAGCAGCCCTTGTTCCAGTGCTTGCCGATAAATCATGCTCGCGGTTTCACGTACGGTTTCTGGAAGTCCCAGTGCAGATGCCATCCGGTCAATTTCACCGAGTGCCTGCCGAAGATTTCGGCCCTTACTATCGGTCGTTCTGTAGCGTTCGTCCCACGTACGCAACCGACTCATCTGTCTTCGCTTGCGCTTTGAGAGCATGTTTCCGTGTGCATCTCGGTTTTGCCAACCAATTTTAGTCGACATTCCTTTGTCGTGAAGCAACTGCGTTCGTGGCGCTCCGACCCGTGATTTCTGTTCTTGCTCATCAGTCGTGTATGCACGCCACTCTGGTCCGTGGTCAATGGTGTCAAACTCGACAATATATCCACACTCTACACAGTGAAGCTCCCGCTGTGTATTATCTCTCGTCAACTTGCCACCACATTCCGGACAGTCTGTCTGACGGGCTTGTTGCTTGGTTGATTGTGTCGTCAACCGGGACGACTCAGTCACTGGGTACACCTCCATGGGATTCACCACTCGGAATTACCGCTTTAATGCTCTGCGTTGCAGTGGCCAGAGTAAACCGGCCTTGAGGCCTGTTGAGCCATCGTGTGTGGGAACTCATCACGTGGGATATTTTTGCTAAAGACACATAATGTTTTCTAAAGTAAAAAATATGGTTAGTTCTGAGTGTAATAGAATTTCGAGGTTGGGTGTTTTGTTATGGCTTATGTGGCTAATCTATGTATTCACGTGAATTTAAGATGGTAGAATACTAAGACTGCCTAAAGATGAGACATCATACAGCCAACCAAGGCAGTCTGTCCAACTACTCGTCAAGACGTTCTGTTGGTCAGCCCGCATATGCCACGTCGGATAGTCACGCTTACGACGGTCAACACAAAACCCAGTACCAATGAGTTCAGACGTTCGGTTCATCGATTTCAAGGCGGATAAACAGCCGACGTGGTGTCCGGGTTGTGGTGATTTCGGCACCATGAACGGCATGATGAAAGCGCTGGCTGAAACCGGCAACCACCCTGATAACACCTACTTGG
>PUNZ01000223.1 GCA_003551945.1 Halovenus sp. | reverse complement strand
GCCAGTCCTACTGCTCCTATCCCCCCAAGTCCGGCAAGCACCTTTCGTCGATACATTGTGCTGGGATTCATCGGTCAGTACATAAGGGTCTGTTGGAGAACATCATTCAATTGATAGCAACGCAAAGCAAACGAGGAACGGCAAGAGACCCATCGAATCAGGTGTACCAGCATCATTGACGTAACGAGTACCCGTCGAGTGTGCTTGTTGCCGTCGCGGAGCCCTTTCACCACAACGGGACTTCATCACTCCGGACCGACTTCGACAGTACCCTGCCAGCAAACACTACCTAGCTGAACAACCCATCTGTGTATCGACTTGGACCAATCGCTCTCACGGGTACGGTTTCGGTGGTGAGACGGGACAGACTGGACACGATTACGGTACTTCCGTGTCGCTGTTTTTTCGTCAGTTCCACTCCAGCCCCTGTGGGTCCGATGGCGGTGCAAGGGGACTTGTTGGGAGTTCACTGGTCGGGGTTGGGTCGTTGTATCCTTTGGGGGCGACATCGTTCGGTGCATCCGGGTAAAACAATGATGCCACAGCATGCAGATGCTCCCGTCCGACACCGAGTTCGAACTGACCGCCACCGAACATTCGAATCTCCCGGTCGAGACAGTAGGTAATCGTCTCAAAGAGCGACTCGACAGTTCCGAACCGAGAGGGCTTGATGTTGAGCCATTTCGGTTCCCAGAGAAGTGCTTCCACAGTCTCTACGCCTCGAATTGGATAATCCCACGTCACGCGCTCTTCGTGTCCTGCAAACAGCGGCTGTGTCTCCTCGGTCAGCGCTGGGTCTTCAATCAGCGCATCCGGAAAGCCGTCGATGACTCGGTTATACAACGCTGGGTCTGCCGGCTGGTCAACGGTCGTCCCGTGATATTGGCCTTTGAGGTCAAGCACACGGACCGCATCAGTCTCGGCCAATCGGGCAACTGTCTCATCCGTCCAGTCGGAGGTCGGGTCAAGCTTGAACTCAAGCGATGAATCCCGTTCGAGCCAATCGAGGATGCGGTCACCAGTTGGCGGGTCATCCAGACGGGTACTCACGACAAACCGTACTGGCCTGTATTCTCGTTCAAGTCGCTCGGCGAGGGGGGTCTCAGCCTGTTTTAACGCTAAGTCGAGTGCGGCACTTTCGAAGGCCCATCGCCGATAGTTTCGAAAGATGGACTGTCCGGGTTCGGTTCCAAAAAACAGGTCGTGCGTTTCAAGACTTTCAGAAAAGCTATCGAGAGTATACTCTCCCGTAATCGAAAGTGGCTCTTGGTTTTGAAACATGTCGTGTGCCTCACCATCGTAGGTCACATCTTCACCCCGTCCGGTTTCACCAGCGCCACGGAGTACAACTGTTGTCGTCACTCGGGTGAACCCGCTCGATGTTTTGCGTTCGAGTCGTTGTAACTCGTATTCCTCAATCTCAACTGCAAGCCCGGCCACCCTGTTATAGAGCATAGTTCATATACCGGGGCTGAACAGTTATAGCCGCTGACTGCCCAGTAGCCACTGGTGAGATTGACCCATAGCTATTTGTCACCAAGGTTCTGGATTCTCAGCGAGTGCGAATCGTCCCACGTGCTATGCTCGTTCTCGGTGTCGGTTTTGCTGGTGTCCCTATGCCAATCCAAGACCTCGCGCGGGACGACGTTGTCACAGCCACGCCAGATACCTCGGTCCAGGAACTCGCCAAGCAGATGGCCGAAGAGAATGTCGGCAGTATCATGATCACTGATGGTGCACAGCCGAAAGGAATCGTGACGGACCGCGATTTAACGACTCGCGTCTTAGCAAAGGGTGTTGACCCGACCTCGATGACTGGGTCGGATGTGATGTCCACTGACCTCTGTCAACTCAACCCGGAAGATGGGTTCTACCAGGCTGCAAAAGCAATGAGCGAACACGGTGTGCGGCGATTACCAGTCTGCAACGAAGAGAATGAACTGGTGGGGATTATTTCCGCTGACGATATGACCGAACTCATCGCCGAAGAAAGCCAACACCTTGCTTCCGTGATTCAAGCACAGCGCCCGCCATACTGATTCTCGTTCAAGCGCTGTTGCTTATTGACTCAAAGCCTTTTTATCTGCACGTCTCCCTGCCGCTTGCCTGTGTGCAAAGAGGACAGCTCAGAGCGGGTGCGAATCTCAAGACAGCCTTCTGCAATCACACACATTCCCTCAGTTTGCCTCAATCAGTTTGAGTACGCCCTCTCTCGTGAACTGGCCGATGTCACCGGTATGGAACCACTCGCTTCGATACCGCTTGTCCCAGTCGAACTGGCCGCTTGCGTAGCCTGCGGTGACCGTCGGGCCACGAGCAAGTATCTCCGCCTCTTCGGAGAGCGCAAGCGTCACTCCTGGAAGTGGGCGGCCGACAGTTTCTGCAGGATAAGAACAGTGGACGTTTGCAGCGGCAATTCCCGTCAGCTCGGTCGTTCCATAGAGTTCCGTGAGGTGAACCCCAATACCGAGGAAGAACTCGTGAAGACTAGTATCGGTCTCGGTTGTGCTTGTGAATGCATACTCAAGCTCACCGATGCCAAGCTCATCTCGGAGCGCGTTAAATGTGGGCCGTCCAGCCAGACGATGCTTGAGCGATAACGTCGTTGACATGGAATCGCCGGTGTTTTTATGCGCACCGATGGTGCTCGCTAATCCGCTTGCAAACCGTTGACGCAGTCCACCTCGTTCGCTCTGGCGTTCCTGAAACGCATCCTGAATTGTTTTATACAGCTGTGGAACACCGACCAGGACGGTTGGGTTGATAGCCGGCAAATCTGACAGCACTGATTGAGGCTCAAGATAAGCCACAGCTGCCCCGCGCTCCCAGAGGTAGTAGGTCATGACACGCTGGTAAATATGCGCAAGGGGCAGCATACATGTTCCAACTGTGCCACTTGAGACAGGGAAGGTTTGTGCGAGACTTGCAATCGCGGCACGAATATTTGTGTTCGTCAACAGACACCCATCAGCAGCTGGCTCCCTATCGAACCGGTAGACAACCGTTGCAATCTCTTCCGGTTGCCGCGTCAACCCAGGAAATTCAGCAGGTGGGTTGCGAGAGAGTTCCTCATACCGACAGACATCGACGTCTGTTGGAATACCGTCGGGAACAGTGGAATCAGTGACGACTAGTGCGGTGTCAGTGTCATCGAGAATCGTGTATGTCCGTTGGCTACTGTGCCTCTTTGTCAGTGGGACGGACACAACACCTGCATATGCGCAGGCTAGGTCAAGCAGAGACCAGTCAAATCCTGATTCGACATGGAGTGCCACCCGGTCACCTGGTTCAACGCCGCACTCAAGCAAGCCGCCCGCCAACGCCTGTGCTTGCTCTCTACACTCCGTATAGGTGAGTGCTGTGAACGTCTCGTCGGTGCGGACTATTGCTGCATCTTTGTCGGGATGGTCAGCGACACACCGTTCGAACCATGTTGCCAGCGTCTCCTCAGGAACGTCGACCTGTCCTCCTTCATACGTTGTTGTTCCGAGCCTCACTGGCTCAGCTTGCTCGTTCTTTGGTGTCTCAGCTTCCGGAATAGGCTCTCCTGTGTTCTTCCGGTCGGCCCTGAGCTTTCCGGGAGTATATTCGTAATCTTCGGGAACAGCGTCAGTATAGTAGTCGCTGTATGACTGGTCTTGGTCAAGGCCGGCGATATGTGAATCAAGCCAGTCGCGGGCGAACATCAGCATCTCCATGGTGATGTACTCGCCATCCTCGTGTTTTTGTCGGAGCTCTTTTACTTTTGCCGCAAACTCCTCATGCATTTCCCGATGGTTAAAGAAACAGTCCGCACAATCCATTGCAAACCCACAATCCTGCATGAACTCTTCTTCATCACCAAAATGGTACTCTGTGTATCGTTCAAGTTCGCGGAGCGTGTCGCCTACTCGCTGTTCCGATTGCCCTTCTTCCATGGCGAGATAGAGGTCATTTAACAGAGTAAACAGTCGTTTGTGCTGTTCGTCGAACCGCTCAATCTCAGTGCTATATCGCTCATTATCCCATTCGATGAACGTCTCTGTCCCGTCGGCTCCCATGTCACTGACTCTATCATGAGCCCGCAAAAACGCGAGTGCCATTCTCGGGAACTGATAATAACTCTCTGGCTCACTATGGGTAGGCGGGCGTCAGTATCATTACCGTTCGATGTGAAACTCGCTGGTAATGGAACCACTCGGTATCGATGAAGTGCACACCGTCCTGCGCTCAACTGGTGTTGGTGTGCTAGCGCTTGATGGTGGGGCTGGCCCATACGCGATACCGGTCGCGTTCGGCTTTGAGCACAACAGTGAGCAATTGGTTGTGCAACTGTCGGAGGATGACGACTCAAGAAAAAGTCGTTGTCTAGCACACAACCCAAACGTCTGTCTGACTGTGTATGAAGAGCGCGAGTCTGGGACAAGTTGGCGAAGCGTGGTTATTGAGGGACAACTCGTTGAAATTCCGTATGCTGAGGCGGAAACTGCCTTTGCAACGCTCGCGAAACGAACTGCCGACGTCCCAACTCCGATGGGCTGGCGGACAATGACGGATGCGACCGATGTGACGCCATACGAGCTTGAAATCGAGGAGATTTCGGGTCAGCTATTCGCTCGTGACTGATTTCATGTGTCGACAACAACCACTCGCAGGTCGTTGACGTTTGTTCCCGTTTCACCTGTGATAAGTAACGCATCACGCTCGTGCAGAAACGGATAGACATCGTTCGTCTCAAGAGCCTCAAGTGCTTGGGCATCATCAACGGTTTTTGCATCTACTAGGGCTCCAGCAGCATCTGTCGGGCCGTCGATGCCATCTGTATCGATACTCCCCAGTACGATTCCTTCAGTGAGTTCAACCGCCGCACCCAGCGCGAACTCCTGATTTGGACCACCAGTACCGTCACCGCGAACGGTTACCGTCACTTCACCACCCGAAATGAGGACAGCGGGGGGTGAGACGGGCTGACCGCTTTCCAGACATTCCTCGGCAATCGCCATATGCGAGAGTGCGCTCTCCTGTGCTTCTCCGCGCATCCGCGAAGAAAGGATAAGTGGTGTATATCCTCGTTTTGCTGCTGTTTCTCTGGCCGCTTCGATGGCAGTCATTCCATTCGCAAGAATGTGTGTGGAGACGCGCTCGAATATCTCATCCTCGGGGGCTGGCGTTTCTGTCCTCTCCCCAACACGTCCTGCTTCAAGATGGCTGCGAACCGATTCTGGAACTGAGACATCATACCGGTCGAGGACAGTAAGTGCCGTTTCGAAGGTGGTCGAATCCGGGACTGTTGGCCCGCTTGCGATGACGCTCGGGTCATCTCCGACAACGTCGCTAAAGAGCAAACTGATGACCTGTGCCGGTGCACACGCTCGCGCCAGTTGTCCACCCTTGAGCGTCGAGAGGTGTTTTCTGACCGCGTTGATTTCGTCGATTGTCGCACCGCTTCGCAGGAGTTCGTCAGTGAGTGCCTGCATATCACCGAGCGAAACACCCTCGACCGGTGCGGGCATCAGTGCGCTTCCACCACCACCGATGACTGCCAACACGAGGTCATTTTGTCCTGCACTTTCAGCAATCGCTTTCATCTCTGCTGTGTGTTTGATACCTCGCTCGCTGGGTATCGGATGGTCGCCACGCAGCGGTTCGATACGGTCCGTCTCCCGCGGCACGTCTGTTACGACAGCGCCTGCTGTAATCGCCTCCCCAAACACCGCTTCAAGACTCTGTGCAATCGCACCCGCTGCGTTCCCACCGCCAACAACGTAGATATTCTCGACGCTTCGCAAGTCATAGAGTTCCCCTCCGACCATCAACTGTTCGCCGTCTTTTTCGTATCGGAGCTGTTGGGGGATGACAGTTGACGGGTTGGCGGCGTCGATACCGGCTTCGAGACAGGCCAGCACTGTCTCGTGAGCGCTCGTTCTGGCATGGTCGTCCCGGTCGCGAAACATATGGGCCATTGAACCGGGGGGACCAAAACACCATCTGCAGCCAATCGCTGTCTGCCCGTCAGCCTCCCTAAACAACTGCCAGCCTAAGTCATCTTTAAACCCCTGTCGAGTGAATGTTTTCACTGGTGTATGACTGCGGATTCAACTGACGATACCCCGTTTCAGGTCTTTGATGGGCACAATGATTCTCTCTACCGCCTCCCACCAGAGGGCGCAGGAGCCGCCTTTTTCGATGATCGGCCGGAGTGGCATCTGGATTACTCACGAGCGGTCGACGGGGGGTTCGGCGGCGGCCTCTTTGCCTTCTATGTCGAACCCTCACCGGAGACCACACCCCGTGAAGAGCGCCGGCAGGATACTGCTGAGGGATTCACCCTCGAACCGCCACCAGCACCTGACATTGCGTACGCACAGGCAGTCACCGAGGAGCTTTTTGACCGCCTTGCTGACTTGCTATCGACCGCCGGCGAGAGAATCACGCTTGTTGACTCTTCCGAAAGACTTCGGGAGACCTTTCAGTCTGACTCCATCGCCTGCCTCGTTCATTTTGAGGGGGCCGCAGCAATCGAACCGGACTGTTCAAACCTTGATTCATACTATGACCGCGGACTCCGCTCGCTGGGTCTTGTCTGGAGCCGTTCAAACCAGTTCGGACACGGCGTCCCCTTCGAGTTTCCTGGTCATCCTGATACCGGGCCGGGGCTGACAGACGCAGGCAAACAGCTCGTAGACGCGTGCAATGAGCGCGGGATTCTGGTTGACCTTGCACATCTCAACGAAGCAGGGTTCTGGGACGTTGCGGACCGCTCGAAGGACCCACTTGTTGTCTCCCATGCCGGCGTTCACGACATCTGTCCCTCATCGAGAAACCTCACTGATGAGCAACTTCGAGCAGTCGCTGAGACTGATGGGCTTGTTGGCATCACGTTCGCCGCAAGCGCGCTTCGTCCGGATGGCACCTTCGATGTTGATGCGCCGTTGAGTACGCTGCTCGAGCACATTGAGTACGTTGCAGACACAATTGGCGTCGAACACGTCGCATTGGGCTCGGATTTCGACGGTGCAGAGATTATCGACAGCGTCGGCGACGTGAGCGGGTTGCCACAGATTTTCGATGGCTTGGCCGCGCGTGGGTTTACTGAATCGGAGCAACGCGCAATCGCTCATGAAAACTGGTTACGGGTGCTTGAACAGCATATTTGACGACCGTTTGCGACTACAATTCTAACGTCCCATCGAACAGGTGTACCGATTGCTTTAGCTAGTCACATTCGTGAATCAATCACGCTGCCGTAACCGGCGGGTGACATGCTCAGCATACTCTTCGGAGCTAATTTCATCGGCCATAAACTGCCTGGCAATATCAGACTCGATAGAAAAGGAAAACTCGGCATCGTCTGCATCCGTACCGACCGCCCTGAAGGAATCGGGTGCAAACTCCTCTGAGAGGACCACAGCAAAGGCACCAGAGATGAATCCGACCTCTTCCTCTATCTCCCCAGTTGAGTATACATAGCTAGAGGTGTAGTGTAGCGACAGCGTCTGCTCATCCTCATCACCCCGGAGTTCCAACCGTTCAATTTCGATATCATTATCTTCCAGTATCAGTTCTCGGAACTCTGCAATGCCTTCGAGTTCTGGACCTCCCATCTGGAACGACTCTGTTCTTGACGTTGAGTCTCCCGTAATGTGGTCGCGACACTCAACGCTAAGCGTATACTCTCCAAGTACTGGTCTGTCGATCTCGATATCAGCAGCGACGAATAATCGGTCAGTGTCTCCAGGTTCCGTCACCGCCACTTCCATCGTTTCACGAAACCCTCTGTCCTCTTCGCCGTCAGGACCGGTCGGTATCGCATTCACGCTAAGTTCTGTTTTCCACTCGCCAGCGGCAGTCTGCTCGACGCCCGTACCTCGCGGTTCTATATACACCCACACTGTCTCGCCTCTGCTGTAGACTGTCTCATCCCGTTTTTGATACTCACCGGCTTCGGTAGGTTTTTGTTCGATAAATACGACGTCGTCAACTTCGAGAACATCCGTGATTCTCACTGGCTCGGACAGCTCAACCGTTTTTTCACTCCCGACATCAGTTATTTCGGCCCGTATCGTATACTCGCCTGCAGACGGGAGGTTGATTGCATCGGTGTGTATCCCTTGTGTCACATACGCCCCTCGGTCGTTGCTCCCGTCGGAAAGAGAGTCGACTCGAACTGAATCTGTTGTTTCCATGATAACATTCTCGTATGGGTCGATGAACGCCCAAGCTGTTTCGAGATGTGGGCCATCATCGACGGGTGTGACGTTATCGAACTCGAGATACATCCAGATATTCTCTCCTGCTGTGTACCGGCGACTGTCGACCTGTGTATACTCTCCATAGGCTCTCGCCCGCTCTGTTGTATACACAAATGAGGTCATATCGAACGTTCCGTTGGTTCCTTCGGTGTCTGTTCCTTGTCTCACGATTTCCTCGTCGAGACAGCCACTCAGGGCCGCAGACAGTGCAATCGCGCTCGTTCCTGCGACAAATTGCCGACGGCCGATGTGTCGCTTGCCTCCGTGGTCTGGCCTGCGTTGTAGAGGTGTGCTTTGCGTTTTCATATTTTCTCCTACGCTATGAATGTAGAATAATTATATTTACATTCTTATGTACTGAGAATACTTCCCGGTGACCGCAGCATCAACTGAGACCAAAACCGGCATAACCTTCGCTGTCGGATGCTCTCATACGAGCAATTCCCATGGTCGAAAAACGAGAGTATACCGGCGACTACCCGGACAAACGGTTGTATCTGCCAGGCCCAACGGAAGTCCGAGATGACGTGATTCAAGCGATGGCTGAACCGATGTTTGGCCACCGGATGGACCGGATGACCGACCTGTATACGACGATTGTGGAGGATACGAAGGAGTTCCTCGGCACTGACAACGAGACCATCATTCTCACCGCCTCCGGAACCCAGTTCTGGGAGGCAACGACGCTGAATCTGGTCGATGAGCACATGCTCGTTGCGACCTGCGGGTCGTTCAGCGAGCGACAG
>PUNZ01000225.1 GCA_003551945.1 Halovenus sp. | reverse complement strand
TGTCTACGTGTGAGGCTGCAAAAAATGTCCCTAATGAGATATACGACAAATACAGTGAAATCCCATGGTCGGAAATGGCAGGGATGCGTGACAAACTCATTCATGGATACGCGACAATCGAACTGCGCATTGTTTGGATGACTATCCAAGAAGAAATTCCTACGTTGGTTCCGCTGATAAAGACAGTTCGGGAAGATCTCACAGAATAACCCCCGGTTCGTTGGTTAACACAAGCCACAGACATCCACCCGCACGAATCCAGCAATCACTCGCCTCTCGGTAGATGACGAGCAACGCAAGTTGCTTGAGAAAACCATCTCTGAGTGGAAGCGTGGTTGCCAAACCGCCACGGACATGGCGTGGGGCAAGTGCAACACCAAGAGCGACGTACAACCTCTCGCCTACGACGACGTGCGCGAACACACCGAACTCGGTAGTCAGCACGCAATTCTCGCCACCCACCAAGCCGCACAAGCTATCAATGGCTTCCACCCGGCTCGAACATTCGACACAGTGTACCCGGAAAGGCCGAGGGAATTGTCAAAAACGATGGTGTGTCTGCAACCAGATTTACAATAGCACCAGACGAACTCCAACCCAACCACGCCCTGAGCAGCGATAGCTGCAGTCTTTGCAATTGCCGACTGCTCACAGGCACCATCGACGAAGGCTTGCTCAGCACGCGACTGGAGAATTGTCCGGAGTTCACTGTAATACCTCAGCTGGCGACGGCAGTCTGTCAGCATCTCGCTCGACGATTGCCATCACGTCAGTGGCAACGAACTCTCGATTTCGTTCTCGTTGTTCGACCTGCAGTAGCACACCGTCTTCAACGAGTCGGTCAACAGCGTTGTTTGCGGCCGGGTACGACATGTCGATTCGTTCGGCAGTCATCGGGACGGTGAGATAGGGCTGCTCGAACAGCACGGGGATAAGTCGCTGCACTGACTCCGGTGCGGTCTGGTACGTCTTTCGATACGTTTCGTACTGGTCAAGCAGGAGTTGGGCCCGACCAAGCACCTCCTCGGCTTGATCACGCATTCCGGACACGAAAAACTGAATCCATTCCTCCCACTCTCCCTCTTCGCTGACTGCGAGCAGTCGATCGGTGTACTCCTCGCGGTTCGTTTTGATGTAAGCACTCATATGGAACAGCGGCTTCGTGAGGGCGTCGCAAGCAACGAGCATGAGAATCGCCAAGAGTCGCCCAATGCGGCCGTTTCCATCTTTGAATGGGTGAATTGTCTCAATCTGGTAATGAACGAGCGCAACGTCGACAATATCTGGGAAGTGAGATGGGGACTGCACGTAGGAGAGCAGTGACTCCATCAGCGAGTCGACCATCTCGGCTTTAGGCGGCACGAAGCGAACGGATTGTTGCCACGGTTCGCTCGATTCCTCAATCCAAGCGTAGTTGGGTCGAAACTCGCCGGGTAGTGGATCTTCCCCGTCGGTTTCTCCGGTCTCCATGACAGTACTGTGAAGTCCCAGCAGGAGTTCAAGTGTGATGTTCTCCCGTGAGCGACCACGCTCGAGTAGTTGCTGGCTCGCTGCTTGGAGGGTCTCGACGTAGTTCATCGCCTCCCGTACGTCTCGACTGCGTGCAGAGGTGTCGCCGCCGGCGGTCGCCCGATAGATGTCGGTCGTTGTCACCTGCGTGCCCTCGATTTGCGAGGACTGCTCTGCCTCCTTGTAGAGCAGAGGTTTGAAGACGGTTTCGGCATCTTCCACGCGTCCCCTGAATCCGTCCAATCGGCCGAGTGCGTGCATGGTTCCTTCGACGAGCTGTATTGTCTCGTCTGAGAGCGGTAACTCCGGAGGAAGATTGTCGGGTTTGTAGAACTTGCCAAACGGGACGTTTCGGTCAGCCCTTACTGGCAGATAGGCCCCCGGAGCATCCGACGGTAAATCGTACCCTCGTTTCATTGTACTTTGATTAAGCCCTTGTTGGTAAATATTTTCGGAGATATCTTTAACAAAGATATATTAGTGAAAGTAATTCAGAGAATGGTTTACTAAGAGTGATGGATTCAAACTCACACCAAGACTGTCTAGTTTACGGACGCGTCTCCGTACAGCAACACTCGTGGCCGTGTATGACGGAACTACTCGAGTACCTCAACGATATCATCGATGCTGGTCAGAAAATCGAACAATACACGAGAGGAATGGATTACGAGGACTTCGCCAGTGACCAGAAGACTGTCGACGCTGTGCTCCGCAATTTCGAGGTTATCGGTGAGGCTGCAAAAAATGTCCCCAATGAGATATACGACAAATACAGTGAAATCCCATGGTCGGAAATGGCAGGGATGCGTGACAAACTCATTCACGGATACGCGACAATCGAACTGCGCATTGTTTGGATGACTATCCAAGAAGAAATTCCGACGTTGATTCCGCAGGTCAAGGCAGTTCAGGAAGACCTCACAAAATAATCGGGGAGACATCACCAAAGAAAAGCGAGACAATCTTCTTGTTTCCTTTTGTGAAGAAGCAACGGAACGGTTTACCCAGTTGATGAACGCATTTTCGAGAGTGCGTTCGCTTTCGTTCTCGATGCCATTCCCAGCAAGAACAGTATCTGCAAAGATCTCACGCCGACCCATCGCGAAATCGCTCTATCGGGACGTCACTAATCCCGTCGTAGTCGTCATCGCCGCCGATTAAAAGCGTTGCTTCGAGATGCTCAGCTGTCGCCAGCGCAAACGAATCACCGAGCGCCGGGTTGTACGTGAGGACGTACTCGGAAGCTGCCGCCCAAGCTTCGTGAACATCGACTGGTTGGATCCCGAGGTCACGGAGCCAGTCGAGATACTCGTCGGCGGTAGCCCGATCGTATTTCCGGGCGATGGTGTACCGAAACTCAGAGAGGTTCACATAACTGGCGTAGCCGGTTGCCTCTGCAACGGCAACTGCGTCAAGATATTCCTCGACTACGTCGCTGCCCGGTTCATCATCCGCGTGAGCGATCAGCGGCTCGGCGTCAAAGACAATGCGGTCGGGAGTCGTCATCAGTTCACCGACGAAAACTCTGCATCACGCTCTTCGCGGTCCTGCTTGCGTTTCTCGCGGAGAATCTCTGAGGCAGGCTTGTCAGTTGCGGGTTCGCTGCGTGCGGCGAATCCCCGCATTTCGTTCGGGGAGCGAACCTGCTCGACGATTACCTGCCCGTCTTCGGTCTCCCGGAACAGTACCTTACCCGGAGCCTCGATTCCGAGCTTCTCCCGGAACCGCTTCGGGATGGTTGCCTGTCCATGCTTAGTAACAGCAACAATTTCTTTCTCAGAATTATCTGAGTGTTCTGACTTACTCATTATTCATAACATAGTCTATGTTCATAAATAAGTCTTTCCTGCCTCATTTTTGACCACCTCGTGAGTTCTCCCACGACTAAATGCGTGGACTTTCTCCTCGAATCTCTGTAATCCAGTACCAACACAAATGGCTTCCACCCGGGTGGAACATTGGGCACAGTGTACCCAGAAAGCCCGAGGGAATTGTCAAAAGCGATTGAAGTGGTGTGTCTGCAACCAGATTCACAATATCGCCAGACGAACTCCAACCAAACCACGCCCTCGGTGGACGGAAACGGTGTTCACAGCGGTACGCCGTGAGGTCGGGGGACTCTGAGTTATCGTTCTGCGAATGTTCACTGCACCGTTCACGTCCGCGTTCATCGTCATCTCGCACGACGAACAGACGTATAAACCACGCTCCACGCGGTTCGTATCTCGAATTTGCCCGCAACACGAACACGTCTTCGAGGTGTTCTCCTCGTCTACTCGGTCAACGAGGATACCGTGTTCTTCGGTCTTGTATTCGAGAAGGTGAACGAATCGGTCGAACTCCCATTCTGGACAAAGTGTTTATCAGTGCTTCTAGCCTACACAAACGCATGTCGGAATTAGCCGAGGACATCGATACGATTGCGGCAGTTGGTGGCTACGAAAACACCGACGCCGTGGTTGCAGACGCAGTTCGAGAACTGTTACGCCGACGTCCGGAGCTCCGAGTTTCGCTGGCTGTCGAAAAATACCGCTCCGGAACGGTCAGCCTGAATCGGGCTGCAGAGTTGGCAGAGATCTCGACGGAGTCGTTCAAGGACGAACTCAACGACCGTGGAATTCCTCGGGACAGCGGTTTTCTTGACGACACTGAACGCAGACAGCAGCTTGAGGAGTTCACGAACTGACCGACGCCAATGACGATCGTCGATAACAATATACTCAGTGCATTTGCCAAAGTCGGACGGCTAGAACTGCTGTCAGTGATATTCGATGCAGTCGGGACGACGCCGTCAGTCATCGATGAGCTTGATCGTGCCGAAGCCGCCGGATACGAATTTGTTGAGAAGATTGATGTAATCAAATCATACAACGACGGATGGCTTGATGTTATCCCACTGACTGCAACCGAGCTGGAATTGGCAGCTGAGATCCGCGATCACGCATTGTCGACGACGGACGCCCAGTGTCTTGCTGTCGCACATAACCGGGACCGTCGACTGGTGACAGATGATTCTCACGTGGGTACCATTGGGCAGCAACACGGCATTGCTGTCTGGGATCTCGTACTCGTTCTTCAGGCTGCAATCCAGTGCGGGGAAATTTCTGATCCAGAAGAACTCACTGCTCTGATTGAGGCTCTCCAAGTAGAGGATGGATATCGGTTTGCGACAGATGACAAAGCGTCTCTGTTTGAACAGTTCGAATAGGTAAAATCCACGGCCAACTTCTCAACAGCGACCAACCAAACCACGCCCCTAGCGGCCTGCGAAAATCGGAGATTTTCGGGCGGCCGGAAGACAACTCTTCCGGCAAACTGAAAGGGCGAGGCGCTCTCGGCCACACCCCAGCGACACAAGCACTGCAGGGCGCTTGCGGCCGAAGCGCGCAGCGAGCCGCGGGTAGCGAGGGATCGCAGATCCCTCGGAGTAGCGAGCGGCCGGAGCCGCGAGCAACAGTCGAAAGCGCCGAGGGCTTTCGTAACCACTGTGTCGTTCGACGCACCGGTTTTCTTCGAGTAGAGAACCATCTCAGACAGTTAGCCAGACACCCCACGATTGAAAGTGAAGAACAACTCTTCAGATCCCAAAGTAAGCTATTTCGGTACTTTCAAATTATTACGCTTGAATTCCATACCGATTCGCATACTCCCTCCTACTCGGCGAGTCGGTTATATAAATCTTGTAACACCAAACCTTTGTAACCAATCACGACATAGAACCACGTATGAGCGATGCAGACGACGTTGCCGAACTCGGCCATCACACCCTCCGTACCGCACGGGTGGAGGGGCTCCGCCGTCGGATGAACGAATTTATCGAATCACACCAACACGAGCATGACCTCAAAGAACTTCGTGCCGGCGTTGATTCGATGAGTGAACTCGTCGACGAGGAGCGGACTGAACGGATTTGATGCTCTTTTTTGATACATCTGCGCTGATCAAGCGATACGCAGACGAACGGGGCACACAGACTGTTGACCAACTCATCGAAACACCAGAGAATACAATTATCATTACGTCACTCTCCGTGATCGAAATTGCGTCCGCGTTTCGCCGAAAGTACAACCGGGGAGACATCACCAAAGAAAAGCGAGACAACCTTCTTGTTTCCTTTTTTGAAGAAGCAACGGAACGGTTTACGGTCATCCCAGTTGATGAACGCATTTTTGAGAGTGCGTTCGCTCTCGTTCTGGATGATGACCTCCGAACGCTCGACTCACTCCAGCTCGCTGCAGCAGTGTCACTGCCGACACCTAATCCAGATATAACGTTTGTTTGTGCAGACAAGGAACTTGTCGATGTTGCAGCACAACATGGGTTGGCGACCAACAACCCTCGTGATTGAAAGAGTGGTCCATCTGACTACTCGTTGGGAAACACGAGCATAAGAAGAACACTCGACACGGTAGGGTGTGGACCCAGAAAGGACGAGGGAATTGTCAAAAACGATGGTCTATCTCCAACCAAATTCACAAGATCACCAGACTAACCAACCAGACCACGTCCCTGGCGGCCTGCGAAAATCGGAGATTTTCGGGCGGCCGGAAGACAACTCTTCCGGCAAACTGAAAGGGCGAGGTGCGAGGTCGTTAGACCGTCTCGCGGTCGCTGAGCGGGCAACTATCCGAATGAACGAAGTGAATGAGGATATCCCGTTCAGCGCGACCCGCGAGCGCACCGAGGGCTTTCGTAGGCATCCACTGGTTAGTTCGACTCACCGGTTTTCTTAGAATACAGAGTCCTCCCACACAGTTAGCCAGACATCCAACTATTGCAAGTGAAGACCAAACATTCAGACCCCAAAATCAGCTATTTCGGCACTCTCAAATTATTGCGCTTGGATAGCATATAAATTCGCATACTGCCCACCATTCTCCAACAGCTCCCCATGCGACCCAACCTCGGTAATCTCACCAGCATCCATGGTATAAATCCGGTCAGCATTCTCAACCGTCGACAGGCGATGTGCAATAGCAATCATCGCGTAATCGCGGTCCATCGCCTCAATTGCATCCTGTACTTCACGCTCAAGATGTGAATCCAGGTCACTCGTGGCCTCATCAAGCACGAGCAGGTCAGCATCGGTCAGCAACGCCCGAGCTAGCGCAACCCGCTGTTTTTGTCCACCAGATAATCGAACCCCGTTATCACCAAGCATCGTCTCATACCCATTCGGTAGGTCAGCAAAGAACTCATCGACTTTGGCAATCTCACAGACTCTATCCAGCTCAGCCCGGCTCACATCTCGCTTGCCTACCGTCAGGTTGTACTCCAGTGTATCATTGAAAATGAACGGACTCTGTCGAACGACGGCAATATGCTCTCGCCACTCATCGACATCCAACTCTGCAATCGGAATCCCATTCGCCCGAATCTCTCCCCTATCCAACTGATACAGCCGAGCCAACAGTGACACAATCGTCGACTTGCCAGCGCCAGATTGCCCAACAAACGCAATGAATTCGCCTTTCTCGACTTCGAAATCCACGCCTTTCAGCACGTCCTCTTCGTCATCGTAGGAGAACCACACGTCATCAAACTCGACCTCCTCCACGGTTGCAGGCGTCTCCCGCGTTGGATTATTCGCCTCTTTCCGAGATTCAAGCTCTTTCACAAACTGCTGTGTCCGAACCAAATGCGGCAAATTATTCTCAATCTTGTAGTATTTCTCGTTCAGCGAACTGACCTTCGGCCCTAGCTGGAACATCGCAAACAGGAACACACCAAGTGCCCCAATCGAAAGGTCGGCAAACCCAAGTGCCAGATAAATCAGCACGAACACGGACACCGCCACACCCAGATTGTAGAAATTACTGATAGCAGCCTCATTTCGCGCCAACTTCACTCGGTATTTCGTGTATTTATCCACCGCATCAGTGAAGTCCTGATACAACTCTGAAGCCAATCCAAAAATCCGGACATCCCGAATCCCTTGCGTCCCAGCCTGTGCAGATTCCTGCCGACGCTCGTTTGCATCGGCCACAATCTGTCCCAACTCAAACCCTGGTTCGACAACCTTCCGCAAAAAGATCGTTAACCCACCGAGAATGACCACCGCAAACAACGTCAACCACGGCGCAATCAACAAGGCAATCAGCAGATAAATCAAACTGAAGAAGAACTGCTCGATAAACTGCACCACATACCGAATCACTCGTCCACCATACCTCGTCTCCGTAATAATCGCATTCAGCATGTCGTCGCTGCCTTCCTCGTCGAAATACTCCACACGGGCATCAAGCGCGTTGTCAAACGTCCGTTTCTGTAGGTCCCGAATATAATACTCACTCAGCGCCGTCCGAAACCACGCCACAAGAAAACTCGTCGTATACCGCACGGTCATCACAACGGCCACGCCGACCACAACAAACCCAAGGGTAAACGGCACACCAATCAGGTCATAGGCCATCACAAACACTTCCATCGCGCCGTCGGCCTCGGCAACGGGGTCATCCACCTGCACAATCTCAATCACAGGCAAAATAAAACTCAGCCCGATGCCCTCAAGCACAGCTGCGACAATCCCCAGGACGACAATCAGGACACTGAATTTCGGGTTGAACTTCGCAACGTCGATAAGGGCATCAATCTTCTCGCGTCGAGAGACCGCAGGAGTATCATCAGCCATAAAATCGCAATTACTCAGTGGTGGGGTGTGGTGTGATATATGTCCTGTGGTGTCCCGCTGACAGTGAGACGCTCTGACAGGACCCATAACCACTCAACGACGATACCAGCCACAAGCGGTCAACGCTGCAAATCAGTTCTAATTAACGAACAAACGCCAAAACAAATCCCAGGACGTTGGTTAAGACCAATCACGATACCCAACCGCACGTATTCAGCAACACAAACAGTCTACTCTTCATCCTGTTCTCGTCACTGCTGTCTTCGGTAACGCCTCTCTGGAAGCCCATCCTGATGTGGTTCCCTGTACGATTTCATCTCGAACGCTACCCGGACATTACATTGGTTTCCGACGCAGAGAATCACTGTTCGTCTGTCCGGTTTCACCGTCAACCGAGTGACACCCCAAACTCCCTCAAGAAGCAAGCACGAGCGGTTCGTACCAGTCACGGTTCTCGCGATACCACGAAATAAACGCAGAGACGCCTTCACGAATCGTGTAGGTTGGCTCATACCCGAGCAACTCAGTTGCCTTGTCCGTTGAGGCGTGCGTATGCTCGGCATCGGCATCGTGGCGCTCATCATACGAAAGCGAGAGCTCAGGAGCGAGTTGGTCACGGATTTCCTCCGCAAGTGTTCGAATCTGGATGTTGTCGGTACTGCCGACGTTCAACGCCTCGCCGTCGGCGGCGTCAGTTGTCAACAACTGCGTGTTGACCCTCACAACATCGTCGATGAACGTAAAGTCACGCGTCTGTGTGCCGTCACCGTAGATAACCGGCGGGTTGCCGTTCAGACACCGCGAGACAAAGTTCGAGATGGCCATATTCGGGCGCATTCGCGGGCCATACACCGTAAAGTACCGAAGCGCAACCACCGGGAGGTCATACACCTCGCTGTAGGCACAGGCATATCGCTCACCGGCGAGTTTCGACGCGCCGTAGGGAC
>PUNZ01000222.1 GCA_003551945.1 Halovenus sp. | reverse complement strand
CGGTCGCGAATCTGTGCTTCCACGGGTGAATTGTTCGTCTCTCGCGGGCGAGAATAATCCTTCGGGAACGGACCCTTGGGTGTTTTATTCCACGCCGTATATGGTTGGCCTAATGACGGATTCAACGGTAGCACGGCGGGAGTTTCTGCTGACGACGGCGGCCTGCTGTGTCCTCCTTGCTGGCTGTTCGAGTCAATCCGGCTACGGAACAACATACGGGACAGCGTACGGAGAAGAGTAAGGATGGCGGATGAGACACCACGGCTTGGCCTTGGAACCTTCGAGCAAGGAGACGAGTGGGACCATACGGACACAGTGGAAGCGGTCGACGAACATGCCATTGTCCGAGGGCCAATCGCTGACCGGCCGGATATGGGGGAGTATAACGATGAGTTGTATCACGCGACCGACCAGCACGTTACCTGGCGGTGGGACAGTGAAACGGAAGACTGGGTCTATTTCGGTGGGAAAGGCACTGCCGAGGAACCCGTCCCCGGAACGAGCTATTTTGCGGAAATCCAGATAGAGCACGGACGAACCAAAGAAACGCCAGTCTGGAATGTCGAAGCCCACGGCATTGGCGGTGACGGTGAAACCGACGTCGGTGAAGAAGTTCACGAGTTGCTGGGAACCGCGGCCGATGCTGGCGGCGGTATCGTCTTTTTCCCGCCCGGCCGGTATCTCTTCGAGCGAACGCCGCTTATCGGCGATGAGACAATAGTCTGCGGAGCAGGCCCCTCAACGGTGTTCGAAGGAGTGCGACCGGATGGTGAGGAAGGACGTGCGCTCATTTCTAATCGAGGCTATAACGAACCAGACTACGACGGCGCGTCGAACTGGGGTATCCGTGACATCCGGATTGACTCGCCGGAATCAAATGGAATCATGCCCGCTCATGCCAAAAACGTCGAACTGTCGAACATCTACGGTGACCGAATTTACTACCACCATATCGATATCGTCTCGTCGAAAAACGTCGTCGTCGATGGCTACTGGGCAACTCGCGGTGGGGAAGGCCATTCGGATGCGCCGTTTCAGTTCGACAATCAAACCGAAGATAGCGACTCGAATGCTATCTGGGATGGCGAAACGGCATTTCTGTCTGAAAATGACGGAACCCCGACGCGCAACAGTCGCCTCCAGCGATTCGAAATAGATGTGGAAAACGGACCCGACTATGGTGTCGAGATTCACCGCGACGGAAATGAGTCACTGACGATTCGAAACGGGACCATCAGTGGGTGTCAGGATGCCGCAATCAGAGCTGATGGGGGGATACAAATCGGCGACGTGCTGGTGAGTCATGTCTCCTGTTACGAGAACGCTCGAGGGATTTCGTTCGGTCAGCAGGAAGACGGCAGAGACGAGCTAAAACTCGACGCAATTACCATCAGGACCAGCGACGATGAGTTGGCGGACGGCACAGGCATATACGCAAGCGGATTTGAGAGGGTACAGCTCACATCAGTCAGTATCGAGGGAGCGTTCACCAATACGTTCTATTTTGATGATATCGATGACCTGCAGCTACAGTCCTGTGCTTCGACCGGAGCAGTCCACCAGGCATACCGATTCAGGAAAAACGTCTGTGCGACCGTCACCGGGGCATCCGCAATTGACTGTGGAACTGTCGCTATCTACGCCGGAGAAGGAAGTAGCGTCGCATACGGGGGCGTACGATTCGAGAACGTTGGCACGGAGGTCGAAGCTGATGGGGAGATTCGGGAGTGGGAGTACTCGTAGAATTCGTCTTAGTTGCTGGCGTGTGTGGTTAGCATCAAGACAGGGAATCACCAGCAGTTCTGTCAGCCGATGAACTTCTGCGGGTGGGCAGTCATCGAAAGGCATCAGACAAACCATAACGAAAGGAGCAGTGGCTCAGTGAGTAGCGGTCACAAAATCGTAACGTAACCGTGGTTTTGTTGAGCGAGGAGACGTTCAGAGAAGGACCAGCCTATGACTCGCGCATCTCCTCGAGTCGAGGCTCACGGTAGAACTCCGCGACCTCGCGATCGATATCTTCGAGGGTAATGACGTGTTCGTCCTCGGTAAGCTCGTCGTATTCTTCGACGTAGGAAACGGCGTCTTCACGGTTGGTAAACGCAAGAGGACTCCCCCGCGGCATCGGGAAGTCCTGACGCTCTCTTTCCTGTTCGTAGACAAAGTACGCTTCTGTCGCATCAATGAGCTCGCCACTCTGGAAACACGTCGCCCAGACACCGACAATCTCCTCATCAGCGTCACCGCTCGTAAACTTCTCGGGCGCGAAGTAATAGGCTGTCAGGCAGCCTTTCGAGCACAGATACTCACGGTGGCCGTCTTCGTGGACCACCTGTGCGTTCCAGTCGGGGTACTCAGCGGCGATCATATTACAGACTGCACAGACGCCATCGTCCTCATTTTCCGGGAATGCTACAGGTTCGGAAAGCGTTACCTCGTCGCCGGCGTCTTCGGTATCCTCTCCGTCATCGCCTTCATCATCGCTGGTTTCTTCGGTGTCGTCATCATCACCAAGACAGCCAGCGAGACCGGCGGCCGCACCAATACCAATTGTGCCAAGGACCCAGCGTCTGTCGACTGTATACTCCCCTGTTGCCATACACCGTTCAGTATCCACCAGGAGGGTAAATGATATCTGGTGCAGGCGCCGAAAGACCCGGGTATAGCCATGAGGGAGCGTATTCTGTATTCATACTAAGTGAGCGACCTGCTTGAAAAACAGCCTGTCAGGTGATATCTGGTACGGCGCTCTAAATACCGCGAACGGTTCACTTTTGCTGGGTCATGGCTCGGCCGGTGGTATAGACTGAACACATCAGGACACGTTCACGGAATTCACGATGCCATCCTCGGGCACGCACAACGTGCTGAACGTCTCTCACCTCAGTCCGTGTGGCAGCAACCGCTCACGGCTGTAAGGATTCAAACGTCCGAAGTAATAGTCCCGGGAGGATTCGAACCACGAAGGCTCTCGCCTTCTGGGCTCGAATCAACGAGGATAGTTGCGGCTCACGAGTTGTTCGCCGCAAAATAGTCCCGGGAGGATTCGAACCTCCGTCGTGAGCCCCAGAAGCTCACATGATTGGCCACTACACCACGGGACTGCATGAGTGGATAATCAATCGCCCTACTTATGCGTGTCGACAGCAATTCCGACAGCTACATACACACACACGCAGGACCACCGAGCATGTACGTTGGACGGTTCGTCGTCGTTGGTCCCGAGGTGGGCGCCTATCGCGTCTCCTCGCGGTCGTTCCCGAACAGACAAGCAATCGAGCGCGAGCACGCGATTACCGTCGGTCCGACGCCCGATGCGCCGGAGACGGACAACCCATACATCTCGTACAACTGCCTCCGCCTGACAGACGGTGGGGCGGTCATCGGCAACGGCTCCCACGTGGACCCAATCGCCGAAAAGCTGGAGTTGGGCTATCCCGCACGTGATGCCCTCGCCAGCGCACTGCTCGCGCTGGATTTCGAGAAGGACGTCTACGACACGCCACGAATCGCCGGTGTCGTCGGTGCAGATGATCCAAGTACGACAGCCGATGGACCCTCCGGCGTGATTGGGACAGTTCGCCGTGATGCACTGATTGTCAAAGAGGTTACCGAGCCAACGCTGGTTGCGACCTACGAACATGACAGCCCGGAGTCGTTCGACCTCGCTGCGAGCGATGCAGCCGATGCTGCGCGCGAACTCTACGACCACGAGTTTGAGCATACAGTCTGTGCCGCCGGCGTCTCACTGCGCGATGACAGGTTCGAAACGGCCGTTGTGAACGAGTAAAAGAGAACGGCAAGCGAGTTCGCAGGATGGATGAGAAGGCAACGCAATCGAAAAGCCAGCCTATGAGAAGGCTTACAAGAGGCAAAACCGAACCAGAGGCCGATGACTAGCGGGGACGACCAGCCCGGTCACTCTGATGATTCGCCGAGTGACGAGGCTGCCGACAGTTCCCCGACTGATTCTCCAGCCGAAACTGAGCAAGACGCTCAGCCGGAGAGCAAATCCGAAGATACCGGAGCTGACTCCGAGGACGAAAAAGCGGAGGTGGGTGAAAGCGAGACTGGCGAAGAAGACGAGGCTACCGACGATGAGGAGGCAGGTAGTGACGAAGAGGACGATTCGACCGAAAGCGTCGGTATCTTTGACGCCGAATGGGGAATGGAAGACGAGGGCGGCGAAGATGACGAAGAAAAAGACGAGACGGGAGAAAGCGAGTCAAGCGAAGAAGACGAGGCAGATGAAAGCGAGTCAGACGAAGATGATGAAGAAGAAGACGTAGACTCAGAGACAGACGGCGGAACGGTCGAAGACGACGAAGGCGGGATACTCGATGGGGCACCGGACGACCAGGAGATGCCGCTGACTGCCCATATCGAGGAGATGTTGAAACGGCTGTTGGCAGTGATTGTGGTGATGGGTGGCGTGAGTCTTGTTGTCTTCCCCGTCTCAGCCGATATCGCAAATTTCCTCTGGTATTCATACCTTCCAGCACCGAGCGGCGGGATTACGGAATGTGTCGGTGACCCCGAAGACGGGGCGTGTCCACGTGTCTACCATCCACTCGGGCTGTTGATAACGCGGCTGAAAGTGGCTTCGCTAGCGGGGTTAATCCTCGCGCTTCCGGTATTTGTCTATCAGACCTATCTGTTCATGCGCCCGGGCCTGTATCCACAGGAGCGACGCTACTATCTGGCATCCGTGCCGACCAGCCTCGTCCTTGCGCTGGTGGGTGTTGCCTTCGCGTACTTCCTCATTCTCCCGTTCATCTTCGAATACTTCATGTTCTACTCGGCTGGCGTGGTTGAAGAGGAAGGAATCGCATTCGGGCTGATGGAAACGTTCGACCTCATCCTGTTGATGATGGGCTTATTTGCGATTATTTTCCAGATTCCGCTGTTTATGATGCTGGCAATCATGATGGGTATCACCACCCGGCTCTGGCTCGAAGATAAGCGAATTATCTTCTGGGTCGTCTTCGCTGGTGTGGCGTTTCTGTTCAGCCCCGACCCAACCGGTATGGCACCGCTGATGGTCGCAATAACCATGATTGGGCTGTTCGAGATTACGCTGCTGTTGCTCCGGTGGACCGGTCGATAACGACCGTCACCGCGCCCTGTGGTCGATTGCCATCGATGCGACGCCATCAATCTCAAACCGAGCGCCGCCTGTGGCGCTGTCAGTAACTCGGATATCCCAGCCATGTGCCTCAACGATATCGGTGACGATAGCAAGTCCATATCCAGTGCCCGTCTCGGAGTGACTGACTCCCTGCTCAAAGATGGTCTCTCGCTGTTCCGGGGGAATCCCAGGCCCGTCATCGGCGACAAAAAAGCCACGGTCATCATGACCAACGCGGACAGAAACCGGTCCGTTACTGTGTTCCACAGCGTTTCGAAAGAGGTTCTCAAGCGCCTGTATCAGGCGCTCTTTGTCCGCACTGAGCGTAACATCAGCAGCAATATCGAGCGTTGAGTCGCCTGTTTCGACGGTTGCCCAGGCCGCCCGAGCAAGCGCTGCCAACGACTGCTCGTTCCGAGTCAGCTCTTGGTCACCGCGTGCACGGGCAAGCAAATCATCGATAAGGTTGTCCATCCGTTTCAGCGAGGACTCGATTTTCTCGAGATGAGATTCAGGGTCGTCATCCCGCCGAGCCAAGTCTGTATGGAGGGACGCAACGTTGAGTGGATTGCGAAGGTCGTGTGAGACGACGCTTGCAAAATCGTTGAGCCGTTCGTTTCGCTGGGCAAGTTGGCGTTCGCGTTTCGTCCGCGCGAACGCCGAAGCCACGGTACTCGCAAGGAGTCGGGACAGTTCGACGTCCGTCTCATCAAACGCATCCTCGGTCGGTGAGTATGCGCCGAGAACCCCTGCATCACTGATTGGAACTAGGAGTTCGGAAGAGGCGTCCGACGGATGGTGCGAGGCGGAAGTGGTAATCAATCCGGAGCCAAGGAGACGGTGTTCGCCCCGCTCGAACACCCGCCAAACAAACTCATGTCTCGGCTCAAGTGGCGTCATTTCTTCGTCGGAAATTGACTCGGAGTACGCAAGCGGTTTGAGCCGTTCTGCTGACTGGTCGTACCGCCAAACAACGGTGCGGGGAAACCCCAGAATGTCTTCGGCTGCAGCCACAGCCGTTTGTGCAACGTCGATATCCGAGCCGGCGACAATGAGGTCCTGTGAAACCTCGTGAAGTGCTTCGAGTTTCTGCCTGAGTGCAACCCGAGCGGTAATGTCGCGGAAGAAAATTGAGAGACCATCAGGAGAGGGATAGGCCGTCACCTCGAACCAGCTTTCGCTTGGACGATAATACTCCTCGAAGCGGGTAGATTCCTGTGTCTCCATCGCCTCAGTAAACTCCACGTAGAAATCAGAGGTCATCGCCGCCGGAAACGTCTCCCAGAACTGGACGCCAAGGACGGACTCAGCGTCAACATCGAGCAAGGATGCTGCCTTGCTGTTGAGATAGACAAACCGGTCTTCGTTGTCCAATGCGACAAATGCGTCAGTGATGCGTTCAAGCGTATCGTCGTACTCAGGGGTCGCTGCCTGGGCGGCCGCTGGAACAGCGTCTGATGAATCGCGGTCGGTTTCTGCGGGTTGGTCGTCTTCTTGTTCGAGTCGTTCGTACAGGAAACATTCGAGACCACCATCCGCACAGGGGGAGATATGTGCCTCAAGCGGCCGCCCGATTGCTTCACCGACGACGACTGCCGTCGATTCGTCAGTCTCCATCGCCTCCCGACAGGCCGTGCCGAGCGCCGATTCGTTCCACGTTGGAAAGACCTCAAACAGGTTCTTGCCGACGAGCAACGACGGTTTCGTATCATTCCACGAAGCAAGCGTCGGGTCAACGTCGACGACCGCCCACGTCGGGTCGACGGCCAAATAAGCACCCGGGAAGCGAGAGGTTGTGCCGGTCTCAGTCGAAAAAACCGAATCAAGCAACACACCCAGTATCTCCTCAGTTGCGTCCGGTGGCTCCGTATCCGGGGAGAGATAATATGTGTCAATGCTATCCGGAACGGCAGCAATCTCGCCCGTTCGTTCGATAAGCGGAATGCGGGCGGCATGATTCGAAAGCGCATTCACGACCGATTGTAACTCGTCTGCAGTGACTGACCGGTCACAGACGACACAATCAATGTCATCGGACAGGACGGTTTGCACGGCTGTTGGCTCGGTCGTCAATACGTTGACCGGCCGGTAGAGATGAGTCCCAAGTTGCCGGAGTAGGTCATACCCCCGTTGTTCCTCCCCCACGAAGGACACTGTCACCGGCGAAAGCACAAGCGGACGTTTGTTCTACTCGATGATAATTATTCGGAACCAAT
This sequence comes from Halovenus sp., assembly GCA_003551945.1. Lineage (GTDB taxonomy): Archaea > Halobacteriota > Halobacteria > Halobacteriales > Haloarculaceae > Halovenus. The sequence goes on along the minus strand of PUNZ01000222.1, from coordinate 1,805 downwards.
CTAGCCTGCTGAGAATTAGCCGAACGGATTCGGCCCAGGCGATGAGTTATTAACTCCGAAGCGAGCCACCATCGACAGGAATTGCCGCTCCGTTGACGTAACTTGCCCGGTCGCTTGCAAGGAATGCTGCGACATCACCGAGTTCCCGTGGCTCACCGATGCGGTCAAGCGGAACGTCGCCTGCCCACTCGTCGTATCCGGCGTCGTAATCGGCAACCTCGCCGCGCTCAACGGATGCCTCAATGAGTTCCTCAATACGTGCAGTCTCGTGTGCACCCGGAAGGAGCGCGTTAACCCGAACCTCAGGTGCAAACTCCCGAGAGAGTGTTTTAACAAGTCCAATAACAGTTCGACGGACGGCGTTCGAAAGCACCAGCCCATCAGCGACCTCTTGGACCGTTCGCGAAGTGATGGCAACGGCAGAGCCAGCGTCAGACTCCCGAAGATACGGATAGCTCTCTCGAAGCGTCCAGACAGCGCTCATTACAAGCAGGTCATAGGCATTGTACCAATCATCATCGTCCATCTCCAGAAACGGGCCGCTTGGCGGGCCGCCAGCACTCGTGACGACGTGGTCGATGCCACCGAAAGTGTCGACGGTCTCTTCGACGAGTGCGGTCACATGGTCACGGTCAGTCAGGTCAGCCTGGACCGTCAGCACGTCGCCGCTGCCTGCGGTGTCAAGCTGCTCGCCAGCACCATCGAGGCGGGATTCAGTGCGGCCACAGATGACGACGTGTGCGCCTTCGCGCGCCAGCGATTCCGCGCTTGCAAGACCAAGTCCACTGCTTGCCGCTGTACAAAGCGCAACGTTACCGGAAAGGTTCAGGTCCATGTAGGGATGTTCGCTTCCCAGCACGTAAAGGATTTGACTGTCCAGAAAAAGGCTGTGAGGGCTGTCCAGCGGGTGTCTCTACCCGCCCCAGAAGTTGTCGCGACTACCAAGTCGAGGGTTATCTTTGTCGGCTGTTGATGAATCGGAGTCGTCTGACTCCTCTTCCACACCATCGCCCTCCTCGTCAGGGAGTCGTTCAAGTTCTTTCCCGCGGGCGTGGTTGGACCGGACTTTCGTGATTTCGACGCGAGCACGAGTCGGTGGGAGCAATCCGTCAACCATCACAATAAACCCATCGTCGGTGCGGCCGACACCGGCACCGCTCTCGTGAATATCCTCAACTTCGATAACGACTTCCTCGCCGGGTTTCACCGGCTGGGATTTCAGGTCCGAAATCGGTTGGTTATAATGATTACACCACTCTGTACCGCTCCGGTCGCCGTAGTGTTGACATCCCATTCCTTCGATACGTTCGCGAAAACTCGGGCAATCCTCGGCGAGTGGACAGTCAGCCATGCCATGCGATACTCTGGGCGTGGATTAAACGCTTACGCACTTCTACCCCAAGGAAAGTCTCGTCTCTGGAGAGCAGCTGCCAACGGATATCAACTTTTGATAACCAGACCAGAACAGTGAAAGGCTGTGTACGCCTCGTCCACGACGATGACACTCTGGTCAAGACTAACAAGCAACACAGCGGACAGACAAGACCCCAAAAAGAGGGGGACACGTCGCAAAACAGACGGTGGGCAAGTCGTAGAACCAGAGCACACACCAGAAGCTGAAACAACAGGCAGCGATGGTATCCGAGATGGCGTCTGGAAAGAGCAGATTGCGCTGATGAAAGCAATCACCTACCTCGGCGTGAACGCCGAGGTTTGTCGGTGGACTCCCGGTCTATCCACTATACCGTGGAAGGCGTGTAATCGCCGTTCCCGTTCAGCGTCCCCGACTTGAGGGCGAGGTGATT
>PUNZ01000084.1 GCA_003551945.1 Halovenus sp. | reverse complement strand
GCCCTCGGACTGATGGCTGCCGGTCTCTGTTTCGACCGGACGGGTGGCGTCCTCGAAACGTGGGGAGACGGCGAGTATTACAGCCCGCGCGACGTTGTCGACACCTTCGGCAACATGCCCGCCGATTTCCTCGACGATGGCTTTGCACTGATGGACCCGGTTGATAATTACGTCACGAAATACATCACGTTCTACGACAACATGGAAAACGACGCCTTCGTCGAGAACTTCTCCCGGATGGAGAAATGGCTCGACGAGGGAATCGACCTCGCGGGTGACGCCTACGTGGAGTTCCTTGAGAAGATTTACCAGAACAACGAACTCTACCGAAACGTCTTAGAGCTTGATGGCGAACACGTCGACCTTGCGAACGTCGACATGCCTATCTTACAAATTCTCGGTGAGTACGACCACCTCATCCCGCCGGAGGCCTCTAAACCGTTCAACGAGGTTGTCGGCAGCGATGACGTCCGAACTATCGAGTATCCAACCGGCCACATTGGCCTGTCAGTGTCGTCGTCCTCTCACGAGAACGTCTGGCCGGAAGTCTGTGACTGGTATCACGAGGTTTCCGAAGGCGAATCAGCCGACAATGAGTCGGCAGATGAAAACCCCTCCTCTGCCGTTGAAGAGATTCAAGAACAAGCAGCCGAGGCGGTTGATGCAGCCGACGACGACATCGAGGCGGTCGATGGTATCGGCCCAACCTACGCCGAGCGCCTACGCGCGGCGGGTGTTGAGACAGCCGAGGACCTCGCCGAGTACGATGCAAGCGACCTTGCCGAACTCGCGGAAACAACGGAGTCACGCGCCGCACAGTGGCTGTCCCAACTCGACTAGCTGATGCGTGTCAGCGTCATCGGCGGATCGTCGGTTTCATCCGCACAGTACGACCTTGCGCGTGAGGTTGGCAAAGTGCTCGCCGAACGGGGCCATACGGTCGTCTGTGGTGGGCTCGGCGGCGTCATGGCGGGGGTCTGTCGCGGCGCTCAGACGGCAGATGGACAAACAATTGGTATTCTGCCAGGCTCTGACCCGAACGCGGCCAATCAGTACGTTGAGACTGCCGTTGCAACGGGAATGGGAAATGCCAGGAATGCGCTGGTCGTACTCAACGGCGATGCGACGATTGCGATCGATGGCAGTATGGGAACGCTTTCGGAAATTGCGCTTGCACTTGATGCCGGCCATCGCGTCGCTGGCATCGAGACACATTCCGTCGACGGCGTCGAAGCTGTTTCGTCGCCACAGGCTGCTGTGTCATATATCGAGGGCGAGTAACCGGCCACCGTCTTCTTCCCTCGAAGGAATTGCTAAAATGCCTTTGAAGGTACTAATATTCTTTCCGTTAAGAGAACTGACGGTATACCGAAGCTACCGGTCAAGGAGAGAGTCCCGCCGTTCACGGCGGGGAGGATGTCATCGGTCAAGGATTGCTGAGACCAGTTCTGATTCTGCGCGCCGGAGCAGTTCGTTTGCGGTGCTCGGCGCACAATCAAGGGCATCGGCAACCTCTTCGAATGAAACCGTCCGGGGTGTTTCGTAGTAGCCAAGTTCATATGCCGTAAGGAGTGCTTCGTACTGTCTCTCAGTCATTCGTTTGAGGAACCCTGGCTGGGCTGGATTGTATCTCCCTGTTGACTCAACGTCGATTTGTATCTCGTCTGCAGCTTTGGCGAAGGCCGCTTGCAGGTCGCTTTCCTCGCCAGCAACGGTGAGTCGGATGCCGGCGTCGGTAAACCGAAACGGTCGCTCGAGCAACAGCGCATGATTATCGGCGATATCGAGCAACCGACTCAGCCCTTCGCGCTCGGTAATATGAACGAACGCATAGATGCGCTCGTCAGATTCGGTAACGAGGTCGAAGCTTCTGACTTGCTCGTGCTCGGCCAACAACTCCCGAACTGACTCAACGGCTGACCCACTGAGTTGATAGAGAACGGTGTAGGTTCCATCGCCGTGCCAGTCGAAATTCATCAGCGTCTCGCGACGGATATCTGGAAGCTCGCGGAGCGCTGCGTCGATACCGGGAAAGGCTCGCTCTTCCGGCATCAGGTGCATCTCGACGGCCCTCATTGCCTATCCGTGGGTGAGTCGACAAAATAAGTCTGTGGGAGTGGTACCGTCCGACGCAACAAATATTTAATATGGGCATAATTATCAATTCTTCCACTACATTTATCTATATACAGCCTGAGTCATGTACATATGCGGAAGCAACGCACTCTCAGACGACGCAAGGTACTTAAGTTAACTGGCACAGCTACCGCCGCAACAGGCATGATGGCGATGGCTGGCTGTATCAGCACGGACGATGGTGAAGATGATGGTGAAGACGATGATGTCGATGATACCGAAGCGGCTAATGGCGATGAACCGGAAGATATCACCGTCACGCTCACCGAATTCCCGGACACGATCGACCCGCTTGACCACATTACCGGTGACTATTTTGATATCTACGACCACATTTACGAACCCGTCTTTGAGTTTGACCCTGGAGAGGGAATCTTCCCTTGGATAGCCGAGGAGTGGGAGGCAACCGGCGACGGCTCGACCGAGGTCCGGATTCGGGATGATGTAATGTTTCACAATGGGGACACGCTGACAGCGGATGACATCGCGTGGACGATCGAGCGGTCGGTTGACCCTGACTTTGCACTTGTGAGTGATCTCGGTCAGTTCGGCCTTGGCTCGATCACCGGTGCGGAGGCCATCGATGAGACACACCTCGAAATTTTCTACAGCGGCGCGCCCGGACTTGCGGAGTTCGAGTTTGGGAACTATGCCCGCGCGATGAACAGGGAGTGGGCAGAAGACCTCGGTGCCGGTGACGATGTGCTTTCCGGTGATTCTCCGGAAGATTTCAACGGGACTGGTCCATACGAAGTCGTCGAGTACGAGCCGGAAGTCGAAATTGTCGTCGAGAAGTTTGACGACTACTGGGGCGAAGAACCACCGTTTGACCGCGTTACGTTCAATGCTGACGGGGAATCAAGCGGACGGTACAACGCACTGATAACCGGAGAGACTGACCTCACGATTAATATCCTCCCTGAAGACGTGGGCGACGTCAGAGACAACGAAGACACGGACATTCGGAACGTCCCAAGTTTCCGGACGATTTTCTGCCCGATGAAAAATTCCGTCGAACCGTACGACAGCCAGGAGTTCCGTCAGGCGATGAACTACTGTGTCGACCAGCAGGAAATCATCGATACGATACTCTCAGGATTTGGGACACCGACGAGTCAGCCTGTTTCGCCGGATATCAACGGATACAATCCTGATCTTGAACCGTATCCACAGGACTATGATATGGCAGAAAGCCTCGTCGAGGAAAGCGGATATGGCGGTATTGAAATCGAACTTACTGCACCGCAAGGGCGGTATGTGAACGACGCGGAGATTGCAGAGCGGGCCGCAGATATGATTGATGAGCTGCCAAACGTTGATTGCAGTGCGAATATCGTTGATTTCGGTACTGTCTCGGATGAGAATGCTGCCGGTCTTGATGATCCTACCCACCCATTCTACATGATTGGATGGGGAACCGTTACTGGTGATACCGACTACGGCGTGCAGGGCTTTTTCGTGCCAGAAGCGACACGGAGCTTTGCCGATGAAGACCTGACAGACGCAATCGTTGCCAGTCAGTCAATCGAAGATCCTGACGAACGAGTTGCAGCGCTCCAAGAGATTAACGCAACAATTCACGACCTTGCCCCATGGCTGTTCCTCAACGTTCAGGAATCCATCTACGGCATCCGTGAAGACATCCAGTGGGATCCACGCCCAGACGAGACGATTTATCTCTGGGAAATGGACGTCTAACGAACGCAAGGGCCCACCGCCGATGAGGAACTAGCCATCAAATAGAAAACGTAATTACCGTTACCCACTCTGACTATGACAATCAACTATCGATGCTGAAATTTCTGTTCCGTCGTCTCCTCCAAGGCATTCTTGTCATCTGGGGGGCGATTACGATTCTCTTTGTCCTCCGTGCCTTTTCTCCAGGTGACCCGGCCGTCTTAATGGCTGGTGAGGGGGCAGACGACGCGTACATCGAGCAAGTGAGACAGGCAGAGGGGTTAGATGAGCCGTTACTCTCACAGTATTTTGAGTATCTGTTGAACATCATGGTCGGTGACTTTGGGTTCTCCTGGGAGGCCCGTCGAGAGGTTGAAGCTATCGTCATCGGCCGAGTTCCAGCAACAGTTGAATTAGCTGTTGCCGCGACTGTTGTGGCGCTTGTTATCGCCATCCCACTTGGCGTCATTTCGGGGACGCGCCGAAATGAACCAGCAGATTACGGAGCTACTCTGTTCTCACTTCTCGGTATCAGTACCCCTAACTTCTGGCTCGGTCTGATGCTTATTCTCGTATTCGGCGTCTGGTACGGTATTCCGTATCCGTCCATCGGAACCTCTTCATTTTCGCTGGGTGGGTTTGCTGTTGAGTATCCCAACTCGGTTGGGTTGGGGTTGTTTGACTTCCCGACCGGAAGACGTGAAATTGGCTTTGCAGCGGCCGTCTCAGCGCTCGTCTTTGAACAATCAGTGTCTGAATTAGGCACGTGGGTCCGATATATCACTCTTCCTGCGCTTACGCTTGGAACGTATTTCACAGCCTTAATTACGCGACTCACTCGGAGCGGCATGATTGACGAGCTTGGGAAACCGTATGTCACTTCGATGGAGGCAAAAGGGCTTCCACGGGCTCTTATTCTGTACAAGCACACGCTCCGCAACACGATGATTCCGATTATCACCGTCATTGGACTACAAATTGGGACGCTCGCAGGTGGGGCTGTGATTACTGAAACCGTTTTTAACTGGCCGGGGCTCGGTCTTCGGCTCATCGATGCACTCAACGCACGCGACTGGCCAGTCATCCAGGGTATCGTCCTGTTTATCGCTATCGCGTTTGTCGTCATCAATATCATCGTTGACGCGCTGTACAACTATCTTGACCCACAGGTGAGAGAATCATGATTTCAGATCGAGTCAAGTCAAATCTCAAACAATCCCTTTCAGAGAGTATACTCCCAAAAATCGGCTTAGTCCTTTTTATCGTGATTATTTTCATGGCGCTGTTTGCGCCAGTTCTCGCAACACATGACCCCACATCGACAGGATATTTCGACCCCGAAAGCGGTAGTGCTTATCCACCGCTTGGCCACTCTTACGACACAGAGATCGCTGTTGACGGTGAGTTCACTGCGGTTACCGTTGAGGCTAACAGCACGCATCTCTTGGGAACAAATACCGTTGGACAGGATGTCTACTCACGGCTCCTCTACGGTGCACGGGTCTCGGTTATCGTCGGTATCTCTGCAACATTGCTTGCAATGCTCATTGGTGTTCCAATCGGTCTCCTTGCTGGCTACTACGGTGGTCGCGTCGATGACGGGTTGATGCGGGTGGCAGACACGATGCTTGCGTTCCCTGCGCTTGTCCTTGCGCTTGCGCTCATCGGGGTATTCGGCGAACGCCCAATCGAAATACCGGACCCGATTGTCATGGCTGGCTTTGCTGATGGGATGCCAGAAACAATACCGATACCCGGAACGGTGACAATTGTCGGGGCGCTAGTCATTTGGGTCTGGTTTGCCCGTGTCGCGCGCGGTGAAGCGATGTCGCTGCGAAACGCAGAGTACGTCAAAGCAGCCAAAAGCTTCGGGACCAGCAATACCCGGATTCTGCTCAAGCATGTCCTCCCTAACAGCATGACGCCAATTATCGTGCTTGCAACGATTCAGGTGGCAGTGATCATCCTGTTGGAGGCCTCACTGGCGTATCTTGGCTTTTCAGGAACGACGCTTTCATGGGGATACGAAATAGAGCGGGGCCAAGATTACCTCCGGCGACGACCGTGGGTGTCCATCTTCCCTGGTATCGGTATCATGCTGGCCGTTATCAGTGTGAATCTGTTGGGAGATTGGTTCCGCGACGCACTCGACCCGAACATCGACCAAAGCAAACGAGGTGCCTAATATGAGCGAACCGATCCTGAAAATTTCAGACCTTTCAACCAGTTTCTTCACAAACGAAGGGCAAATAAACGCCGTTGACAGTATCTCACTGAGTATTGACCAAGGTGAGGTGTTTGGTATCGTCGGTGAAAGTGGGAGCGGAAAAAGTGTTACCGCACTTTCACTGATGGATCTCGTCGAGTCACCTGGTGAAATCACGAGCGGATCAATTTCCTACCGTAACGCGGAACTCGCCGATACACTCAGAGAAGAGTACCCAGATGCCGTCGATGGTGCATTCGTTGATATCCTCTCCGTCCCCGAATCCGTTCGCAGGTCACTCCGTGGTCCGTCATTCAGCATGATCTTTCAGGACCCAGAAAGCAGTTTTAATCCGAGTGTTACGGTAGGCGAACAGGTTGCAGAAGCAGTCGAAGTGCAGCGCCGCGCACGCTCGAACCCACGCTCGACGCACGCAAAGACACGAGGTGTAGAATACTCGCTGTCTGGATATCTCACGTCTGCAGTGCTCCCCTCGAAGCGATTTGTCACGACTGAGAGCAAAGAGCGTGCTATTGAACTCCTCGAAATGGTGGGGATTCCGGACCCAATCAAACGTGCCAACGAGTACCCACACCAATACTCCGGCGGGATGCTCCAGCGGGCGATGATTGCGCAGGCGTTGGCTGGCGAACCTGATATTCTCATTGCAGACGAGCCAACGACTGCCCTCGATGTTACGATACAGGCGCAGGTGCTTGATATCTTATCCGAATTACAAGAAGATGTTGGGATGACAATTCTATTGATTACACACAACCTTGGGGTCGTTGCTCGGATGTGCGACCGCGTTGGCGTGATGTATGCCGGAGAGATCGTTGAACAAGGAACGCTCGAAGATATCTTCGAGCACAACATCCACCCGTATACAGCAGGGCTTATGGGCTCAATACCAGCGCTTGACAACGTTGGTGGGCGGCTCCACCCAATCGAAGGCAACGTTCCGAGTCTCCTTGATTCGGAGATGAGGGACGGCTGTTACTTCGCCGACCGTTGTCCAAAGGCGATGGAAGAGTGTCTCACGAAACCACAAGCGTTCGATGGTCCTGGAAGCGAAGACCATGCGGCAATGTGTTATCTTGCCACTCACGAATACGAAGAGGAACAGGCGCTGCCAGATACGTACTTTGACTCTTCAACGGAGGTAATGACTGATGACTAACTCACTTGTCGAGGTCCGGAATCTGCAAAAGTACTTTTACGAACAGGATAGTTTAGTTGACCGGCTTCTCCGCACTGATCCGGTTGCGGTTAAAGCGGTTGACGGGCTGGAGTTCGAAATCGAACAGGGAGAGACCCTTGGGCTGGTCGGCGAATCAGGGTGTGGAAAATCCACGACAGGTGAAACTGTTCTCCGATTGCAGGAGGCAACTGAAGGCGAAGTGTACTTTGATGGCTCGAATATTTATGACATGAATAGAACCGAACTCAAAGAGTTCCGGCGTCGAGCCGCAATTGTTTTCCAAGACCCGTTTTCGAGCCTTGACCCGCGAATGACTATCGGCGAGACAGTTAAACAGCCGCTTGATGTGCATGACTGGCCCCAAGACAACAATCATGACACATCAAAAGACGAACAAAAAACGGAACGGGTAAAAGACCTCCTGAACAGGGTTGGTCTCTCCGGTGACCAGTTCGACCGATATCCACATGAGTTCTCGGGTGGGCAGCGCCAACGCATCGGAATCGCTCGTGCACTCGCCCTCGACCCAGATTTCGTTGTCCTCGATGAACCAACCAGTGCGCTTGATGTCTCGGTGCAGGCGCAGATCCTCAACTTACTTGATGACCTCCAGTCAGAGTTTGGACTTACATATCTCCTTATTTCGCATGACCTTTCTGTTATTCGTCATATTTGCGACCGGGTCGCTGTTATGTACCTTGGAGAGATTGTCGAGGTCGCATCCAGCCAAGATATTTTCTCTGACCCGCAACACCCGTATACCAAGGCTCTTTTGGAAAGTGTTCCACGAGTTACCATCACAGAGCGTGAACGAGATATCAAGACCCTGTCTGGCGACGTCCCTTCGCCACGGAATCCCCCAAGTGGCTGTCGCTTTCGGACGCGATGTCCCTCGGTAATTCCCCCTGCCAACAGTAACATCGAGCAAGAAGCATATCGGGAGCTGTTATCGATTCGGAATCGGATACGGAGTCGTGATATCGACCTTTCCGATACACAAGAGTTTCTTGAGATGGATGAAACAGAGGATCTCGCTGACCGCGTTATCGAAACGATGGTGACAACTGAACTGACGTTCTCGGAGCCACATCGGTCGCGTGTTCGGGAGGCAATTGCTGCTGCACTGGAAGACGACTGGGAGGAGGCCGAAAGTCTTCTTTCCGAGTATGAAAGCATCTGTGAACACGTCTCGCCTGCTCTCCAGGAGGGGCGCGACCATTGTGCCGCGTGTCATCTTGTAGAACAGCCTCCCGCTGTTGTGGACGCAGTGGCTGATAGCCCTGTCTCCCCGCAGGACGGATATGAGTGACGACGAACGCGCTACGTTTACTTGCGCTGACCCCGACCTCTTTTTTACGTAACTATGCATGTGACTTTTGACGGTACAGTCATCAACGCAGGTTCCGAAGCACGGGAGCGGTTTTACGACTCACGCGGCTATGGGACGCCGCGCAATGGCGACCTCGAACTTGCCCCGGTCGAGGCGGCACACCTGCTCTTTCGTGGCGACCTCAAGACGGTCCGTGATGGCCGACCGGATGCTGACGGCGAGTTGGACTTTCACGATTTGCTTTCGTCTGCTGCGGTATCCGAGGTTGCCTTCTTCGTCTACAAGGAACTGCGAGATCGTGGATTCTATCTGTCACCTGCACAGCGTGGCGAGAGAGTCAATCAGAGCGGCGAGACAACGCGCTCCAGCGAGTTTCTGGTCTACCCTCGTGGAAACGGTCCATGGGATGACGTCGTCGCTTATCGAGTTCGAGCAGTGAGCGAGCGTGAATCGGTCAGTGCTAGCGACCTCCGCGAACTGGCCCAGTGGACACGTGACCCACAACAGGAACCGGACGCAGCAACTGAGGGAACAACAGGCGTCCTTGCTGTCGTCGATGAGGAAAGCGAGGTGACGTATCTTGAACTCGACTCACCCACGGTTTCGGGCTCCAGTGACCACAATATCTCCGACTGCACAGGTCGGCTCCTCTCCGACCGCGTGCTCGTCACCGAGCCACCCGCTGCCCTCTACCATGAGGCGTTTTACGGGCAACCGCTCGACCGTGACGAGCGCCCGATTCAACTCTCGCTTGTCGAGGCGGCCTACCTGACTGGGAAAGGACTGTTGACGGTTGTCGGTGACGTCCCCAATACCTCCAGCAAGCAAGCCGGCCACGACGCGGTTCTCGAACGCGGCCGGGAGGTTGAAGGCGAACGCTTTG
>PUNZ01000179.1 GCA_003551945.1 Halovenus sp. | reverse complement strand
TCTCTTCTTTGTCTTTCGGGGAGAACTCACGGAATTCGTTGATTGCCATCCCGGCGAAGGTATCCTGCTGGATGGCGACATAATCTTCATCTACAACTTCTGCAACAATATCGTAGTGTTCTGTTTCGATACTCATTAGGTCCCTCCGACTGGTTCGCCCGTATCGATTGCGAGTGGGTACCCACCCGTTTCAATACTGTGTGCGTCTGCTAATTCGATGCTATCCCGAGAGTACTGCCAGCTGTGATTTGTATCCAGCATACACGCTCCGATTGAACTACCCCTAATAAAAATCATCGAAATATTGTCACTATGTGTAATAGCCTCATACCGTGAGAGGGAAAAATCATGGGCGACTCTATTGAAGTGATTCATGTATCCGATAGATTGATTGCATGATAGCAAACATTTCATCAGTAGTTAGACAACCTTAAGTTACAAAAGAAGCAAGATTTTGGTGATGTCGATGCCCAACAAAGACTGGTGGCCAAACCAGTTGAACGTAGAGATTCTTGACCAGAATGCTCGCCCGGTAGACCCTTATGACGACGATTTTGATTATGCGGAAGCATTTGAGTCGCTTGATTTGGATGAGGTAAAAGCGGATATCGAAGACGCTTTGACGACCTCACAGGAGTGGTGGCCTGCCGATTATGGTCACTACGGACCGCTCATCATTCGGATGACCTGGCACCAGGCCGGAACATACCGGACCACGGACGGCCGCGGTGGGACTTCCGGCGGAACGCAGCGATTTGCGCCAGTCAACAGCTGGCCAGACAACGCAAACCTCGACAAAGCACGCCGTCTGCTTGAGCCGGTCAAGCTCAAATACGGCCGCAACCTCTCTTGGGCAGACCTGCTTGTCCTCGCAGGAAACGTCGCCATGGAGTCCATGGGCTTCGAAACCTTTGGCTTCGGTGGCGGACGTGAAGATGTCTACGAGCCGAACAAAGCCGTCGACTGGGGACCAGAAGAGGAAATGCTTGAAGACAAGCGCCACGATGATGCTGGGAACATCGAGGGGCCATTTGCTGCTGACCACATGGGCCTCATCTATGTGAACCCAGAAGGACCGGGTGGCAACCCAGACCCTGAAGAATCTGCAAAATACATCCGCCAGTCCTTTGACCGGATGGCGATGAACGATGAGGAAACGGTTGCGCTCATTGCCGGTGGGCACACGTTCGGAAAAGTCCACGGTGCTGCCTCGGATGACCACCTCGGTCCGGAGCCTGAGGCGGCCCCAATCGAACAGCAAGGGCTCGGCTGGGAGAACGAGTACGGTTCAGGAATGGGTTCAGATACCATCACAAGCGGTATTGAAGGTCCATGGACCCAGTCACCTACGAGTTGGGACATGGACTACTTGAACAATCTCCTTGAATACGAGTGGGAAGCACACGAAGGCCCCGGTGGAGCATGGCAGTGGCGGCCAAAAGATGAGGAACTTGAGGGCTCTGCGGAGCCTGCGCACGACGATATGGACAGTGCAACCCCGATGATGCTCACGACGGATATCGCACTCAAGCGAGACCCGGACTATCTTGAGATTGTCGAGCGCTTCCACGAGAATCCAAAGGAGTTCATGGACGCCTTCGCACGTGCATGGTACAAACTGATTCACCGTGATGTCGGCCCACAGTCGCTCCTGCTCGGTCCAGAAGTCCCTGATGAGGAACTGCTCTGGCAGGACCCACTTCCAGAGGTTGACTTCGACCTTATCTCCGACGAGCAGGGAGCCGAACTCAAAGAAGAGATTCTCGCAACTGACCTGTCGGTCTCAGCGCTCGTGAAGACGGCGTGGGCGGCCGCATCGACCTACCGCGACAGCGACAAACGCGGTGGTGCAAACGGCGCTCGCATCGGACTTGACCCACACAAAAACTGGGATGTGAACGACCCAGAGCAGTTGGAAACGGTTCTGAGTACGCTCGAAGAGATTAAAGAGGAGTTCAACGGTTCCCAGTCCGATGACACTCGCGTTTCGCTAGCTGACCTGATTGTACTGGGCGGAAACGCTGCTGTAGAAGAAGCGGCGGCTGCTGCCGGCTACGATGTCGAAGTGCCGTTCGAACCCGGCCGAGTCGATGCCACACAGGAACAGACGGATGTTGAATCCTTCCAGGCACTCAAACCCGATGCTGACGGCTTCCGGAACTACTACACCGATGACGCCTACAAAGGACCAGAGGAGATGCTCGTTGACAAGGCAGACCTCCTTGATTTGGATGCCATCGAGACGACTGCGCTTGTTGGCGGACTGCGCACAATCGGTGCAAACTACGACGATTCCGACCTCGGTGTCTTCACCGAGGAGACAGAGCGCCTCGATACCGATTTCTTCCAGACGGTTCTCTCCATGGACTATGAGTGGGTCCCAACCGAGGAAGAAAACCGCTACGAACTCCGAAACCGTGAGACGGACGAGGTTGAATGGGAGGGCACCCGTGTGGACCTTATCTTCGGTTCCAACTCCCGACTCCGCGACCTCTCACAGGTCTATGCTGCAAGCGATGGTGAGGAGAAATTTGTCAACGACTTCGTTGACGCTTGGCAGAAAGTGATGCAAAGCGACCGTTTCGACCTTAAATAATCGCCGTTTCTCGGCAGTTTTCTCTCTATTTCGTTCGGAAATCAATAGCACTCGCGCTGCTCAATCGAGGGGCCAAAACTCACCGGGTCCCTGCGTGATTCCTCAGGAGTATTCAGCTAACACTTCTGTGAGCAAGAGATGGTCGTCAGTAAGAATGCCATCGACACCTGCTTCGATAAGGCGACGCATCTCATCCGGGTCATTAACTGTCCAGGGAAGGACACTTAATCCATTGCGATGCGCTCGGTCGACGATGGATTCGCTGACAATGTTGTGGGGAGCAAACAGAAACTCCCCGGGTGGTTCGTATCTGCGTTCGTTCACCCGTTGGGTCAGCAGAAAGTGTCGGACCTCGGAGGCACCCAGCCCCGTTTCAAGGCTAATTTCATCGCGTATTGCTTCGAGGATTGGTGACTCAAAGGCGCCGACAAGCGTTGACTCTTCGCGGTCATACTCTCGGATGAGTGAGGCAATTTGTGCAGGGTCAGGCCGTTCGCGTTTCGGTTCGATAAGGAGTGGAAACTCCTTCGGGACCGCCTCAAAAACCTCTCTGACGGATGGCATAAAGATGCCTTGATTTCGATATGGGGTCTCCTCATCTGGGGGAACGTACGCATGGTTGACTTCGGCACTCGCGTATCCCGGAGGCTGTTCCGGCGGAAAGTTGTATCCCGCATCGAGTTCCTGAACTTCGGCTAGGGTCAGGTCGGCAACATCGACATCTCCTTCCACCTCGGTCGTCCGGTCGACGGTTCTGTCGTGAATAACGACCAGTTCGCCGTCAGCAGTCACGTCAAAATCGAACTCCACCATATCCGCACCAGTTTCAATGGAATTGGTTATGGATGTAAGCGTATTCTCTGGCCAGAGCAGTGGGCTTCCCCGGTGAGCAATCACGAGAATATCGTCTCCAGTGGCAAGATGGTCGCGTTTGGCCGTCGCTTCGAGACAGCCTCCTGTGACGGCAGCTGTCCCAGCCATCGCCAACAATCGTCGACGAGTCGCCCTCATAGTCCTTCGATTAGATATCTAGTGTCAAATAGCTATCTTCCCACATGTTTCAGTACCATTTATTATGCCTGTCTGTCTCAGTCCGCGACAATGGGGGACCCAACAGAACAGACCGTAGGGGAGGCGATGCGACAGGACATCGACCGATGGCGGGCACTTCGCCTCCATTGGCTCGTTATCGGTGTGTTATTCCCAACCTTTGCTATCACAACGATTGGCATTACTGGTTTCTCCGCCGCCTTTGCCGCAGTGATGACCTTCGAGGGTCTTATTGAGCATTTTACCGTCAATGCCTCCTGGTTTTTCGTGTCACTTTATGCGCTGGTTGGGTTGTTTGTCGCCTATCCCGCACACAAGCAACAAGATGGGTCCAAGATGCTCGGTCAATCCCGGCCCGTTCTCGTCGGAACACTATTCTCTCGCTGGCTTCTGGTTGGCGGAAGCGTACTCCTTTCGTTCGTGGTTCCAGTGTTGCTCGCCATCGTTGCGTTTGATTCGGTTTCGCTTCTTCCTGCACTTGGGTTCGCATTTCTTACCGCACTCTGTCTCATGGCATACGTCGCAATTGGTCTCACTCTCGGGACACTTATCGAATCCAATAACCGGTTTGTGCTCTCACTGTTGGTTGCCTACTGGGTTCTTGCACATCTCTGGGATACCTCACTCATCCCACTGATTGCCGCCATTGCGGTAACTGGTGACCCTGAAGGGGCTATTGGAACGCCACCACAGATTCACGATATACTGCTTGCGATGAGTCCGAGCGGTGCGTATGCCACGCTTTCAAACGCAGTCGTTTCTGGTGGCCTTGACACACTCTCAATCGTTGCCTTACTGGCGCTGAGTGGCTGGCTTATGTTACCACTACTTCTCGTGATTCTGGTACGCTCCCTAGTTAATTAAGCTCTGGAAGGCGTCGTCAAATCGGCTGCTCTGGAAGCCTAACGTGGTAGGTATACATTGTATTTATGCAACAGTGTAACATAGTAATGCCGGCGGGACGAGGCCGGCAGACAGACGATGCCAGAATGTAATCACTGCGGTGCGCACGTGTCGGATAGATTCGCACGAGTATTTGCTGATGAGTATGGAACCATCCATGCCTGTCCGAGCTGTTCGGCGAATGCAGGCATCGCCGAGGTGGCGAAAGAGCGCACCCACAGAGCATAATGTTGTTGTACAAGTCCCGCGGACCCCACCTGGCTACACACGATTAGGGAGTTGTTTCGGTGTGTACTCACGCAGAAGAGACGCCCTCTGCTAGTCGGTTTTTTATCACCCAATGCAGTCGCTTAATCTCGATTATCGAGATAATGTAACACACCAGCGACATTCATCCGTTCTTCTCCGCGTGCATGCTCTTCAGTCCAATACGCAGTTGAATCCGCTTGCTCGGCAAAGTACGCTTTCACTTCCTCATCATCACCGAGTTCCTCACGAATCTGTTCGACATCTTCAACCCAGTTTTCAAGCACTGATTCATACTCGACAAGTAACTCGCCCGTTTCATAGTCCCCAAAGTGGCCATAATAGAGGGCTGTCGGGTCAATCTCCTGTATCATTGCGACATCAGTGAGACAGCCATCAAGGTCAAACCCGGGGGGTGGCGAGGTATAACGAACCCCCTCACGGTCGGGGACATTAATTCCTGCTGCATCAGCCGTGAACACACCATCATTTTCAATATCAAAGTAGACCACGTGATGGAACGCATGACCGGGCGCATGATATACTTCGAGGCGGTGATTACCAAGGTCGATGATGTCACCGTCATCAACCTCAATTATCCGGTCAGCCGGAATAGGGTCCGGCTCACGATAGTACCGGATTCTGTCACCCACGACCTCTTTTGTGCCTTCCCAAATCGGTTCCGGATTTTCGAGAAACTGTGCCCCAGAGTGATGGATGTACACGTCCGCATTTGGACACTTCTGTGCGAGAACACTTGCCCCGCCTGCGTGATCGAGGTGAACATGTGTAAGGATGATTGCTTCGAGGTCCTCCGGTTCGATGCCGACTTCTGCCATTGCTTTGAGGACGACTTCGTAATGACGCCCAGTGGCGGTATCAACTACCGCCGGCTTTTCCGCATTGAGGATGTATACAGGTCCATACTTTGGGCTGTCAAACATCTCCGTATCAACATAATACAGGTCAGTGGTCTCGCCAGCAGTTGCTTCGTGAATATCTCCAAGAGCCATACTCGCATTGCTGCTTGCCACTGCAAAAAACGTTCGTACCGACAGTGCTACCGAAGTCACTGCTAGCAGAATCTGGAAATCTTGCAAGCGAAGCCGTTTTGGTTGTTTACGAGAAAACGCCGACAATGACGAAACGAGCGTGGAGAAACGCGTTCTGTGGTATCTGGAGACGATGGGATACGGGAGGTTTTGCATGAGCGGGGCCCAACAGATTATCGCGGTCTGTGGATTGCCGGGCGTCGGTAAATCAAGCGTTGCAGAACAGGCAACGACGCGTCTCAACGGTGTCAGAGTTCGAACAGATGCGGTTCGCAAGGACCTCGTTGCAGAGCCAACCTACACCTCCGAAGAGACCGAGCGGGTCTACGCGGCGTTTTTTGACCGTGCAGCAAATGCACTCCGAAACGGTGACTCCGTCATCCTCGATGCGACGTTCAGAAAGCAATCCCAACGAGAGCAAATTCGTGACCTTTCTGAACGGATGCAGGCCCCGTTTACGCTCATTCACGTCGTGTGTGACGACGAGATTGTCGAACAACGGATTCGGGTTCGCGATGACATCAGTGATGCAGATGTTTCGGTTTACCATCAACTGAAAGCTGAGTTCGAACCGATTCAGCTGACCCACGAAACAATCGATAACTCCGGCACGCGTGCGGAAACAACCGCCCAACTGGAGACGCTCTTTGAAACGGTTACGGTCTGATTCCAAGCACCGCTCTGGCCGCTCGTTCCACCACATCTATGTGCTCTTCTGGACAATAGACACCCAACCGCCAGCGGCTTCGTTCAGCGGCACGGATTCCCGAAACGAGCTCTGAGGCATCTTCGAGCCGCTGGGTAACGCCGTTGACGACCACATTCGTTGCGGCTTCTTTCAGTCGTGGTTTGCTGGGGATATCGACGATGACTGCTGTTGAGTCGACCCCAGCTTTGTCAGCTATCTCTCGCTCTGCGGCTCGTTCGTCCTCATAGTTAACATCAACAATACCCGGAGGAACGGCCGATAACGGAGCCCAGATAGCACGCTTATACAGCTGACGGTACTCAATTCGTCGACCAAACTCGGGAACGTGTGTGCCTAACTCGACAAGCAGGTCGTGGTCTGCCATCCGTCTGAACTCCTCGATTGTGGTGTCGGTGCGGTCGAGATACTGTTCGCTCGCCCGCTCCATCATTGCCCCGGCAACCCGCGAGACATGGTGACGGTAGACGACTGCATTCATCAGTGACCGTGCAAGCAACAGCGATTCTGCCGTTGCGACGTTTCCCTCGGCAAGCACTAACTCGTCATTTTCGATTCGCAGTTCGCGTGCAAGCCTCCCGTGGTCGATCGTTCCATAGGGAACGCCAGTGTGGTGGGCATCACGAACGAGATAGTCCATTCGGTCGACGTCGAGTTCGCCGGAGATGAGCGACCCGAGCCCATCCTCACCGGCGACCAGCTTCGCAACCCGGTGGGGGTGGAGTCCATGCTGTTCGAGCACTTGACAGACTGCTCGGTCGCTGTCAGTCAACAACCACTCGATTTCATCGTGGTCCTGTCCAGTATGGCGATAAATGAGATTTTCAGTCTGGTGACCGTATGGACCATGCCCGATATCGTGTAAGAGTGCAGCAGCCCGCACGTGGTCAGCACGGTCGTCATCGATACCCAACTGGTCTAGAGCCGTTGTTGCTAACTGATAGACACCGAGACTGTGTTCTAACCGTGTGTGGTTTGCCGACGGAAAAACGAGGCGAACTGTCGAAAGCTGTTTAATATGGCGGAGCCGTTGCAATGCCGGTGTATCGAGGAGCTCTGTTGCGAGTGTATCCAGCGTGATATAATCGTGGACACTATCCTTGATGGTGTTCATAGTCGAAGAGATACTAACTGTATGTGGGTGTGATTACTAACTGTACCGACTCGCGCCGTTAACCTTCCACACGCTCTTCTTTCGTTGGTGTCGGAATTCCCCCAGACACATTGATTTGCTCTCCAAGTGTTGGTGCATACGCTGTGAACCCATCGTCACGGAGTATGTGGGCGAATTCCTTGCACTCTTCTCCGTGGTTAACGAGTATTGGTGTCTCCTGATAGGCGTCGAGAAACGAGCGCAGCCCCGCCGCGTCGGCATGGGCTGAAAAGTTATACTGTTCAACTTGTGCACTGACAGGGAGAACGCGGCCGTCAAACGCCGCTCGTCCCGTATCAACGAGTTCGCGTCCCGGAGTCCCAGCAACCTGATAGCCAGTGAGGGTGATTTTGTTCGTTGGGTGCTGGCGAATCTGTGGGATATACGAGACCACAGGGCCGCCACTCAGCATGCCCGCGGTAGTGACGATGACGGTGTTTTTGTCTGCAATCCGCGCTCGTTGGCCATGTTTTCCGGTTACATAGCGAGCCTTTGACTTTGCGCGTTTGAGGGCCTCCGGGTCACGGACAAACTCAGGATACTGTTGGAGCATGTCCGTGATGTATTTGCCCATCCCATCAACATAGCAATCGATATCGTGCGCCTCACAAACGAGCAGTATCTCCTGTGTCCGGCCGATTGCGAAGACAGGGACAATAACAGTCCCACCCTCCCATACCGTCGTTTGTACGCTCTCAACGAACTGCTGTTCGACGGTATCACGTGCAGTGTGCGTTGTGTTTGCATACGTACTTTCTGTGAGAACGACGTCAGCAACGGGCCGGTCAACCGAGCCTGCAACGAGTCGCTGGTCTGTGGTATGGAAGTCTCCGGTATACAATAGCCGTGTGTCCCCGTCATCGACAAGGACATGTGCACTGCCTGGGATGTGACCCGCTGGAAAAAGCGTTACCTCGTGTCCTGCAGCCATAAACGGTTCACCAAACCCATGCTCAACCGAAACCTGTGTGAGCCGTTGGAGGTCAGTCTCGGTAAAGGGACACTGTGGGGTGTTGCCATGAAGCCGGAGGGTATCTCGGGCGAGTGTTATTGCGAGTTCACGCGTTGGCGGCGTCCAGTGGACATCCGGACGATTACTGCCGGAAAGGAGAGATGGGACGGCTCCTGCGTGGTCAAGATGCCCATGGCTGACCACGACAGCTTCAACGGTCGGTTCCCGAAGCGGATACTGCATCGGTTTCGCTGTCAGGAGCCCATAATCAAGGAGTAAGGAGTCGTTCACGAGGATGGCACTTCTGCCAACTTCATCTGCACCACCGAGAAACTCAATATCCATCTCTGGGACTCACCTGGGTACTACGCTGGTGGCTCATTGCATATCCTCACGAAGCCGAAAATCAAGATAGCCGCCGAATGCGATTTCTAACGAGCCAATCCACCAGTTCCACCGTTCAGTCAGCGAGTACGCATCTGGGGCATCCGACAGGTGACCACATAGCTGTGAAACCGTCGGCTGGCTTCCAAGGTCATCACGGAGGTGTCCGGAATCCACCAAATCCATTGCCATGCGAGCCACTGCAGTTCGTTCTTGTTTCGTGCCACCAAACTGACGATAGAGTTCCTGTTTTAGGTGCTGTCTTTTCATCACTGTTGTGACTCCCGTCGTCGAAACAAGACCTTGGAGTCCATCCACAGGACCCGTTTATTATCTTGGTTTTCTGTTTCAATCTCTAGATGGACAATTCCACGGTCATCATCCCATGGTTCTTTTTCACCAAATGTAAGCGTCGCAGAAAGGGTATCGCCCGGGCGTACAGGATGAGACCATTCAAGCCCGGCAAGCCCTGGTGACCCGAGTGCATCCGCCTCGTCGAGATAACCGTCAACAAGCAACCGCATCGTCACTGATGCTGTGTGCCAGCCGCTTGCTA
>PUNZ01000108.1 GCA_003551945.1 Halovenus sp. | reverse complement strand
TGACGACGGCAAATACGGGTGCAAGGACAATTGCTGTCGATGATCTTACTGTCCTTATCGATGGGGAGTATGAACCGGTGAACACGTTCGATGAGGTGACCGTTGACGGCGAGGAAAGCACAATTTGGGAGCCACAAACAAACGTTTCGCTGACGAAAACAACAGATGAACCTGAGCGCATCAAACTCGTTACCGACATCGGGATTTCGGTTGCCAGTCCTGTGGAGGTGACTGCCTGATGGCGAGCGTATCCGTCTCACATATGATTCTGTTCATTGCGAGTATGCTTATCGCCGCAAGCGTTGCAGGTGTTTTCACCACGAGCGTTGATGATATCGCTGATGCCATCGAAGACCAGGGCCCCGCGGTGAGTGACCAGGTTCGAACAAGCATCGATATCATCAGCGACAGCGGCAGTGACGCAATTTATCAAGAGGATGAGGGTGAAATCACCATCCTCGTGAAAAATACCGGCAGTAGCAATATTGTCCCCGACACCACCGATATCAACGTCCTAGTTAACGGACAGTTTGTGGGTGCTGATGACCTCGAGTTTGAACTGCTTGGTGAAGGCGAGACGTGGAGTTCAAGCGAAGTGATTCAAATCACTATCGACCAACCACTCGAAACCGGTGACCACCGTGTCCTTATCAATGTCAACGGTGGCGAAGACGTCATCGAATTCAGGGTTTCAACGGGTGAGACAGCATGAGCGTTGCACGTAACCAGTTGCTTTCGATCGGACTCAAAGAACGGGACCGCCTGAATAAGGAACTTGGTGGCGGTCTCCCGCCGGGAAGTATCGTCCTTGTCGAGGGTGATTACGGTGCTGGAAAGTCTGCCATCAGCCAGCGATTCACCTATGGGCTCTGTGAGGAGGGACATACCGTCACGTATCTCTCGACCGAACTCACTGTCGGGAGCTTTCTCGAACAGATGCACTCGCTTGATTATGACATGGTGAAACACATACTCAACGAGAATGTGCTCTTTCTCCATGCTGATATCGGCGACTCAAAGAACACGTTCGCCTCATCTGGAGGTGATGGTGAGCGCAAAGAACTGCTTCGTCGGCTGATGGAAGCGGAGTTGATGTGGACCTCTGATGTTATCATTATCGACACGTTCGATGCCATCCTCCGCAATGACCCCAAATTCGAAGCACTGGTCAGGGAAAACGAAGAACGCCAAGCAGCGCTTGAAATCATCTCGTTTTTCCGCGACATTATCTCGGATGGGAAGGTAGTGATGATTACGGTCGACCCAACCACCCTTGATGAGGAGGCCATCGGCCCATTTCGGTCGATTGCCGATGTATTCCTCGAACTCGAGATGATTGAGGTGGGCAACGATGTCCGCCGTCAGATTAGCGTCCTGCGCTTTGCAGGCATGGGAGAACAGGTTGGTGATACCATCGGATACTCGGTTCGCTCCGGGACGGGTATCGTCATCGAAAGCCGGAGCGTCGCCTAAGATAGATATGACAGACCACGGTAGACCAAACCCATCGGACGAACTCAGACAACACGCAGCACGCCGACCACACCTCCGGGAACATCTCCAGAAGTTTAAACAGATTACCGGGGAGTTCCCGATGTTTATTGAGGAAGCTGACGATGAGTACGAGAGTCGCCGCCCGAACGTCATCTATCCGGTTGGTGGCCCGATTTACTGTCATATCTACGGCGATGTCGGACAGGACACGAAATATTACGCCATTGAGCCATCACTCTCACAAGAAGAACGCGGCCTATTCAGTCAGGTTCGCAACCGACTGCTCGAACGGAGCGTTTCGAAACCAGCGCCGCAAGACGAAGCCGAATACGATGACCGTATCGAGGAACTGCTGCAGGAAACGACCAAAGTTGCAGATTCGTCCGGCAAACGTGGCGTGCTCACCCGCTTGTCCGGTATCACCAATCTGGGGAAGATAGAAGTCACCGAGCAAACGTACGAAAACATTCGCTATCGGCTCAATCGGGATATTGTCGGTCTTGGCCCGCTTGAACCGTTGATGCGTGACCCGGCAAACGAGGATATTCACGTTATCGGGCCGAACCAAACTTTCGTCGACCACTCCGTTTACAGCATGCTTCAAACGACGGTCCAGTGGGATAGTGCCGCAGAGTTTGACCAGTGGCTGCGGAACATGGGTGAGCGAATTGGCGATCCGGTAAGCGACTCAGACCCAATCGTTGACTCGACGCTGCCGGACGGCTCGCGTCTCAACCTCATTTACTCGGATGACGTGAGTATCCAAGGGCCATCGCTGACCATCCGTCAGGGTGATGAAATCCCACTCTCAGTCTTCCAGATTGCTGCGTGGGGTACGCTGAGCCCTGAACTGGCGGCCTACCTCTGGTTGTGTCTGGAGAACGAACAAACGGTGTTCGTTGTGGGAGAGACGGCGTCCGGGAAAACAACTACGCTGAACTCGATTATGTCGTTTATTCCACGGGATTCAAAGATTTACACCGCAGAGGATACCGCTGAGGTCATCCCGCCACACAACACGTGGCAGCAACTCCTCACCCGTGAAGGTGATGATGAGGGGAGTTCTATCGATATGTTCGACCTTGTCGCTGCGGCGCTTCGGTCACGCCCTGATTACATCATCGTGGGTGAGGTTCGTGGTGAGGAGGGGCGGATGGCGTTCCAGGCCGCACAGACCGGTCACCCGGTCATGTTGACGTTCCACGCGAGCGACATCGTCTCGATGATTCAGCGATTTACCGGTGACCCGATTAACGTCCCGGAGACGTTCATGGACAACGCCGATGTGGCTTTGTTCCAGAACCGTGTCAAACAGGGCGATAAGGTTCTTCGTCGGGTGACGAGCGTGCAAGAAATCGAGGGGTACTCGAAGGAGATGGACGGTGTCGTCACCCGACAGGCATTTTACTGGGACCCTGTCGAGGATGAAATCGTCTTTCAGGGTCGAAACAACTCCTATGTGCTCGAAGAACAGATTGCAACGCTGCTTGGCTATGAGGATACGCGAGACATTTACGATGATGTTGATTTCCGAGCGCAGATAATTGAGCGTGCGATTCAAGAAGGTATCACCGGCTATCACGAAGTCAACGAACTTATCCAGGACTTCCAGCGTGATGGTGTTGAGGGACTGCCGTTCAATATCCACCGGCAAGACTGATGTCTACGGACGGCTCGAACGCAACGATTAATCTCACGCTTTCTCAGACCATTCAGGGGTTGCTTGAGTCGTATCGACGAATGTCGATGCCGATGGGGCAGTACGTGACGTTCATCCTTATCCCATCGCTTGCATTCTTTCTCGGCACCGTTGTCGTTGCGGCATTTATTCCGTTGCCTCTTTCAATCCGGATTCCGGTTCCGCTTCTTGGGTTGCTTGCATTCTTCTCAGCGGTTTTCTATCCAAAAATTCTGCTCAGTCAGCGAAAACGACAGCTAAACAACCGCTTTCACCTGTTGGTGACGCATATGACGGTGTTGTCGACGACCAATATCGACCGGATGGAGGTGTTTCGCACGCTCGCTGCCGAAGAGGAGTACGGCGAACTCGCAACGGAAATGCGACGTATCGTTGAGCTAGTCGATACGTGGAACCAGAGCCTTGATGATGCGTGTCACAGACGGGCGCGGGAAGTTCCGAGCGAGACGGTCGCAGACTTCCTGGAGCGACTCGCCTACACAGTCAACGCCGGGCAGTCACTCCGAGACTATCTGTTAACCGAACAAGACCAGATTATCCAGAACTATACAACCACCTACGAGTCGACGCTTGATAACCTCGATGTCCTCAAGGACCTCTATCTCTCGATGATTCTCTCGATGACGTTTGCACTCGTCTTTGCCGTCGTGTTGCCGATTTTGACCGGGACCGACCCAACGCTGACGGTCAGCTCCGTTATTTTGCTGTACGTGTTCGTACAGACCGGGTTTTTCCTCGGCATTCGCTCGATGTCGCCGTATGACCCTGTCTGGTACCACCCGGAGGACCGGCCATCCACTGTCGAACGAAGCATTCAACAAAGTTTCGTCATTGGCGTTGTGTTGACCGTGCTATTGTTTGTAATTTCTCTTGGCGGGTTGTTCAACGTAAGTCCAGTCACGCTTGAGATGCTTATCCCGTTTGTTGGCGACGAACTCCCGCTTGTCTTTTATGCTGTTATCCCTGTGACACCGCTGATTATTCCGGGCATCGTGCTCAACCTTGCCGAGCGCCGAGTCAAAAAACGGGATAAATCATTCCCCAGCTTTATCAGGGCGCTCGGGACAACTGAATCAGTCAAACAGTCCACGAGTTCGGATGTCCTTCGGACGCTCCGTGAGAAGGACTTTGGCCCGCTCACGCAAAATATCAACGACCTGTATAAGCGGTTGAACATGCGTATTGAGGCTACGGAGGCGTGGCGGTACTTCACGGCAGATTGTCGTTCATACCTCATCCAGACGTTCAGCGAGATGTACCTGATGGGCCGCGAACTCGGTGGGGAGCCGAAACTTCTCGGCGAGCTTATCTCTGAGAACATGAACAAAGTCCTGCAACTCCGACAGATGCGGGCACAGGCGACCACGACGCTTATTGGCCTGTTGTACGGGATTACTGCTGCTGCAACGTTTGCGTTTTTCATCGGGCTCGAAGTTGTTAGTATCCTTTCAGAAATGGAAGATTTGGAGCTTGACCCCGGTGCCGGGTTCGATGCTGGCCAGCTTATCAACCCGGAAGTGTACAACATTCCCCTGATTGAATTTCTGTTAATTGTGATTATCATGTTTTCTGCGCTCCTCTCGGCGTTGATGATTCGAACTGTCGATGGCGGTCACAAGGTCAACTCCTATATGCACTTTGTACTGCTGGCCTGGATATCGGCACTTGTTGCTGTCGCCACAAAATGGTTGATTGGAACATTCTTGGCTATCTGAGGGGCCTCTCTCATCGTTTCCAATTTACATGCCGTATTCACTCAGGAGCAACAGTACTGCAAGGAAGATGTGTTCGCTGTCGATAACCCCTCCATAAAACAGGACGGTCCGGTCTTCGGTTGCCACTAGACTGTAACTGAAGACATAGGCAGTGAACGGCAACAGTGCGCCGTACCGCGGTCCAAGCGGCCCAGCGATGATAGCAAGCAGAACAACTGCGCCAACGACTCCTGTTGCGCCTGCAGCGAGCAACCGGGTTTCTCTGACGCCGGCAACCAGCGGAATCGTCCGCACACCTTCTTCTCTATCGCCTTCGATATCTTTGATGTCAAAGACCACTGCCGCGATCGTCAACATGACCGTGGTAAACGCGAACAGAAACAGGATATCGACTGTCCATAGCACGCCATAGTAGACACCGACACCGAGCGGTATCAGGCCCCATGCAAGACCGACAAGCAGATTCTTAACCAGCAAGATGCGTTTGAGGCCCACAACCGAATACAACACGGCGACTGCCAGTGGGATTATCATCGCCGGTGCTCCGGGGATAGAGGCGACGATTGCAACGCCTATCGCGAGGAGATAGAGGAGTGCCCCGAGGACAAACAACTGTGTTCCGTAGCGGTCAATAAACGCGCTTCGTTTGGGTAGGTTTCGCTGGTCCTCCGCTCGGTCAGCAAGCCGGTTGAACGAGTAGACAAAGAGCGTTACGGCAAAGACGATAAATAGCGCAAGCGGGTCGAGCGAGAGCCCAGCAAGAACCATCGTTGAGACGGCTGTCCCTGTTGCCGCCAGCGAAATAAGGAGGTTTGAGTGGATGAACAGTCGTAACCCCGTGTAGAATACAGCTCGTATAGCAGCGGTGTCGACTGTCATCGTGTGTGCATTGCGCGCGTACAAATAGGCGTGCGCGAATAATAAACAGCGGGTTACGGACCGCTCAGCGCGGCTGTTTTGGCGTCGCTATCGAACGCAGTGCTTATTGGCCGGGTCGGCAAAGCAACGGTCGATGAACGTTATCGGTATCGTCGGTCTTCCCGGAAGCGGCAAAAGCGAAGCCGCTGCGGTGGCTCGTGAACTCGATATCCCTGTGGTGACGATGGGCGATGTCATCCGCGCGGAGTGCCGTGACAGGGAACTTGACCCTGCAACCGAACACGGGGCTGTTGCTAAAGCCCTCCGCGAGGAAAACGGCCCAGCAGCGATTGCCGAGCGGTCCCTCCCGATGATTCGTGATGCACTCGACGACAATGAGACAGTCGTCGTGGATGGTATCCGTTCGGATGTCGAAGTTGAAACGTTTGAGTCAGCATTTGGCGAGTCGTTTACGCTTGTCAGCATTCACGCACCGTTTGAACTCCGTGCCGAGCGGCTTGACCTTCGCGGACGCGATGCCGGAGTAGACGACGGTGGTGAGTCGCTGACCGAACGCGACGAGCGGGAACTTGCGTTTGGCATGGGGGTCGCTATCGACCACGCCGACCGAACCATCGAAAATACCAGCACCCTGGAGTCGTTCCGTGAGGAGATTCGAGCGCTCCTGACCACCGATACCATCCCTCCTGAACAAAACTGAGCACTCTCACGCCTTTCAGCCATGATATACTCGATTGATGCCGAACTCACTGCGCCGGTGTACGATACGGAAGTAACTGACCGCGTCTCGGATGCGATGGAAAACATTTTTCCAACCGCTTCGCCGGAGTATCGCCACGGCGAACTGACGGCGACCGTCCACGACTTTGAGCACTTTTCGGAGTTGCTTCACCGACAGGCCATTCTCGATACAGCGCGTGGAGTCTTTTTCGAGACGAAACAGGGCGACTCGTTTTCATTTCGCATCAAAAAGCAGGCTGCCTTCGAAGCCGTTGTGAATTTCAACGTTGACGAGCCCGGTGAGCTTGGTGATATTGCGGTATACGTGACGGTTAGTGAACCCTCCGTCGAGGAATTTATTGACCAGATTGCGCCCCGAACTGAGGACGGTAAGCCGGTTGGGTGACTTGGTGCTGTAACTCTGTGTGTTCTTCTCCCGGTAGGTAGCCCAGTGATTCTAGAGTGTACGCAGTGATGAACCTCCGCGTAGTTGGAATCAAAGAAAGCGCCCGAGGCGGGAGTGAGCAAACCTGTGGTTTGCGAGCTACGCGAGACTCTGTCTCGCGGGATTCTCACGAGCCCTGCGAGTGAGAAGTCGGGTGGTAACCGACCGCAGGGAGTGCACCGCCCGGAATTTGAACCCGGTACAACTTCGCTCGCATGGCTCGCTCGTTGTGTGGTTCAAATTCCGCTGTTACGCGATATCCCGAACGCGGAGTTCACTCGGCGATGAAACGCCTTGCTAGGGGAGTTACGTTCGGGAAAATACGCCCGAGGCGGGATTTGAACCCGTGCACAGACGTTCCTGCTCGGCCTCCGGCCTGCGCGGGCATGCGACTGTTTGTATTCAAATCCCTTCTTTACGTATTTTCGACTCATGCTGTGCTCGCACACGCTGCGCGGTGCTCGCTGAGATTGTTCGTCGAAAAAGTACGCCCGAGGCGGGATTTGAACCGAAGCCAGACGTGCTCGCGACTGTCAGGGTCCAAATCCCTTTTAGCGATTTCCCGAACGTGACGTTCGCTCGGCGATGAAACGCCTCGCTAGGGGAGTTACGTTCGGGAAAATACGCCCGAGGCGGGATTTGAACCCGCGTCACGACCGTGACAGGGTCGTATGATAGGCCACTACACCACCCGGGCTTGCTTCGCATTACCTCGTATCCGGGTTTGGGTATTAAGGCTTTCCAAAGCAATCGGCCAGGGACGCGAGTCTTTTTATACCTTGGTGCCGCATTCTATGGTACGAGGACTCATCTCATTCTCCCGGGGCGCCGGGGGCGAGTAGCTATGCCCGGCGACATTTGGTAAGCGTTATATGGCCGCCGTGGATAACGTACTGTAGTATCTCGAACAGTTCTTAGCCCACAACTCAACACATGGTAGACGTAAGCAACCACGAACTCGTACCTGACCATTCCGTCCTCGATGAGGAGGCTCTTGAGGACGTGCTGGAGGAGTATAACATCAGAAAAACAGACTTACCGAAGATCAAACGGAGTGACCCGGCGTTACCCGACGAGGCGACCGTCGGTGACGTCATCCAAATCACTCGTGATTCACGGACAACGGACCAGGCAATAGTATACCGGCTGGTGGTGGAATAATGGATATACAGGATAAACGAACAATTTCACGGGAGTATTTTTCACGGGACCGCCTCGCAGACCATCATTTCCGCTCGTTCAACAACTTCCTCGAACGCGGCATGCAGGAAGTTGTCGACGAGAAGGCAACCATCGACACCGATATCGGCGACAAAGAAGGCGAAGAGCCAGTCTACGTCGAACTTGGGGATATCCGTGTCGTTACCCCACGTGTCCGGGAGGCAGACGGCAGTGAGGAACTGCTCTACCCACAGGAGGCACGGCTGCGCAACATCACTTACTCGGCTCCCGTCTTCATGGAGATGGCCGTCATCAAAGGAGGCGAGGAGGAAGAAGAACGGGTCGTCGACCAGACCGAAACAAAAATTGGCCGCATGCCAATCATGGTCGGCTCGAAAAAGTGTAATATTGCGAATTTCACCGACGAGGAACTCATCGACATCGGCGAAGACCCCGCAGACCCTGGCGGGTACTTCATCGTCAACGGTTCCGAGCGCGTCTTGATGACCAGCGAGGACCTTGCTCCGAACAAAATCCTCGCGGAGACGGACACGAAATACGGCGACGAGATTCAGGTCGCAAAGACCTTCTCACAGCGTCGTGGCTACCGCGCACTGGTGCTGACCGAGCGAACTCGAAACGGCATCCTCGAAGTATCGTTCCCATCCGTTTCAGGGAGCGTCAACTTCGTGACGCTCGTTCGGGCACTTGGCCTCGAATCCGACGAGGAGATTGTCCACCGGGTGAGCGAAGACCCAGAAATCGTGAAGTTCATGCTGGAAAACCTTGAGGCGGCCGAGGTCCAAACGACCGAGGAAGCTATTGAAGCGCTCGGCCAGCGTGTCGCCTCCGGACAGGGGAAAAACTACCAGCTGAAACGTGCAAACTACGTCATCGACCGGTATCTCCTTCCACACCTTCACGAAGAAGGGGTTGACGAGGAGGATGTTCGTATTAACAAAGCGTACTATCTCTGCCGGATGGCTGAGGCATGTTTCGAACTCGCGCTCGAACGCCGTGATGCAGACGACAAAGATCATTACGCGAACAAACGCCTGAAAGTCTCGGGCGATTTGATGCGCGACCTTTTCCGGACCGCACTCAACAAGCTGGCACGCGATGTGAAATACCAGCTCGAACGCGCGAACATGCGAAACCGGCAGTTGTCGGTTTCGACCGTCGTTCGTTCCGATGTGCTCACCGAACGACTTGAACACCCAATTGCGACGGGGAACTGGGTCGGTGGCCGCTCCGGCGTGTCACAGCTTGTCGACCGGACAGATTACATGGGTGTATTGAGCCATCTTCGCCGACTGCGCTCGCCGCTCAGCCGGTCACAGCCACACTTCGAGGCACGGGATTTGCACGCGACCCAGTGGGGTCGTATCTGTCCGTCGGAGACGCCCGAGGGGCCGAACTGTGGGCTTGTCAAGAACTTCGCACAGGCAATGGAACTGTCACAGAACGTCGAGGACGAACAGAAACTCAAGCAGGAACTAGCGCAGATGGGGGTCACGGGCATCCCTGGCATCGAACGTGTCGAACAGCCTG
>PUNZ01000003.1 GCA_003551945.1 Halovenus sp. | reverse complement strand
TTCGGTCGAATTCGGATTCACAAAACCGATGACGGAGAAATTTGTGAACTGACGAGTATCGGTGTCCTCAAACAGTGGCGAGAGCAGGGCGTCGGGGCGCATGTAGTCGAGCGACTCGTAACAACGGCACGCGACCGCAATTTCGATGTCGTCTATTCGCTCACCAGTGCCGACCAGTATCTGTCACAGTTTGGATTTACGCGATTGCCACCCGAAAAGCTCCCTGCAGTTTTGCAGGATAGGCTGGAAGAAAAGCGAGCGGACCTTGACCCTGATGCTGTCCCACTGCAGGTTGACCCTGAGCGGTTTCGGATGCCACAGCATCTCCGCGATGCCTTCAAAGGCGCTCACCCGGAACGTGAACAAGAAGAACCGGAAGAGACGCCGGAAGATTTTGGTATCGACCCGGACGAGGTAACGTACAAATACGATACCGGGAGGTAGGTTCGCTTGCGGTTCTTCTAACCGACTGTTTTCCCGACGAGAGCTATCTCTGTGTTGCCCCAAACCCTTATAACCAAATCTATAATTAGATATAATTAGAAATGAGTACTTCCTTCCCCTCGTACGTCAGTGTCGACTACTCGGCTGGAACGAATGAGGATCCCTCAGACTATCCAACGCTAGAGGCTAAACTCGAACAGGCTGTTGCGGTCACAAAAACAGGGCTTGAAACCTATGAACGGCCAGCAGTTCTCTGGACGGGTGGAAAGGACTCGACGCTCGTTCTGTATATCCTCAACGAAGTTGCTGAAGAGTTTGGCTATGACCTCCCGCCCGCAATCTTCATCGACCATTACCAGCACTTCGATGCCGTTCATGATTTTATCGCTCACTGGGCAGACGAGTGGGAGACTGAACTCATCTATGCCCAAAACGAGGACGTGGGCAGGTATGTTGATAACAATACAATCACGCCTGGTGATGATATTCCAATTGCAGCCCTTAACGAGCAAAACCAACACCACGTTCGGACGCTTTTGGAATACGAAGAGGAGTCGTTTCCATTCTTGCTTGATACCTACGTCGGAAATCATCTGTTGAAGACTGTTGCACTCAACAATGCGCTTGAACAGTACGATATCGACGGTATCTTCTCAGGTGTCCGCTGGGATGAACAGGATGCCCGTGCAGCTGAGACGTTTTTCTCACCGCGCCATGACCCGGATATCTACCCGCCACATGACCGCATCCAACCTATTTTGCAGTTTGATGAACCTGCTGTCTGGGATGCCTTCTGGGATGTTATCGTTCCTGAAAGTGTCGATGGCTATCCCACCGGTCATGTCCCGGCTGATTCGAATGACCTGCCAAATGACCTCTCTGTCGATGATATCCCCGTCTCACCCAAATACTTTGACGGCTTTCGCTCCCTGGGAAGCGAGGTCAGTACAGAGCGCAGTGCAACACAACCCGCATGGCATCAGGACCTTGAACGAACCACTGAGCGTGCTGGTCGGGCACAGGACAAAGAGGATTTAATGGAGCGTCTCCGCGACCTCGGATATATGTAACGCGTCGGTCAGCTATCGTCCAGTATCATACAGAATAATCGTCGCTCTGTTCCCTGCTCCGTCTTCTCGCCGCTCTAGCTGTAGTCTCCCACCAACGGTATCCGAGACCCAGTTTGCCAACCAAAGACCGATCCCAACAGAGTGGACGAGTGGTGTCTCTTGTCCAGTGTTGATAGCTTCGATATCGCTCTCACGGATTGGCGGACACTCGTCTTCGACAACGGTCTGGATTGTGCTGTCATTCGCTGTCACTTGAATCCGAACGAGTGGTTGTGACTCCAGATTGTGTTCGATGGCATTCTCAATGAGTTCCGAAACGGCAATTCGATATGATTCCGGGACATCCGCAACAACTTCTTCGGGGAGGCTGGTCTTGATGCGAGCCGCTGGATACTCC
Organism: Halovenus sp.; assembly: GCA_003551945.1. Classification (GTDB taxonomy): domain Archaea; phylum Halobacteriota; class Halobacteria; order Halobacteriales; family Haloarculaceae; genus Halovenus. The sequence continues at coordinate 7,764 of PUNZ01000003.1, read as the reverse complement.
CGACGGAACTTGACGGCTAGATGCTCCGTTAACTCGACCAAGTCAGTCTGATAATCGTCAGAGGGATTGAATCCCACTTCCGTCTGTGCGGTTCGTGCTTTCTCACTCAGGCTCATCAGCTCTGATGCCGCGCTCTCAATCTGTTCTGCTGCTCGGTGATACTGTTCGTTGTCAGACTCTTTGAGAATCGATGCGTGACCAAAAATGAGATTGAGCTTATTTCTGACGTTATGCCGCAAGACGCGACTCAGTACATCGAGTTTCTGTTCACGATGCCGGCGCGCACGGATATCGCGTGCGACACCCGCAAGCCCCCCGTACTCACCACCCTCGGTCTCTCGTAAACTGAACCGAACCTCGACCGGTTTGTGTTGTCCTGACTTCGTAACGACGGTCGTCAAAATCGAACCTGCGGAAGAGTCTGACCGCATTACGGCCTGAATTTTTCGGTTGAACTCAGCAAAGTCGGCCTCCCCCAGGACGAGCGTCGGGTCAGCACCCACCAACTCAGTTCGCTCATACTCAGTTAACTCAACGAACGCCTGGTTGACCAACGTAAAAGTCCCTGCACTATCGATGAGATACAGACCATCTTCAGCCTGCTCGACGAGGTCGGCATATCCCCCAACCGTTCCATTTTCGTGCCAGTTTCTTGTGTGTTCATCACCCGTTTGCTCACGATGGGGTGCTTCGAGTCCCTCTGTGCGGTCCCCCGGATTATCGGCAGTCATACATATAGCCCCTGTACCTCACCCTCTTCTGCCCCGCCTCTTAATTTCTCCGGGAGTTATTTTGTTACAGTGACAGAAATTGGTGCCCGCCGAACAACTGTCTCTGCGACGCTTCCGAGGAGTAATCGCCCAAGGCCATCTCGCCCGGTCGACCCGATGACGATGTGCTCAATTCCTGTCTCTTCGGCGTGGGCGATTATAACCTCCGTTGGCTTCCCATCAAAGTAAACCGTCTCAACCTCACTATCCTGGCTCTCAGCGATCCTTGTTGCGCTTTCGAGTACTTTCTCTGCGTGCTCTGTCCGGCGCTCTGCCCAGTCTTCGATTACAGCAAACGGCTCATCCGTCTCTCGTTTTGGTAGCCGCGTGGATTGTGTTGGATACAGGACATACAACGCTGTTACCGTCGCGTCCGGGAACTCATCGAACGCCAACCGCAGTGCGTTCATTGCTTGCGTCGAGCCATCATACGGGACGAGTACTCGGTCTGGTTGTTCGCGTGGGTTGTCCGTCCGGATTACTGTCACTGGAACAGCGGCCCTTCTGACAACCGTTTCTGCGACGCTTCCGAGCAAAATTCGTGCTGCACCGGTCCGGCCACGGCTGCCCATAACAACGCGGTCGGCCTCTCCAACCTGCAGGGTTCGAAGAATTACCGCTGAGGGACGACCGTAGATGACCTGCACATCAATTTGGTCCGAGTTTGGTGCGTCCTCGGCGACAGCGGTCAAGTCTTTCTCGGCGTTTTCCATCATCTGCTCGAACCGGTGGTCTTCGTACCCGCCTGCTGCGGTGTGGTCCGCAAACGGCTCGACAGCGTGCAACAACACAATGGGTGTGTCTGGATAGACACGCTGCGTATACTCAAGCGCGGCCTCAGCATGCTCTGAATAATCATACGGGACGAGAATTTTGGTGCTCATAAATAAGGTTAGACTGGCTTGCAACAGAGTTCTTTCGGTCATTCTCATCTACGCCACACACTAAATAGTGTGTGACTAGTTGACAATACCCGACTCCCCGCCGGTAGCATAAAGCATATCTCCGGCCATCCCTGAGTAACAGTATCACACTCTACTATGAATGAAGTCCAACTGGAGGTCGCGAAAGCGTACCCCAACGATTCGGGTCGCGGAATCGCCCGCCTCGACCCCGATACGCTGTTGCATCTGAAACTGTCGCCCGGCGATATCATCGAGATTGAGGGTGCAGATACGACCGCTGCAAAGGTCTGGCGCGCTGACCGTCAGGATTGGAACACGGACACGGTTCGTATCGATGGCTTCACTCGACAGAACGCAGATGTGGGTATCGGTGAACGGGTCGAGATTCGAAAGGCAGAGGCACAGAAGGCAGAAAAACTCGTCCTTGCACCACCAGAGGAAGCAAGCGTTCAGTTCGGGAGCGATGCGGCTGGGATGGTCAAACGACAGATTCTCAAACGCCCAGTTGTCGAACGCGACATCGTCCCAGTGATGTCCTCGACGAACCACCCATTTATGCGGTCGCCGGGACAGGCAATTCCGCTTATTGGCGTCGAAACTGAACCAGAAGGAGTCGTCCTCATCACCGAAGATACTGAGGTTGAACTCCGAGAAGAGCCCATTTCGGGCTACGAAAAAACTGGTGGTGGCATCACGTACGAGGATATCGGTGGTCTCCAAAAGGAAATTCAGCGGGTTCGGGAGATGGTGGAACTGCCGATGAAACATCCACAGATTTTCAAAAAGCTCGGCATTGAGCCGCCTCAGGGTGTTCTCCTCCATGGGCCGCCGGGGACCGGAAAGACCCTTCTGGCAAAAGCGGTCGCAAACGAAACCTCCGCCAGCTTTTTCTCCATTGCTGGTCCGGAGATAATCTCAAAATACTACGGTGAGTCCGAGCAACAACTCCGCGAAATATTCGAAGACGCAAGCGAGGAGTCGCCGAGCATTATCTTCATCGACGAGCTCGATTCCATTGCACCGAAACGGGAGGATGTGACGGGTGAGGTTGAACGGCGCGTTGTTGCCCAACTGTTGACGATGATGGATGGGCTCGAATCACGTGGACAGGTTATCGTCATTGCCGCGACGAACCGTGTGGACAGCGTTGACCCTGCCCTCCGTCGACCTGGTCGGTTCGACCGTGAGATTGAGATTGGCGTTCCCGACGAGACCGGTCGCGAAGAAATTCTCCAGATTCACACCCGGGGTATGCCACTCTCAGATGACGTTGCGCTCAGCCGACTCGCTGAGGAAACCCATGGGTTCGTTGGGGCGGATATCGAGAGTCTGACGAAGGAGGCGGCGATGAAAGCGCTCCGTCGCTACTTGCCTGAAATTGACCTTGACCAGGAAGATATCCCACCGAGTCTCATCGACCGGATGATAATCAAACGGGCGGACTTCCGAGGGGCGCTTGGTGAGGTCTCACCGAGCGCGATGCGCGAAGTGCTCGTTGAACTCCCGAAAATCAACTGGGACCACGTCGGTGGCCTTGAGGGTGCCAAAAAAGAGGTGCAAGAAAGCGTTGAATGGCCGATGAACAGCCCAGAGCGCTTCGAGCGTATGGGGATTCGAGCACCGTCTGGTGTCTTGCTCTATGGGCCACCGGGTACGGGCAAAACGCTGATGGCAAAAGCCGTCGCCAACGAGACGGATGCAAACTTCATCAGCGTGCGGGGTCCACAACTGCTGTCGAAGTGGGTCGGTGAAAGCGAGAAGGCCATCCGCCAGACCTTCCGCAAAGCACGACAGGTCGCACCAACAGTCATCTTCTTTGACGAACTTGATTCGCTTGCGCCCGGCCGCGGTGGCGATGTTGGGTCAAATGTCTCCGAGCGCGTCGTCAATCAGTTACTGACGGAGATGGACGGGCTTGAAGAGATGGAAGAAGTGATGGTTATCGGGGCCACGAACCGCCCAGATATGATTGACCCTGCACTCATTCGTTCAGGGCGCTTTGACCGGCTGGTCATGATTGGTGAACCGGACGAATCCGGTCGCGAGCAAATCCTCAAAATCCACACCGACGATATGCCGCTCGGTCCGGATGTGAGTCTCAGAGAGCTCGCTGAACTCACCGGCGGGTTTGTCGGGTCAGACCTCGAAAGCATTGCAAGAGAGGCCGCAATCGAGGCTTTGCGCGCGGATGAAGACGCAGAAGAAGTTGGGATGAAACACTTCAGAAAGGCAATGGAGAACGTTCGACCGACTATTACCGACGATATCCGCGAGTATTACGAGGAAATGGAACAGGAGTTCCGCGGCGGTGGGCCGGATCCAGACTACCGTCGTGGCGGTCGTATCGGCTTCCAGTAACGGTAGCCCAATTACTTCTGGTTATTTTAACTGACTATTTTGTTTTCGAAAGTTATAGACCCCGCCGTTTCGAATCTGAGGGTAATGAGCGACCGGAACATTCACGTACAGTATGCGAGCGGGCGGGCAGTGGAAGACCAACATGTTGAGATTGTCGAACGTAAGGGGCTCGGTCACCCAGATTCTATCTGTGATGGCGTTGCTGAGCAAGTCGCACGAGCGCTTGCTCAGACCTATCTCGACCGATTTGGCACACTCCTTCATTTCAATACTGATGAGACACAGTTAGTGGCTGGAACCGCGGCTCCGGCATTTGGTGGCGGCGAGATGCTCGAACCAATCTATTTGCTTGTTGTCGGTCGGGCAACCAAAGAGTATGAAGGAGAGCGAATCCCGACTGAGCGAGTTGCATTGGAGGCGGCACGGCGATATCTGGACGAGCAGATTCCGCATCTCGACGTGGGCACTGACGTTATTGTTGACGTCAAACTTGGGGAGGGAAGCGGTGACCTTCAGAGTGTCTTCGGCGAAGATGGGAACGTCCCAATGGCCAATGATACGAGTTATGGTGTAGGCCACGCCCCGTTGACCGAAACCGAACAGATTGTGCTCAACACCGAGCAGTATCTGAACGGAGCGTATTCGGATGATAATCCGGAGGTTGGCCAGGATATCAAGGTCATGGGGAAACGGGAAGGCGACCACATCGATGTGACTGTTGCCGCTGCGATGGTTGACCAATACATCCCTGACATGGATGCCTACAAGACGGCCGTTGACAACGTGCAAACCGCTGTCTCAGACCTTGCGACAGAGTATACTGACCGGGAAGTCACAGTCCACGTTAACACGGCAGACAATTACGACGAGGGCGCGATCTATCTGACGACAACCGGCACCAGTGCGGAGCAGGGTGATGACGGGTCGGTCGGACGAGGAAACCGGGCAAACGGCCTCATCACGCCAAACCGGCACATGAGTATGGAAGCAACGAGCGGTAAGAATCCGGTCAACCATATCGGAAAAATCTACAATCTGCTGAGTACGGAGATTGCCGAATCCGTTGCAACGGAAGTTGATGGGATTCGACAGCTCCAGATGCGCCTGTTGAGTCAGATTGGCCAGCCAATTGACCATCCACACGTCGCGGATGCGAAGGTTATCACCGAAGACGGCAGCGAACTCGACGAACTCAGAGACGACATCGCCGAGATTATCGACCGGGAACTTGCAGACGTTACCGGTATCACCCAACGCGTTATTGAAGACGAACTCTCGACGTTCTAGAAAAAACCACTTCCAGAGAGTGGATTGCGAACCGCGGTTATTTATACCCGGCATCATCAATCGACGGTATGCACCCGCCCGGCGCGGACACCGTCCTGATTCGATACGGCGAAATTGGGGTTAAAAGTTCGCAGTTACAACAGCGACTCGAGCAACTGCTCCAACAGAATTTGACGAGTGTCCTCAGAGCGTCGGGCATCCCAGATGTGATTCGACGCGAGCGGACGAGATTGTACGTAGAGACAACCCCGGAACGTATTCAATCGGTGACCGAGACGGTTACACAGGTTCCCGGCGTAGTTTCTGCAAGTCAGGCGGTGCGGACGGACGCGACACTTGCTGCCATCAAAGCCAAGTTGGTAGAGACAGCAGCGGAGGCAATCGACACCGGGACATTCGCTGTCCGTGCACGGCGAGCGGGCGAGAAAGCGGTCCATCCGTTTACGAGCACGGAGTTAGAGCGCAACGGTGGTGCCGCGGTCATTGAAGCGCTGCAAGAGCAGGAACACACTCCTACCGTTGACCTTGAACAGCCAGATACGACACTGTTTATCGAGTGTCGAGAAGACGATGCCTATGTTTTTCTCGACAAACGTGCAGGTCCTGGTGGACTTCCGGTCGGAAGCCAGGAACCGATGGTTGCTCTCCTCAGCGGCGGTATTGACTCGCCAGTGGCAGCGTGGTCGGTCATGAAACGGGGATGTCCGGTATACCCGGTTTATATTGACCTCGGCGAGTACGGCGGCGTTGACCACCGAACTCGTGCACTCGAAACTGCAGAGCGGCTCTCGGAGTTTGCACCTAACTGGCACCACCCAGTTCGTGTCGTACCGGGTGGCCCGGGTATTACCCGCATCGTTGAGGAGACAGATTCGCTGCGAATGGCCGTTCTTCGACGGTTCATGTTTCGAATTGCGGAACTGATTGCCGAGGACGTTGGGGCTGTTGGTATCGTCACTGGTGAATCCATCGGACAGAAATCAAGTCAGACCAGCGCCATGCTTTCCGTGACAAGCGAAGTCACGACGCTTCCGCTCATCCGGCCGCTTGTAACGCTTGATAAGACCGAAATTGTCGACAAAGCGAAAGCTATCGGGACGTATCGAGATTCGACAATCAGCGCTGGCTGTAATCGAGTCGCTCCTGACCGACCGGCGACGAAACCCTCTTTGTCAGTAGTGTGCGACGCCGAGCCAGATGATATCGCAGAGCTAGCACGCGAGGCTGTTGCAAACGCCCGTCTCGTAAACGCAGAAGAATTCATGCGTGCGTAGACACAGAATCATCTAAAAAACGCAACCAGTACTTGCAAAGACGAAACCGCTTTGCACCATCCGGTATACTGTCACCGTATGGCCCGTGTCTGTCTGGTTGGCGACGAGGACATTCACCTGCAGTACGAGTTGCTTTCTCGGGAGACGGCCCGCAATGCGCTGGCAGCGTACGACCTGCGGGAGCCGTTCGAGAATTCGGTTGCCGTCGAAACAGTCAGTCTCGGCGCAGCAGTCTCGCTGCTTAATGACCTCAACTGGTATCTGATTCGCTTTGTTGAGGACGTTCTCATCTATGAACCCTCTGTCTCCGAAGATGAGTGGCTCTCTCGCGGGGTGGCTGCTGCCATCCGTGACGACCAGCTTGCACCCGAAGAAAGCGGACGCTTTCTCAAAATCTACGGGCTTGAGTACCCAGAGACTGCGACGGAAGCTGCTGAAGTAACTGAAGAGTCAACCGAATCAGACAGTTCACGCAAACATGACGGCAGCGGTGACGACAACGAAGAGACAACCGTCGTCGACAGTGCGGAACAGGATGCGCCAGGATACGATGAGCTACCAGAACCGCCACGGCTCGTTGAACCGATGCTCGTCACGAGAACGGGTGAGTCGGTTCCAGCGTACGACCTCCGACCGGTCGATGAGACGTTGACTGTCAGAGTTACCAGCGACGAATTCGGTGCCTAACGATACTCAACTCCACTCGCCTCCTGCAAGCATGCAAATACTTATTCGCACGCTGGCACTGTCCCATCCTAATGAGCCGACCTGTGCCGTGTCTCACAAGTGTGGGTGATCACTAGCCGTGACTGCTGAACCAGACCACCGGGACCCGTCGCTTACGACAACCACCGTCGGCGTCCGGGAACTCCTCATCACGTACCTGAAGGGGCTTGCAATGGGCGCGGCGGATGCTGTACCGGGTGTTTCGGGCGGCACAATTGCACTCATCACTGGCATATATGAGCGGTTGATTGGGGCAATCACTGCACTTGACCCACGCGCACTTCGACATCTCCCAACACTTCATCGTCGCACAGGACGGCAGGCGCTTTGGAACGAACTCAAAGCCATGGATATGCCGTTTCTGGTCGCACTTGGGCTGGGAATGGTCAGTGCCGTCGTCATTCTTGCTCGTGGTGTCCAACTTGCACTCTCAACGGTTCCTGG